>NZ_JBHXJE010000058.1:0-37852 GCF_042723275.1 Streptomyces sp. NPDC058373 | reverse complement strand
CCTGGGTGGCGACCGCCACCCAGGAACCGGGCCCTTCGGGTCGTGCCGGGGCCGTGCCGGACACTTCCTAGCTGAGCGGCTCCACCCACACGTTCCGGTAGCGGATCTTGCTGCCGTGGTCCTGGAGGCGGATCGCCCCCGCCGTCGGGTCCTCGGCCGCCCCACCGCCGGTCGGGCCGTCGACGGCCACGTCGTCGTGGACGGTGACGCCGTTCCACACCACGGTGATCCGGGCGTCCTCCGTCTTGGCCCCCGAGTCGTCGTAGCGGGCGGCCCGGAAGGTGATGTCGTACGTCTGCCAGGTCTCCGGGGCCGTGGCGGCGTTCTCGTCCGGGGCCTTCTTGGTGTAGACCGCCCCGGCCTCGTCGTCGGCGAGCGTGGTGTCGCCGTAGGAGTCGAGGATCTGCACCTCGTAGCGTTCCTGGAGGTACACACCGCTGTTGGCGCGGTCCTGGCCCGTCACGTCCGGCGGCAGCTCCGGCAGCCAGAACTCGACGTGCGCGCGGAAGTCCTGGAAGCCCTGCTTGGTGCGCAGGTCCCCGCCGGCGATCTCCATCTCCTCACCGCTCACCGGCCATTCGGGGGTGCGGCCGTCCGGATGCTGCCAGGCCGCCTGGTCCGTCCCGTCGAAGAGCGGGATACGGGCGCCCTCCGGATGGACGGTGATCATGTCCAGGTTCACGTGGCCGGTGTCACCGTCGTCGTAGGAGTAGGCCACGGTGTTGCGGCCCTCGCGTAACTCCAGCTGCTCCGTCACGGTCGACCAGGTCTTCCAGTCGGTGGTGGAGGCCAGCTTCACCTGCCGCACCTTGGTGCCGTTGACGTGGAGGCTCACCGTCTTGGTGCCGGGGGCCGGGTCCGGTCCGTTGGCGTAGCGCAGCGCCACGTCGTACGTCCCCGCCTTCGGCGCCTGGACGTCGAAGGCGACCGCCGCGCCCTGCTCACCGAAGTTGTCGACGAAGCCGCCGCCCGAGTGGCCCGCGTGTTCGGTGTCGACGCCCGCACCGCCGGTGAGGGTGGCCTCCTCCGCCTCGTACTGGGTGGCCGGAGGCTGGTCGCCCGGCAGGGAGTTGAGGGTGTACCAGGCCTCGGTGCTCCACAGTTCCGTGCCCTCGGCCGAGCTGAAGGGGCGCGGCGAGCGGACGTGGACGACGCGGTTGGCCTTGAGGCCGGGGATGGACAGGGTGACCTTCTTGCCGTCCTCGGAGAGGGTGGCCTCGCTGACGCCGAGGCTCTCCTCGTCGATCTTGGGGCCGCCGTACTCCGCCGTCGGGGCGTACGCCCACTGCTCGACCTGGTAGCTCTCCGCCAGCTTCGCTGCCGTCTCCTCGGAGAGCGGCTCGGTGTACTCCAGCTCGAAACCGCCCGGCTTCGCCCGCATCGCCAGGATGTCGAACGCCTCGTCACCGCTGGGGGAGAGCTTCTGGAGGCCGTAGGTCAGCTTGCCCTCCTGGCCCCAGTTGCCGCCCGCGCCGAGCCCGCCGGCGTAGATCGCGCCGTCCGGGCCCATGCTGATCCGGTTGACGCCTGCCTCCAGGCCCTGGGTGAGGCGGAAGACCGCGCCCTGGTACTCGCCGTCGACCTTCTCCAGGTACGCGCGCTGGATCCCGCCGTACGTGACGTCCCCGAACAGCATCTGCCCGGCGAACCGTCCTTCCGTCAACTGCAGGGGTGTGCTAGGGGAGTTGGCTATCTCGTTCTGCGGCAGCCACAGCACCGGCTTGGTGACCGGGTTGGCGTCGAAGGGGCCCGACGGGTTGGTGTAGTGGTTGAAGAAGCGGTCCTGCTTGATGTGGAGCAGCTTCGAGGAGGGCAGCCAGCCCCCCTGGTTGTCCAGGACGAACATGTCGCCCTCGGGGCCCCAGCCGATGCCGTTGGGGGTGCGCAGGCCCCCGGCGATGTAGCTGACCTCGCCGGTCTCCTTGTCCACCTTGATGGTCGAGCCGCGGTTCTCGGCCGGCTGCGGGTCCGTGGTCGCTCCGCCCAGGTCGATCGCGACGGAGAGATTGAGGTAGAAGGCGCCGTCCCGGTAGAGCAGGCCGAAGGCGAACTCGTGGAAGTTCCCGCCGTACGGCCAGGTCGCCACCGTCCGCTGCTCGTCACTCACGTCGTCGCCGTCGGTGTCGGTGAGCTCGGTGAGTTCGTGCTTCTGGGAGACGTACAGCTTGCCGTCGACGGCCTTGATGCCCATGGGCTCCTTGAGCCCCTCGGCCACCTTCTTGGCCGTCACCTCGTCCGGACCTGTCTCGCCCTGGACGTTGTCGAGGAGGTAGACCTCGCCGGTCGTGTTGTCGGTGCCGCCCCACGTGGTCACGGCGAGCCGGCCGTCCGGCAGCCAGTCCATCGCGCTGACCTGCGGTTCGAAGCCCTCGGGGCGCAGGTCGGTGAGCTCGTAGTCCGGATGCACCTCGGTGAGCGGAAGGCCGTCGCCGGGGGAGTCGAGGGCGCCCTCGCACTCCTTGCGGCCGGGCGCGGTGACCCGTACGACGTCGGCGTCGGTGCTCAGCACGGAGTCGGGGACGACGGCGAAGCCGTCGGCGCCCGGTGGCTTCCACTCCAGGGTGAGCTGCTGGTCGTTGGCCCGGTCGAAGTGGTCGATGCGGAGCGCGTGCGGGCCCTCCGCCAGTTCCACGGAGCCGTCCTCGGGCTCGGCGCCGTGCAGCCCGTCGTGGTCGATGACGGTGTCCCCGCCGATCAGCAGCCGCGAACCGTCGTCACTGGTCAGCCGGAAGTCGTACGTACCGCTCTCGGGAACGGTGAGGTTGGCTGTGACCTCCGAGACGAAGTGGTCGGCGAAGCCGAAGTCGTCCTGCGAGCTCCAGTCGATCCGAGGCATCAGCTTGTCGACGTTGGGCGTCTGACCGGCCTTGATGGAGCACAGCTCGTCGAGGGGGACCTGCACGTCGAAGACGCGCAGGGTGACGCCTGGTTCCTGGGGCGGAAGCTCGTCCCGCGGTCCGGGTGCGGCGGTGGCCGGCGCGGCGGCGAACGCGCCGACGAGGAACGTGGAGACCACCAGGCCGGTGAGGTGTCTGCGGTAACGGTGGAACGGCCGTAAGAGCATTCTTCCTCCTGGCCCCTCGCGGTGAGGGGCACGTCGCGGCGGTGGGTGGGGCCACCCGACGCCCGGGGGTGAACGTTCGGCTCGTGCGAGATGGCAGCCTCCTTGCGGGCCGAAGCTCCGGTGGCTGCGCCGAGAACAGTAGGAGGCTTCCCTCGGCGCCGTCCATACTTCGTCACCAGAGTGTTCAAAGTGCGCCGGTAATCATGGAAAGTCGTCCGGCCTCCGGTTGGGCGGAGCATCCGGCGGGGAGCGGCGATTCCGGCCGGCGCGGCGATCCGGCTCGTGGCTCCGACGTCCCCGGCGAGCCTCCAGCTCGCAGCAGTCCGCCAGGCTGTCCTCGGTGACGTGGACGTCGAGCGGTGCGGGCAGCGGTGCGGGGGCGATCCGCTTCAGTAGCCCTTGCGCAGGATGCGGGTCACCGAGGCGCCGTCAGCGGGCGTGAACGGTCCTGTCACCTGGCGGCCGAGCGCGAGCGCGAGCCGACCCGCCCGCAGGTCGACCACGGACTCCACCAGCTGGGCCAGGCACTCCACCGCGGTCCGCCCCCGCCACCAGGCCACCGCCCAGGTGGCGGCACCGACCAGGGCGCCGGGCCACCACCAGATTCCCAGGACGAGGTAGAGCGTCCCCCAGGCCGCGCAGCGGGCGGCGCCGGTGAAGTCCGCCTGCGCGCAGCTCAGCGGGGTGCGGACCTCCTCGCCCAGGGTCAGCCAGATGCGTGGCCACACCGTGGCCAGATCCAGGTCGTAGGCGGTCCGTACCCGCTCCTCCACGGCCAGCACACGGTCCCCCATCCAGGTGGGAAGCCGTGGTTCGGTCAACGCGATCCGGTCGCGGGCCGCCGCCAGCGCCGCGGTGTCGGGCAGCGCCGCCGGGGCGCGGGTACCCAGCAGGACGCGGGCCTTGGCGCGCAGCCCGTCCTCGTACCGCCGGGCCGCCACCCGCCACGCGCGCACGCGTCGCCGGGTCAGCGGCGCTCCGGCCCGGCCCCACGGACCGGTCCACAGCCGGGCCACCAGTTCCCCCAGGGCGCGTACGAACGCCGAGACGGCCACCGCCGCCACGATCGTCCCGACGGCGAGCAGCAGCAGCGTTCCCCCGGAGCGGCCCGCCTGGGAGGCGGCGAACCGGTCCACCGTGTCCCGCAGGGCGCCGTGGTCGAGCGCGTGCCCGTGGCCGAGTCCGGCTCCCGCCACGACCGCGCACACGAACACCACACCCGGCAGCATCAGCCCGGCGAGCCACCGCTCCGCCAGCTTCCCGCCCAGGGAGGTGAGGAACGCGGTCACCGGTCTGTCCGGGGACGCGGATGCCGACTGCGCGAGCCGTCGGCGCCGGGCGCGAGGCGGTCCGTGCGGAACCGGCGCAGCGGGCACGCCCACACCGCGCACAGGGGGCGCGCCGCCTCCCCCGGCCGCGGGATCTCCACACGGTCGCACAGGCCGGCGGGGCAGACGTACACCTCCTCCAGCGGTCGGCCCGGCCCGAGGCCGGGCAGCGACTGGTACGCGGTGGCCCCGGGGTCCGCCTCACCCCGGCCCACCGAGCCGCCGCCGACCAGCCCGTGACGGCGCATCAGGTCCTCCAGGCGCGCCAGTTCCGCCAGAATCCGCTCCTCCGGCACATCCGGTGCCCGCAGCCGGGCCAGCGCCTCGTCGGCCTCGGGACCGATAAGCGCCGCGGCCTCGACCAAGTCGTCGCACATACGTGATAGTTGAGCCGTGGTGGCGTCCCCGAGACGCCGGGCCGGGTCCTCGCGTCGGATCATGTGCTTCTCATCATCCCCTCCACCGGCGGCGGACCCGCCAGGACCAAGCGCGGCAGGCACCGACGCGTGCGCCGCCAGCGTAGTGGCGCCGGGCGCCGCCGGACGAGACCAGGAGAGAGCATGCGTCACGACTCGGTCAGCGCACGACACCTGGCGGCCGTCGAACTGCTCCAGCAGTACCTGAGAACCGGTGAACGGGCCCCACTGGAGCAGGCGGAGCCCCTGCTGCGCGAGGTGCTCCCGCACGTCGTCGCCGAGGCGCGGCCCGGCATCCTGCAGAACCTCGCGGCGATCGCCATGCTGCGCCGGCGGCTCGGCGGCGACCGGCGCCACGCCGAGGAGGCGGTGGCGCTGATGCGGACCGCCCTCGACGAGGCCCCGGACGATCCGGAGCTGGCCGCGATGTGCCTGGCGACCCTCGCCGACGCCCTGTACCACCACGGGGGGACGGACGAACTGGACGAGTCCGTAGGGACGTACCGCCGCTTGCTCACCGCCGCCGACCGCCCCGCCCGGCCCGAGGAGCTCGCGGGCGCCGCGGAGGTGCTCCGCGCCCGCCACCGAGCACGCGGTGACCGCGCGGACCTGGCCGAGGCCCTGGAGCTGTACGGCCGGGCCGCCTCCCTGGTCCCGCCCACGGACCCGCGCCGGCCGGAGTGGCTGCTGACCCGCGCCGAGGGGCTGGACCACCAGGACGCCGACGGGACGGACGGCTCGCCCGGGCCGGGGGAGCGGGTGGCCGCCTGGCGAGCCGCCTCGGCCGCCCACCCCGAGCCGGACCCCTGCCACGCGCAGGCCCTCGCCGGCCTCGGAGTCGCCCTGCTCGCCCGGTACGAGGAGGCCAGGGCGGCACAGGACCTCGAAGAGGCGGTGATGGTGCTGGAGCGTGCCTGCCACCGCACCTCGCCCGAGGCGGACGAAGCGGTCGGGCGCGCGGTCGCCCTCGCCGACGCGGTGATCGCCCGCGCCGCCCGGCTGGGCCGGACCGGCGGACTCGACTCCGTGCTCCTCCTGCTGGACACGGTCGTCGCCCACCGGCCCGCACAGGACTGGGGCCGGGCGGCCCTGCTGGCGACGGCCGGTCAGGTGTGCCGTACCCGATTCGGCCTCGACGAAGACCCCGCCGCCCTCCAACTGGCCGTGCGCCGGGGACGCGAGGCACTCGCCGCCGTGGCCGGCGACCGGACCAACCTGGTGCCCGCGCTCGGAGGACTCGCCGCCGCGCTGCGCCTGCGCCACGGGCTGGACCGCGAACGGGCGGACCTGGACGAGGCGATCGACCTGCTCCAGCGGGCATGGGCGATATCGGAGGGAAGCCACCGCGTTCCCACGGCCGTCGCGCTCGCCGGATGTCTGCTCGACAGGGCGGAGGGCACCCGCCACGCCGCGGACGCCCGGGCCGCGCTGGAGGTGCTGACCGCCGTGCCGGCGGCCTCGACGAGTGTGCCGCCCGTACTGCTCAACAGCCTGGGCAACACGCTGATGAGCGTGTACCACAGGACCGGCGAACTCGACCTGCTCGCCCGGGCCGCGCAGGCGTTCGGGGCCATGCGGGACGCCCTGCCGCCCAGCCACCCCGACCAGCCGGTGGCCGCGGC
Source organism: Streptomyces sp. NPDC058373 (assembly GCF_042723275.1). NCBI lineage: Bacteria > Bacillati > Actinomycetota > Actinomycetes > Kitasatosporales > Streptomycetaceae > Streptomyces > Streptomyces sp. NPDC058373. The sequence goes on along the minus strand of NZ_JBHXJE010000058.1, from coordinate 31,422 downwards.
CAGCCTCGCCGTCGTCCTGGAACACACGCACCGGCGCACCGGGAGCCGGGAGGCGCTGGACCACGCGGTGGGGTACCACCGTCGCGCCCTCGCCCTGTGTCCGGGCGGGCCGAGCGCCCGCCGCCCCTACGTCGACGGTCTGGCCTACGCCTTGCGCAAGCGGTACGACGCCCTCGCCGACCGTGCCGACCTGCACGAGGGCATCGAACTGCTGGAGGAGGCGCTGGCCGCCTTCCCCACCGGACACCCCGAGCAGATGGCGACCCGGGTCTCCCTGGTGCAGGCGTTGCGGGCCGAGCATCAGCACACGGGTGACGCCTCGCTCCTGCGGCGCGCGGCCGAGGTCGCGGCCGAGGCGGCGGGCGTACGGGCGGTGCCCGTCCACCGCCGCGTCGAGGTGCACGCCCTGCACGGTCACGCCCTCGCCGGACTCGCCGACTGGCGCGGGGCGGCCGACGCCCTGGCCGAGGCCGTGGCGCTCCTCCCGCGCCTCGCCTCCCGCGACCGTCTCCGCGTCGACCAGCACCACGACCTGGCCGGCACCTCCGGGGCGGCCACCTCGGCCGCCGCCTGCGCCCTCCTCGCCGGACAGCCCGAACGGGCGCTGGAACTGCTGGAGCAGGGGCGCGGCGTGCTGCTCGGCCGCCGCACCGTCCCCGGCGCGGGACTGGCCGCGCTCCGGCGGACGGACCCGGAGGCGGCCCGTGCGTACCTGCGGCTGCGGCGCGAGGCGGACGCGCCCGAACCACCCGCCCGCGCCCACGGCCTCACGGCGAGAGGCACCCCCCGGGACAGGGAGGCGGAGTGGGACCGGCTGATCGCCCACATCCGCTCCCTGCCCGGCCTGGCCGACTTCCTCCGTCCGGCGCGGGCGGCCGATCTGCTGGCCGCCGTCGGCGACGAACCCGTCGTGCTGGTATTGCCCACCCGGTACCGCAGCGACGCGCTCATCCTGCGCCGGGGGCGGCTCGACGTACTGCCGTTGCCCCGACTGGACTTCGAGGAGGCCGCGGCCAACGCCACGCTCCTGGCGGAGGCGGTCCGCCGCGCCCACGACCCGCGGGCGGGGGTGCGTGACCGGCTGGCCGCGCAGGAGGCCGTGCGCGGTCTCCTCGACTGGCTGTGGCGGACCACCACCGGGCCCGTCCTGCACCGGCTCGGCCACGGACCCCACCGGGAGGGCCGGCCCTGGCCGCGGCTGTGGTGGTGTCCCACCGGCCCGATGGCGTTCCTCCCCCTGCACGCCGCCCAGTCCTCCGACGGGGAGGGCGTCTTGGACCGGGTGGTCTCCTCCTACACCCCCACCGTCGAGGCGCTGCTACGCACCCGGTCCGGGCCCGCCGCCCCGTCCGGCGCCGTCCGCTCCTGCGTGGTGGCCATGGCGCGTACGCCCGGCGGGCACCGTGACCTCCCGGCGGCGGACGCCGAGGCGGAGATCGCCGCGGCGGCACTGCCCGGTGCGCGCGTCACGGCCGGAGCCCTCGCCACCCGGGAACGCGTCCTCGCGGGCCTCGCCGCCGCCGACCACGCCCACATCGTCTGCCACGCCGTCGCCGAACGCGAGGACCCGGCCGAGAGCCGGCTGCTCGTCCACGACCATGCCGACCGGCCGCTGACCGTGGCCGACCTCTCCGCGCTCGCCCTCGACCACGCCGGCCTGGCCTTCCTGTCGGCGTGCTCCACCACCCGCAGCTCGCCCGGGCTGGCCGACGAGGCCGTGCACATCACCGGGGCCTTCCAGCTCGCCGGGTACCGCCACGTCGTGGGCACCCTGTGGGAGGTGGACGACGCCGCCTCCCTGGAGATCGTGCGCCACTTCTACGCCAGCCGCGCCGTGGAGGGCCCGGCCGCCTCACTGCACGAGGCGGTGCGCGAGTTGCGGAGGCGCTACCCCTTGACGCCCACCCTGTGGGCGGCCCACCTGCACACCGGTCCGTGAGCCGCAGCGCCTCCCGGTCCGTCAGCCGCCGCCCGCCCTGATCACGGCCAGCGACCGCCGCATCGCGTCGGTGTCGGGATGCTCGGGCCCCAGTGTCCGCTCCATGCCCGCGAGGCAGGCCCGGCCCTCGCGCACCGCGCGCTTCCGCTCTCCGGACGCGGCCAGCCAGTCGGCGAGTTGGGCATGGGCGTGCAGCGTCGCCGGATGGTCCGCCCCCACGGTCCTGGCGTAACCGGCGACCGTCTCCGCGAGCAGCGGCACACCCTCCGCGAGCCGTCCCGCCCGGCGCAGTACATCCGCCAGACCGTGCCGGGCGTGCAGCGTCGCCGCCGCGTCCGGCCCGAGCGCCCGCTCCGCGTCGGCCACCAGCGACCGGGAATCCGCCAGCACCTCTTCCGCCCGGCCCACACCCAGCAACGCCGTGATGTGGTTGCTGCGCGCCTGGACGGCACGCTCCGACACCGGCCCCTCGGCCCGGACGATCGCCTCCTCCGCCTGTGCGCAGACCTGTTCGGCCTCCTTGGAGAGCCCCAGGCCGTGCAGCACGCTGGAGAGCACCGTCAGAGCCGCCCCGGTGGCCGGAGCGCCCGGCCCCTGGGTCCGCCGCAGCCGGGCCACCACGTCCTGCAGCACCTCTCTGGCCTCCGCCGGCCGTCCGGTCCTCACCAGCGTCTCGGCGAGGTTGGCACCACTGGTCAGGGTGTCCTGGTCGTCCGGGCCCAGCACACGCCGCCGCGCGGAGTGGACCGCGCGCTGCACCTCGCAGGCCTCCTCGTACGAACCGCGCGTCCACAGGGCGAAGGCCAGGCTGTGACCGGTGGCCAAGGCGTCCGGGTGGTCCGCGCCGAGGGCCGACCGGCGCCCGGCCAACACGTCGCGGTAGACCTCGACGGCGTCGTCGAAGAGGCCGTCCTCCATCAGCCGCCGTGCGTAAGCCGTGCCGCGTTCCCACGTCGCCGGGTCGGTGGGGCCAAGCTCCTGCAGGGCCTGTGCGTACAGCAGTGCCATGGACATGGCGGCTCCCAGGGACACGTCGATCACGACCGTCCCGTCCTGCTTGGTGAACGAGGTGACGGTGAACGGCTTCTCCCGGTCACCGCTTCCGTCGCCCCCGCCCCGCCGTCCGGCTTTCCGCCTCCTGAACCAGCGTGATCCATTCCCGCCCATGGCCCTCCCCCGTCCTTCGCCCGACCGTTGCCGGCGCCGCGTGCCTCTTCCCTTACCCATCCGGCGCGCATCCGGCACAGGGAGGCTCGCGCATACCGCGGCCCGACGGTCGACGCGCGCGCCAGGGCAGTTGCCCAGTGAGCCGTCCTCCCTCGCCGCGTCGGGATACGGCCGGTCTGCCGGAAGGGGATGTCGGTACGCGACGTTAGGTTCTGTCCCGAAGGCCGGCATCCCGGCGGCCACCGCGGTGAAAGGGCGCCTCGATGGAGAGGGAACACACGGAGAACGGGCTGCGCTGGATGACCGATGCCTACAGCGCCGGCTTCACGCTCACCCTCGGCGAGGGCCTCTCGCCGTACGAACTCCTGACCGGACGGGTACCGGGTCAGCCGTGTGGGCCGGCTTGCGCGGACGCTGCCGCGCGGGCGGCTTCGGCGGCCAGCCGGATGGCGAGGGCGCGGGCCAGCAGGACGGGACGGCCCGCGGCCTCCGCGGCGGCGCGGCGCATCGATTCCGTGTAGCCGATGCAGTCCAGGACGATCCAGCGGCTGCCGGTCCCGGCGAGGCGACGGGCCGCGGCCGCTGCCTGGGCGGGCGCGTCCGGTGCGTACGGGTCGCCCGGCTCCGCGCGTACCCGGCCGGGCAGCAGTGCCGACCACCGTCGCTCGACGTCCTCGCGCTGGTCGGGCAGCGGGCACACGATGCCGACCGCGTCCTCGCCGGTGAGGGCGCGCACGCCGTGCTGGACGAGGGGTTCGGCGTACAGCAGGGGGCGGCGCGCGGGCACGGGTGGGAAGTTGCCCGTGCACAGCAGCAGCGTCGCCGCCGCGCCGTCCGCCTCGCACCGTGCGACGGCGTCCCGCATGCGCGGGGCGAGCGCGCGGTGGCCCAGCAGGACGGGGGTGCCGTCGCGCAGCCGCGAGACGAGCGGTGGCTCCCCGGGTTCGGGGGCCAGCGCGGTGCGCGTCGCCCCCCCTTCTCCGCCGTCGAACACGTCCTCGTCGAGGGCCCCGTGCTCGTACCGTTCCAGACCGCCGAGCCAGGGTTCGACGTCTGCGGCCAGGTCGGCCCTGGGGGCCTGCCCGATGGTCACCATTCCGAGGCCTGTCGTCCCCATGGCTTCAGCGTCTCCTTGTCTCACACGGCCTTGTAGATCTGACTCACGTCATGCAGAGAACTGCCCGCCACCAGGCCGGCGCCGACCAGGGCCAGATCGTTGTCGGCGTCGGGCTGCGCGCTCGCCTCGGCCAGTGGGGTCTTGCTGCCGCGTGCCTTCCAGCGGGAGTACGCGACGCGGACGGCGAGGGCCGCCAGCACCAGCCACCCCGCCTGCGGAGTGGCGACGAGCAGGCCGGTCGCCAGGAGCACGCCCATCTGGCGGGAGGAGCCGCCGAAGAACTGGATCAGCGCGCCGGGAATCGCCCACAGCACCATCATCGTCAGGGCGTGCGTGTCGGTGAGGCCCGCCTTGATCGTGTCGACGTACACCTGAGCGACGGGCGGCACCCGGCCGTCCGCGAAGAACGGCTTCCAGGCGATCATGACGACCACGATGGCGACGGCGAACCCGACGAGCTGCGCGATGTACTGCTGGCGGCGGCCCGCCATCTCGTACGGATGCCACGGCAGGGCCCCCTTGCGCAGCAGCCACCCGGCCTTGAAGTCGAAACCGACATCCGCGAAAGCCGGTCCCGTGGAGGCGGCGTACCCCACCAGCAGGGCGAGCGGCACCATCGGGATGCCGAGGACGAGCCCCAGGATCAGGAAGATCAGCGTGACCGCGAAGGCGGGGAACCAGCCCGAGTGCATCGCGGCCAGCCCCACGATGAGCTGGTGGACCAGCGCGGCGGCGCCGGCCAGCAGCACCCACCCCACCAGGCCCCACCCGCTCATGTCGGAGACCACGCCACCCATCAGGGCGATGAGCAGGGCGCCCGCCACGAACAGGACGAAGCCTTCCAGCAGTCCGCGCCGCAGACGGCCCCTGTCGACCGTGCGGGTCTCCTCGTCGAAGACGTCCGCCTCCGCCCCGCTCCGCCGCGGTGCCGCTTCCCGGGAACCCGACTTGCGGTCCCGCATCATCAGCACCGCCTGCACCAGGGCGACGAGCCCGGCGCCGATCATGACGCCGTGCGGCACATAGTTCGCGCCCAGGTCGGTGTGGAAGAGACCCGGCGCGTACTGCGCGACCAGCAGACCGACGCCGAACATCAGCAGCGCCCAGATGTTGCCGAGGAAGGCGACGCCGGCCGCGCTCATCGGCAGCTTGAAGAGCGAGCCGACGAACCCGACGACCGCGCTGATCCCCAGCAGCCGGGCCTTTCGGCCGCCCTCGTCACCGGCCTTGATCGTCTCGGCCGCCGCGATACCGGCCGGCCAGGCCGCCGAAGCGGGCAGCAGCTTCGAGTCGAAGACGCGGTAGAGCACCCAGCTGTCGACGAGCAGCCCGATGACCGCGCCGCCGAGCATCGGCCACACCAGGCCGGGCTCGCCGAGGAGGAACGGGACGGCGATCGGGGTGACCAGCGAGTTCGCGGCGGCGAACGTCGACCCCGAGATCGCGGACTGGACGAGGTTCTGGCGGTGCGGGTCACGCATCCTCGTCAGCGCGGCGAAGGAGATGCGCCCGATGAGCATGGCGATCAGCGCGCCGATCACCGACGTGTTGGGCGCGATACCCAGGGTGGTGATCAGCACCAGGCCGATGACCGCGCCGAGCACACTGAGGATCACCGTCAGGATCAGCGTGACGGGTTCCAGCGCTCTGGGGTGGGACCGGGCCTGCGCGGCTTCCGCCGCCGCAGGTGATGTGTCGCTCATGGTGGGGGCTCCGTGCTCAGGGTGGGACCTTCCGGCGGACGTCTCAGTCCTCGGTGGCTCCGACGGTCGACTGCAGGCGGGCCATCGGGCCGTAGAGGGAGACGAGGCGCTCGAACTCCTCCGGGTCGTGGAAACGGACGACTCCTCGTCCGTACTCCTTGGCGGCCTCGACGGCGAAGCGACCCGCCGCCGCGATGTCACCCTCGTGGCTGGCGCCCGTGGCGCAGCCCGCCACGGCGGACTGGGCCGTCAGCGCGAGGCCCACGACGGGCGCGGACGTGGCCACGCAGGGCTGCATGATCGAGTTGATGTGGTGCACCCCGTTGCCGTACGGGGTGATGTCCTGCGTGGTGATGGGCAGCACGTGCGCCGCCTCGCCCGTGACGGTCTCCAGGAGGCCGAGCAGGTCGTCGCTGACCCGCAGGATCCAGCCTTCCTTGACCGTCGGGGACAGGGCGACGCCCCGGTGGTTGAGCAACCGGTTGCCCTTGGTGGTGTCGATGGAGACGACGGCGTCCATGGCCTCGTCGACCTCCTGGCGGTTGCAGTCCAGGATGGAGACGGGCGAGTCCATGAACGGCACCGGGTCGTGCGGGCGGGTCGGCGCGTCGGGGCAGACGTGCGTGCTGAGGATCACGTCCCCCTGGAGCACGTCGCCGCGCCCGTACATGTCGAGCAGCTTGGCGGCGGCCGAGAGCGCGGCGACGGCGCCGTCCGCGTCGGAGACGATGCCGGTGCGCTCCGGGCGGGCGCCGACACCGCCGAGGCGGCCGAGGATGCCGAGCGTGGGGGCGCCGCCGCCCGAACGGGCCCCGTCGCTGCCGGGAACGACGACCTTGACGAAGTCGGTGCCGCCCTTGGGTCCCTCGACGCGGGTCACCGACACCTCGACCTGTTCGAGCACGGCGGCGGGCGTGGAGTGGCCCGCTTCCTTCGCCGCACGGTCGAGCACACCCCGCAGATGGTCGGCGAGCGCGTGTCCGTCGGCCTGGGGGCGGTCGAGGAGTTCGATGACGTCGAGTACGTGCTTGAGCACGGCGGCTCCCTGGGATGCGTAGTGGTGCTGTGCCCGCGCCGGGTGCTTGTCGAAGCGGTGTGGCGCAGGTGGGCTCAGGCTCTCTCCGGCGCGCTCTGAGTGCAACTACTTCTCCATATGCGAGAAGCGAAATCTGTGGGGGTAGAGTGCGGGTGTGACCACCGACCGAGGAGCACCACTCCAGACCGCGGACCGAACCCTGCTGGCCCTGCTCGCCTTCTCCCACGACAGAGAGGAGTGGGGCGTGACCGACCTGGCGGCGGAGTTCGGCTGGGACAAATCGGTGGCCCAGCGGCTGCTCGCCTCCCTCGCCCACCGCGGGTTCCTGGTGTCCGACGCCGTGACCCGCCGCTACCGGCTGGGCCCCGCCGTCTGGCACATGGCCACCGCCTGGGAGCGGCACAGCGGCATGGCCGGCCTCGTCCGCCCCACGCTGCGCCACCTGGCGGCGGCCAGCGGGGTGACCGCGCTGTTCGCCGTCCCCGACGGTACCCACCTGCGCTGCGTCGACTCCGCCGACGGCACCTCCGGCCCCCTGCGTGCCTACCGGCTGGCAGGCGAGCTCTACCCGGGGCACGCCGGCGCCACCTCACGCGCGTACTTCGGGATGCTCGCACCCGGAACACGCGCCGCCCTGCTCTACGGGCGGCCCATGGCCAGCTTCAGCGAGCTGACCGTGACGGACCCGGCGGAAGTGGAGACCCTGATGTCCCGTGTCCCCTCCGACGGCTTCGCCTACTCGCAGGGCGAGTACGACCCGGCGACGGCCGGCCTCGCCGTACCGGTGATGGTGCGCTCCCAGCCCGTCGGCTCCCTCACGCTCGTCGGGCCCCACGATCAACTCGACGACCGGAAGCACGAGTTGCTCGTGCCGCTGCGCTCCGCCGGGGAGTCCCTCGGCGAACTGCTCACCCCGCGCCAGATGCAGGCCCGCCGCCCCGACTCCGCACCGGCCCCCCGCACCTCCCCTCGGAAGGACTGAACCGCCCATGAAGCTGCTTCTGCTCTCCAACTCCGCCGCGCCAGGACACGCCTACCTCGACCACGCCCGCGAAGCCGTCGCGGACCACCTGGCGGGCGTGGAGGAACTGCTGTTCGTCCCGTACGCCCTGGCCGACCACGACGGCTACACCGCGAAGGTCGCCGCCTTCACGGCGGAGCTCGGCATACGGGCGCGCGGGATACACACGGCGGACGACCCGCGCGCGGCAGTCGCACAGGCCCAGGCGGTCTTCGTCGGCGGCGGCAACAGCTTCCGGCTGCTCTCCGCCCTCCAGCGGGCCGGCCTGGTGGACGCGATCAGGCAGCGGGTACGCGCCGGCACGCCCTACATGGGCTCCAGCGCGGGGACCAACATGGCCTGCCCGACCCTGCGCACCACCAACGACATGCCGATCGTCGAGCCCGCGTCCTTCGCCGCGCTGGGCCTGGTCCCCTTCCAGATCAACCCGCACTACCTCGACCCGCACCCCGCCGGCACCCACATGGGCGAGACCCGCGAGGAGCGGCTGACGCAGTTCCTGGAGGAGAACGACGTGCCCGTCCTCGGACTGCGCGAGGGCACCTGGCTGCGCCGGGACGACGACACGCTGACCCTCGGCGGAATCGCGGCAGGCGCACGGCTGTTCACCGCCGGTGCCGAGCCCGTCGAGTACGCGCCGGGCGCCGACCTCAGCACGCTGCTGACCGCGCAGGCGCGCTTCGACAACCGCGCCGCCTGACTCCGCACCGCCGCCGGACGGCGCGGCGCTGTGCGACGGGGCGGGAGCGCCGCGCCCATTGCGGGCCTCCCGCACCTGCGCGCGCACCTGCCACAAGGTACTTCCACGTGCGTGACGTGGTCCTACGCCGTCCCGCCGTCGGCCCGTGCGGCTCCGCCGCTCCCGGACTCCGTCTGGGAGAGCGGGGCCGCGATGTCCTCAAGGCCGCGGCCCTCCGCGTCCACCGCGAGGAAGGCGGCGACGAGACCGGCCGCGCACATCAGTCCGGCGCCGATGCAGAAGGCGAGGGCCGTGTCGCCGGCCACGCCTGACTCGGTGAGGCCGGCGAAGACCAGCGGCCCCGAGATGCCGCCCGCGGCCGTGCCGATCGCGTAGAAGAAGGCGATCGCCATGGCGCGGGTCTCCATCGGGAAGACCTCGGAGACCGTCAGGTACGCGCTGCTCGCGCCCGCCGAGGCGAAGAAGAGCACCACGCACCAGCAGGCGGTGAGGGTCGTCGCGGTGAGCGATCCCCGGTCGAAGAGCCAGGCCGTGCCGAAGAGCAGCAGGCCCGGCAGGAGGTACGTACCGGCGATCATGATGCGGCGGCCGACCGTGTCGAAGAGCTTGCCGAGCAGCAGCGGGCCGAGGAAGTTGCCTGCCGCGATGACGGCGAAGTAGTAGCCGGTGCTTCCGGTGCCGACGTCGTAGAAGGTGGTGAGGATCGCGCCGAAGCCGAAGGTGATGGCGTTGTAGAGGAAGGCCTGGCCGATGAAGAGCGCGAAGCCGAGGACGGCCCGCTTGGGGTAGTGGGCGAACACCGTCTTGGCGATGAGCCCGAAACCGATGCTCTTGCGCTGGTGGACGGTGATCTCCCCGGCCGGAGGAGGCAGTCTCTGGTGCTTCTCCTCCTCCACGTCCTTCTCCACCTCGGAGACCAGCCGCTCCGCCTCGTCACCGTGTCCGTGGATGAACTGCCATCGCGGACTCTCCGGCACGTGCCGGCGCACCAGCAGGATCACCAGGCCGAAGACCACGCCGAGTGCGAAGGTGAGCCGCCAGCCGACGTCCTTCGGGAAGATGTCCGTGTTGAGGGCGACGACCGACAGCAGCGCCCCGCCGACCGCGCCGAGCCAGTAACTGCCGTTGATGATGAGGTCGACCCGCCCCCGGTACTTGGAGGGGATCAGCTCGTCGATCGCCGAGTTGATCGCCGCGTACTCGCCGCCGATGCCGAAGCCGGTCAGGAAGCGGAAGAGGAAGAACCACCAGGGGGCGAAGGAGAGCGCCGTCATCGCGGTCGCGCCGAGATAGACGGCGAGCGTGACCATGAAGAGCTTCCTGCGGCCGAACCGGTCGGTGAGCCGGCCGAAGAAGAGCGCCCCCGAACAGGCCCCCGCGACGTAGAGCGCGGCGCCGATCCCCGTGACCTGCGCCGAGGTGATCGGCAGCCCGGAACCCTCCTCGGAGAGACGGCCGGCGATGTTTCCGACGGTCGTCACTTCCAGACCGTCGAGGATCCAGACCGTGCCGAGACCGATGACGATCATCCAGTGCCAGCGAGACCAGGGCAGCCGGTCGAGCCGTGCCGGTACCGCCGTCGTGATCGTCCCCAGTCCCGAGTCGCCGGGGGCCGAAGCCTCCGCGCCGGGACCGTGCGCTTCGGCGGGCTCGGACATTTCGCTACCTCCTCGTCCAGGACCGGTGAGGGCCGTGGCGCGGCGCCGCCACGCTTCCTCCCCGCACGCTCTGCCGGCCTCCCAGGGTCGCTACTCGCCGAGGTCGCGGACCCGCGCCAGGAACTCGTCGTACCGCATCGTGCGCTCCCGTCATCTTCTGTACGGAGAGGAAGCCCCCACCGCTGTCCTGCCCGTCGGCGGGCCCTTGGCGGCCGGCCAAAGTCACGCCGGGGGTGTCAGTCGGTGGAGAGGGCTTCGAGCAGGTCGCCGACCTGCGGGTCGGGGAGAGCGCGGGCGACGTCTGCCTGGGCGACCATGCCGATCAGGTCGTGGCCGTCGATGACGGGCAGCCTTCTCACCCGGTGCTCGGTCATCGTGGTCATGATCTCCTCGGCACCGTCGTCGGCGCCGATGGTGACGGCCTCTCCTTGAGCGAGTTCTCCCGCGGTGGTGGCGGAAGGGTCCTTGCCGGCCCCCAGGACCTTGACCACGATGTCCCGGTCGGTGAGCATCCCCTTCAACTTGTTGTCCGTGCCGCAGATGGGCAGAGCGCCCACCCCCGACTCGGCCATCTTCTCTGCCGCCAGCAGCACGTTCTCCTCGGCGCCGATGCACTCGGCGCCCGACGTCATGATGTCGCGAGCGGTTGCCATCTCCACCTCTCCTCACCTTCTGCACAGGGGTCCGTAGGCTGCGTCGAACTATCCCTCGCCTGCGGGCCGCCGACCGCCCTCCACATCCACCTGGGTCCCAGCTTCACCCGATGAGCTCCACCGACCGCCACCGCCGGGCAGTGCGGAGCGGTGCCCGCGGGATCGTTCAACTGCCTGGACGCGCGCACAGGCCGCCTGCCCGGGCAGCCGACGGGAACGGGATCACGTTCCCCGAGGCGGCACCGGGCGCGCGTTAGCCCGATGCGACCACCTGGCTTTCCGCGCCCGCGCTTCTGTGGTGAAGATGCACCACAGCAGCCGAGCGACGCGAAGGACGGACATGGCTCAGGGCTTCTCGAGGGAACCCGGTACCCACGGGCCGCTGTCCGACGTTCCGACGCGGGCGGTCAGGAAGATCTCGCTGTGGGCCGTGGCCATCGCACTGGGAGGCTTCCTCTTCGGCTTCGACACGGGCGTCATCTCCGGTGCGCTGCTCTACATCAAGGACGATTTCCACCTCAACTCCATCCAGCAGAGCAGTGTCGTCAGCGTTCTGCTGATCGGGGCGGTCGTCGGCTCCCTGCTGAGCGGGCGGCTGTCCGACCGGATCGGGCGGCGCAAGATCCTCGCTCTGGTCGGTGTGGCATTCCTCGCGGGCACAGCCGTCGTCACCTTCGCCGGAGGCTTCGTCACACTGCTGGTGGGGCGGATCGTGCTCGGGCTGTCGGTCGGAGCCGCTTCGGCCACGGTCCCGGTCTACCTCTCGGAGATCTCACCTCCAGCCATCCGCGGACGGCTTCTCACGCTGAACCAGCTGATGATCACCGTCGGCATCCTCGCCGCCTACCTCGTCAATCTCGCCTTCGCGAGCAGCGAGATGTGGCGGGCCATGTTCGCGGTCGGCGCCGTGCCCGCCGCTCTGCTCCTCGCCGCGGCGCTGTGGCTGCTGCCGGAGTCGCCGCAGTGGCTCATCACCCACGGGCGTGCCGAGGTGGCGCGCCGGGGCATCACCGCCCTCATCGGGCCGGACGCCGCCGACGAAGTCGTCAGCCGTGCGCAGCAGAGGATGGCGGACGACCGCGAGACGCGGAAGCAGCAGAACGAGGAGCAGGGCCACAAGCAACTGTCCGCGCCGGATGTCCGGCCGGCCCTGGTGATCGGCCTGACCCTCGCGGCGGTCCAGCAGTTCGGCGGGATCAACTCGATCATCTACTACGCCCCCACCATCATTCAGCAGACCGGCCTCAACGCCTCCAACTCGATCCTGTACTCCGTCGCCATCGGCGTCATCAACCTGCTGATGACCCTGGTGGCGATTCGCATGGTCGACCGGATCGGACGTCGTCCCATGGTCCTGGTGTCGCTCGGCCTGATGGCCGTCTCCGTCTTCCTGCTGGGCCTGTCGTTCATCGTCGAGATGGGGTCGGAGCTGACCCTGTTGTTCATGGTGGTGTACATCGCGGCCTATGCGGGGGGCCTGGGGCCGGTGTTCTGGACCTTGATCGGCGAGGTGTTCCCGCCCTCCGTGCGCGCCGCGGGCTCGAGCGCCTCCACCGCGGTCAACTGGATGTCGAACTTCGCGGTCAGCCTCGCCTTCCTCCCCCTGGCCACCGTGATCGGCCAGGGGGAGACGTTCTGGGTCTTCGCGGTGATCTGCGTCCTGGCCTTCGCGTTCGTCGTGAAGTACCTGCCGGAGACGAAGGGTCGCGACGACGAGCAGATCGACCGGGCCCTCCATCAGCGCTTCGGCTCCCGACAGCCACACCGGTGAGCCCACGCCCACTCCGTCGGCCGGACAAGGAGAAGGACAAGCTCCGATGAGCGACGACACCCAGTACACCTCATCCGACCTGGAACGAGCCGACGCTCTGGTGCTGTTCGGCATCTCCGGTGACCTGGCACGCAAAATGCTCCTCCCCGCCCTCTACCGCCTCACGGAGAGGGGCGCCCTCACCGTGCCGGTGATCGGGGTCGCCGCCGCCGACTGGGACGACCAGGCGCTCCGGGCGTACGCGCGCGAAGCCGTCACGGCCGCCATCCCCGATGCCGACGAGACGGTTCTCCACCGCATGGCGGGCCGTCTGTCCATGGTCGCCGGCGACTTCACGCAGGACGACACGTTCACCAGGCTGCGCCAGGCGGTGCGGGGCCACGGCTTCGTCGCCTACTACCTGGCCATCCCGCCCACGCTGTTCATCACCGTGGCCGCGTCGCTGGCGAGAGCCGGAATGAACCGCCGCGCACGGCTCGTCGTGGAGAAGCCCTTCGGGCACGACACGGCCTCCGCCCAGCGGCTCCAGGAGGACCTCAGCCAGTACTTCGACAGCGACCACCTGCTCCGGGTGGACCACTTCCTCGGCTCCGAGGCGGTGGAGGGCCTGATGGTCGCCCGCTTCGCGAACACCCTGCTGGCGCCCGTCTGGCACCGCGCCTACGTGGACAACGTCCAGATCACCCTGGCCGAGGACTTCGACGTCGCCGACCGGGGCTCGTTCTACGACGCGGTCGGCTGCCTGCGCGACGTCGTGCAGAACCACATGCTGCAGATCCTCACCCATCTGGCCATGGAGCCGCCGAGCGTCATCGAAGCCTCCGCGCTGGGGCTGGAGAAGTGGCGCGTTCTCAGAGCCACGCGCACCATGGACCCGGCCGACACGGTGCGCGGCCAGTACGAGGGCTACCGGGCGACGAAGGGGGTCGCACCGGACTCCACCACGGAGACGTACTTCGCGACCCGCGTCTTCATCGACAACTGGCGCTGGGCCGACGTCCCCTTCTACCTGCGCAGCGGAAAAGCTCTCGCCGTCACCGCCACCGAGGTCGTCGTCGAACTGCGCAAGCCTCCTCTGGAACTCTTCGGCGTCGAGGGCGCGGCCACCCCCGCCAACATCATCCGCTTCCGCGTCGACGGGGACACCGGGATCCGCGCGGACCTCACACTCCGGCAATCGGACGCGGACGGGACGCCGGTGACCGTGCCCATCGGCATCGACTTCGAGCGGGCGCTGGGCCGGCAGCAACTGCCCTACGAGACCGTCCTGCTCGGCGCAGCGACGGGCGATGCCGAGTACTTCGCCTCCTTCCCGACGGTCATGGAATCGTGGCGGATCGTCGAGAACCTCCTCGACCCCGCCGAGCCCCCGCAGCCTTACGCACCGGGGGGCTGGGGCCCGTCCGACTCCGACCACCTGCCCGGCCTCGACCACTGGCACCAGCCGGCACCCCGTCTCTTCGAGGACGAGTGACCGGGTGGGCAGAGCCTGGCGGCGTGTCGCGGACAACTGGTGGCCCGTACTCCAGCAGGCCATGGCCGCCGCACTCTCCTGGTGGATCGCGGGTCTGGTCTTCGACCACCACCTCCCGATCTTCGCCCCCATCGCCACCCTCGTCGCCCTCAACACCCCGGTGGGGGGACGCGGCACCAACGCCGTCCGCGTGGTGTCCGGCGTCATCGTCGGGGTCATCGTGGGCCACGTCGCCTACCAATTCCTCGGGCACGGAGCCTCCGCCATCGGCACGGCGGTCCTGGCCGCGCTGCTCGCCGCCCTGCTCCTGGGCGGCGAGCGCATCACCATGGCCCAGGCCGCGGTGGGCGCGGTCATCTCGGTCGCCGCCGGACAGCAGGCGGGGATCGTGCGCGTCGAGGACGCGCTGCTCGGCGCGGGCGTGGCGCTCGCCTTCAGCCAGATCCTGTTCCCCGCCCACCCCGTCTCGCTGCTCGCCCGGGCGCAGACCAGGACGCTCCAAGCACTGGGCGAAGCCCTGGAGCTGACGGCGCGCACGCTGAGAGCGGAGAACGAGCGCATCGACCGCGTCTGGGACGACATGCGCCCCCTCTACACACTCCTCGACAACCTCGCCGGAACCCGGGAGAACACGTCGGCCGTCGCCACGCTCACCCGGCACCGCCGCAGGAACACCGAGGCCGTCCAACGAGAGATCGCGTCCGCCCGGCACCTGAACCTGCTGGGCAACAGCTGCCTCAGCCTCATCCGCAGTGCCATGACCCTCGACGAGGGCCGCCGGTCCGCCTTCGCCCCCGCCGTGGGAGCACTGGCACAGGTCGTCAGGCTTCTCGCCGACGAACCCCGTGACGACGACGTCCGCCAGCGCGCGGCCGACGCGGCACTCCACATCCTCCAAAACCCCCCGGACACGGCAACGCCGCAGGCCACCGCCGTCTGGCAGAACGTGCGGCTGGCTGTCCGAGACGTGGTGGCCTTCGCCGCGGCAGAGCCGGACCCACCCGGAGCCCATGCCCCGTGACCCCTCGGAGGCCATCGACTTCACGCCCTGCTTCTGTCCTGGGCGTGGAATGCGGTGACGGCCTGGTCGAACTTCTCCGGCTCGTCCAGGAACAGCGCATGGCTGCTGTGCTCGAAGAACACCGTCCGGGCCCCCGTGACGTGCTCGCCGACCCACGCGGGGCCGCGCCAGTCGAACACCTTGTCCTGTCGGGCGACCAGCACGAGCGTGGGAAGGTCGAGGGTGGTCAGCCAGGAGCGCCAGTCGGCCCGTGTGTGGTCCGCCATGAGGGAATTGCGCACGGAGGGCGGGCACTTGGCCATCTCCGCGAGGAACATCTCCCGCTCGTCCTCGTCCGGAGAAGTCGCCATGATCGTCTTCAGCTGGAGGCGGTCCTGGCCGGCGCGGTCGGCGCTCGCCTGGGCCTGCAAGGCGGCCAGGGCGGCGTCGTCGAAGCAGCTCGCATGGGCGTACTTCCAGTCCACGGCGTAGTACTGGCGCGGGGTCTGTTCCACGAACACCGCGGCCGCCACCCGTTCGGAGCCGAACAGTTCCAAGTAGCTCCAGATCACCGGGCAGCCCAGCGACCACCCCAGGACCGTGGCCTTCCGCAGATCGAGAGCCTCCAGCAGGTCGCGCAGGTCTGCGGCCAGGCGGGCGACCCGGTAGCCCCGGTCGGGCTTGTCGGAGTCACCGTGGCCCCGTAGGTCCAGGGTGATGACCCGGGCGTGTTCTGCGAGAGCGGGGATGTTGCGATGGAAGAAGCGGCCGCTGAACGTCCAGCCGTGGAGGAGGACCAGGGGCTTGCCCGACCCTTGCTCCCTGTAGTGCAGCCGGGTCCCGTCGTTCGCCGTGACATAACCCATGGAACTCATCTCCTGGCGCGGCCACCCGCGTGGCCGGCTCGTCTCAGGGGGCCTGCGGCGGGCAGTGGGGCGCGGGGACGTCGCGGTCGGGGGCGTGGAAGATGGCCGAAGAGGCGGCTACCGTCTCGGCCCGCCGCGGGCCGGACCGTGACAGTTGCCCTTCGGCAGGTGACCAGAGGCCGCACAGCCTCCACGCCCCCGGCCCCGACCGCACCAGCCTTCCCGTTACTGCCTGGGGGAGGGGGTGAGGGAGCGCAGGCGGTCGTTCAGTTCTCGCTGGTAGAAGTCGATGAACCCGTCCGGGTCGGGCCCGGTGTTCTGCATCACCAGCCGGTCGAAGCCGGCGTCGACGAAGGGCTGCGCGACCTCGACATAGCGTGCCGGGTCGGGGCCGCACGCGAACTGGGCCAGGATGTCCTGCTGATCGACGGTGGTCGTGGCTGCCTCGAAGTTGGCCGGGTTGGGCAGCTCGCTCATCACCTTCCATCCCCCGACCGCCCACCGAGACGTCTTCAGCGCCGCCTGAGCGGCCGTCTCCTCGTCAGAGGCCCAGGCCATGGGCACTTCGGCGTAGCGCGGTCCGTCGCCCCCGGCCGCGCGGTAAGCGCCTACGACGTCCGCCTTGGGCTCGGTCGCGAAGAGCCCGTCACCCAGCTCCGCGGCGATACGGGCGGAGAGCGGACCGCTGGAGGCCACCGCGATGACCGGCAGCTCCTCCGGAAGGTCGAAGACCCGGGCATCGTCCAGCTGCAGGTACTGGCCGTGGTACGACCGGTAGCCGCCACTCCAGAGCAGCCGGATGATCTCCAGTGCTTCCCGCAGCCGGGCGTGACGCTCCGGCACCGAGTTCGGGAACCCCTGGCCGACGACATGCTCGTTGAGCCGCTCACCGGCCCCCACACCGAGAGTGAACCGGCCACCCGAGACCAGAGCCAGCGTCGCGGCCGCCTGAGCGATGATCGCCGGGTGGTAGCGCACCGTCGGACACGTCACGCCGGTGGCCAGCCCGATACGCTCGGTCTTCGCGGCAATCACCCCGAACACCGTCCAGGTGAACGGTGAATGCCCCTGGACATCGAGCCAGGGGTGATAGTGGTCGCTCATCTCCACGAAATCGAAGCCGGCCTCTTCGGCGAGCACGGCCTGGCGGACCAACTCGTCAGGCCCGAACGCCTCCGAAGCCAGCTTGTAACCGATCTGCACCATTTCCTCATTCCCGCCGCAGCTGTCGGCCTGCGCCGATCGATGTCCGCCCCGTGGAGCTGCAGCCCTGAGCGGCGCCCGGCGATCAGTCGATCGGAGAAGGTCACGCAGACACTGACAGGCGAGCTGCGGGACGCCGCACTGCCACGCCGACAAAGGCCATGACGTCACCGGACGGACCTCGCCGGCAACGCCCTCGTGCGCTGAACGGCCATCGTCGGCCGGGACGCGAAACCACGGTCGCTCCGACATCGGCGCGCCCGCCACGCCCGTCACCACGGCGACGGCGACGGCGCCGAACGCTTCCACCACCGGGCCGTCGGCGAACTCACCCCTCGCCTACCTCGGCGTCCCTGCACGGTCGTCGCCTCCGGCGCGTCGCGATGGCTGGGGCCGGAGGCAGGCACAGACTCGTTCCCGACATGGGCGCCTCGTCGTACGTCCTCCGGCAGCCGAGGGCCGAAAAGCGCAAAGGTGTAGGGGAAGGATGACGTCCGGATGCCGGACCCCCCGACCGTCGACGAGGTCATGCGTCAGCGCACCTCGTTCGTCCGGCGCGCGAACATCGAGACGTACGCGGCCCTGGCCCTCGCCGCGGCGACGGTCGCGGCGCTGGTGTGGGCGAACGTCGGTGACAGCTACGCCGCGCTGTGGTCGACGGTCGCGGGCTTCAGCCTGGGCGACATCGCCTTCGGGCTGCCGTTGTCCGACTGGGTCGACGAAGGACTCATGTCCCTCTTCTTCTTCTCGGTGGGGCTCGATGTGCGCCGCGAGGTGACCCTCGGCGAGCTGCAGCACCTCAGCCGCGCGGTGCTGCCCGTCGTGGCGGCCGTCGGCGGACTGGTCACTCCGGCCGCGGTCTTTCTCCTCCTCACGCACGGGCACGGGTACGCGTCGGCGTGGGGTGCGGTCATCTCGACGGACACCGCGTTCGCCCTCGGCATGCTGGCGCTGGTCGGCCCGCGCAACGCGCCCCGGCTCAGAGTGTTCCTGCTGACGCTCGCGGTGGTCGACGACGTCGGCGCCCTGAGCGTGATCGCCCTCTTCTGCACCGACCGTCTCAGCCCCGTGGCGCTCGGCCTCGCCGCACTGGGGCTGGTGGGGATCTGGCTGGTGCAGCGGGCCGGGGTGTGGCGGGTGGCGCCGTACGCGGTCCTCGGCGTCTTCACCTGGTTCGCGCTCTACCAGTCCGGCGTACACGCCACGCTCGCCGGCGTCCTCATCGCCCTGCTCATGCCTGTCTATCCGCCCCGTGGCCGGGACATCGCGCACGCGTCGGTGTTCTTCCGTCTCTTCCAGCAGGCGCCGACGCCGCACACCGCACGCACCGTGCGCGGATCCCTCGCCCACGCGGTGCCCCTGAACCAGCGTCTGTCCGCCGTCCTTCCCCCGTACGTCAACTACGTCGTGGTGCCCCTGTTCGCGCTGGCCAACGCCAGAGTCGCCCTCTCGGGTGACGCGCTGACGGCGGTCTTCAACTGACGTCTGGCCTGGGGGTGATCGCCGGTCTGGTCGCCGGCAAGCTGATCGGCATCACACTGGCCTCCGCGCTCGTCGTCCGCCTCGTCCCGTCCTCGCGGTTTCCCGGGCTCGACCTGCCGCGCATCGCCGGAGCCGCAGCCCTCTCCGGGATGGGCTTCACCATCTCCTTGCTCGTCCTGGGCATGGCCATCGACGATCCGGCCGCGCAGGACCAGGCGCGCATCGTCGTGCTCACCGCTTCGCTGTGCGCCCTGCTGGTCGCGTGGGCCGTCTTCCGCGTCGGTGACCGGCTCGCCCCGCTTCCGGCCCCAGCCGGCGAAGCGCTCCAACGAACCGTCGACCCCACTCGCGATCATGTACGCGGCCCAGCCGACGCGCCGGCGACGCTCGTCGTCTACGCGGCGATGGACGACGCCTACCGCAGGCACACCGCCGACGCGCTGAAAGGGGTCGCGCACCGCATGGGCGACGACGTCAGGATCGTCTTCCGCCACCACGCGCGGACCGACGAGGCGATGACCGCCGCGCTCGCCCTGGAGGCCGCCGCCGCCCAGGGCGAGTTCTGGGAGCTGCACGACGCCCTTGTGCGATCGGCGCAGGACATCGACCAGGACAGCGTCGTCGGGATCGCCCGGCAAGCGGGACTGGACGCCGACGCGCTCGCCGAGCGGGTCCGCCGTACCCAGGACAGCGCAAGGGTCGAGGACCACAACCTCGACGCGGACACCGCCGACCTGCCGACGACGCCCGTCCTGTACGCCCAAGGCTCACGCGTCAAATCCCCGCCCAGCGCGTGGCACCTCTCCGAAATCCTGAAGGAGGCCGTCCGGTGAGGTGGCACACCGCCTTCTGCCCCGACGACCCGCGCTCCTCTCCCCTCACGGAAGACGCCGATCACCTGGCCGTGACCCCGATCGAGGGCCTGCACCCCACCCCGTCGCTGGCGGCCATGGTCTCGGCGGTCCAGGCGATCGTGGCGGAACTGGGCGCCTCCGCGGACCGGCCGCGGGCGATCGGCTGGTGGAACACGCCTGGAACCAGTCGGAACTGATGGGCGACCAGCCCTGACCGGCCGACACCGCAGCCGGTCAAAGCGGTCGCGGGGGAGAAGACCTGCGTACGGCCCGGTCAGGGGCGGGCGAGTACGCGCCCGGTCTGGACGATCTGACGCAGGTGCTTCTCGGGTTCGGCCAGCACACCGATGTCGGCCAGGGGGTCGGCGTCGAGGACCAGCAGGTCCGCGTGGGCGCCCTGCGCCGTGGTGCCCAGACGCCCTTCCTGGCGCAGGAGCCGGGCGGCCGTGGAGGTTGCCGCGCGCACGATGTCGGCCGGCTTCTGCACCTGGGCACGCAGCCGGAACTCGTGGCTCTGGTGCCGTTCCATGTCGTCGAGCAGGTCCGAGCCGAAGACGATCTGCACACCGGCCCGGTCCACGCGCTCCAAGGCGGAGAAGCTGCCTTCCAGCACTTCTCCCGCCTTGGCCCAGCTGTAGTCGGACAGGCCATGGTCCCTGCCTTCACGGCGCAGGGCCCAGTAGGTGACCAGGGTCGGGACGAGAAACGCCTCATGGGAGAGGAGCAGTTCCACGCTCGTGTCGTCGAGCAGATTGCCGTGCTCGACGCAGCGCACGCCGACGCGCAACGCCCGGTTGACGGCCGCGGCGGTGTAGGCGTGGACGGTGACGTAGGTGCCGGCGGCGTGGGCCTCGTCGACGATGGCGGTCAGTTCCGCCACCGAGTACTGGACGGCATCGATGTGGTCGGTGGGCGACGCCACGCCGCCGGACGCCATGACCTTGATGTGGTGGGCGCCGCGCCGCAACTCCTCCCGGGTGGCCAGCCGGACACCTTCGACGCCGTCGACGACGCGGCAGGAGCCGCCGCAGAACGGGTGGTCGTCCTGGGCCTGCACCCCCGGGCTGCGCTTGTCGCCGTGCCCACCGGTCTGCGACAGGGCTTTTCCGCCGAAAACGAGGCGCGGCCCTTGCACGAGGCCGTCCTGCTGGGCTTGTGCCATGCCGAAGTCGGC
This sequence comes from Streptomyces sp. NPDC058373, assembly GCF_042723275.1. Taxonomy (NCBI): domain Bacteria; kingdom Bacillati; phylum Actinomycetota; class Actinomycetes; order Kitasatosporales; family Streptomycetaceae; genus Streptomyces; species Streptomyces sp. NPDC058373. The sequence goes on along the minus strand of NZ_JBHXJE010000058.1, from coordinate 10,604 downwards.
GCCGCCGACGTCGCGGACGGTGGTGAAGCCACGCCGCAGCATGGCCTCCATGCGCCGGGCGGCCTTGATCGCGATGTAGCTGGGGGCCATCGCGCGCAGGGCGGTCGTGTCGGCGTTGATGCCGGCGACGTGCACGTGGGCGTCGATCAGCCCCGGTATCACGAAGGCGCCGGCCACATCCATGACGTTGGCGTCCCTCGGGGCTTTCGCCCGTCCCTCGGACTGCTGGATGACTCCGTCGGCGCACAGGACGTCGGCCTCGCGGTAGGAGCCCGATTCCGGGTCGAGGACATGGGCGTTCTTGAGTAGCAGGGGGTGGGGCACAGGGGAAGACCTTTCGAACCAGGGGGATGGAGCAGGGCTCAGCGGACGGGGGAGCCCGGTCCCAGGGGGATGCCGAGGGCCCACCAGAGCAGGAACAGGGCGGTCCAGACGACGAACATGCACGCGGCCAGAGGGATCGTCATGGAGGCGAGGGTGCCGATCCCAGCTGAGCGGCGATGCCGTTGGATGAAGCCGAGGGCCATGACGAAGTAGACACTGACTGGGGTGACGACGTTCGTGCACGAGTCAGCGATGCGGTAGAGGGCCTGGGTGGTCTGCGGCGGGATGTCCAGCAGCATCAGCATCGGTACGAAGATCGGCGCGACGAGTGACCACTGCGCGGACCCGCTCGTCACCACCAGGTTGATCAGGCTGACCATGACGAGCAGCCCGGCGAAGATCAGCAGGGTGTGGGTGTCGGCCGAACGCAACAGGTCCGAGCCCTTGACCGCGATGATCTCCCCGAGGTGGGTCCACTTGAAGTAGGCCAGGAACTGGGAGACGGCGAAGAACATGACGAGAATGGGGGCGAGGTCCTTCAGCCCTGCCGCGATGTGGTCCGGGATGTCCCGGCTGGTGCGCACCGCCCCCACCGCTCGGCCGTACGCCGCTCCGGCGAGCAGGAACAGCAGCATGAACAGGAAGGCGATGCCCGAGATCAGCGGTGATTCGACGACCGCGCCGTTCTTGCCGCGGAGGGGGGAGCCGGGCGGCAGCGCCGCCACCGTGATCAGCAGGATGAAGACACCTGCGGTCCAGCCCGCCTGCTGCAGGCCGCGCCGTTCCTGCGGCGTCAGGTGCAGTGCCTGCTCGTGCTCGGCGGCGGGCAGGTCGCCTTCGTCGGTCTCGCCCTGTTCGATCCGGCGGGCGAGGAACTTCTCGACCACGACGGTGATCACGACGGACAGCACGATCGACGAGGCCAGCGAGAAGTAGTAGTTGGCGACCGGGCTGACCACGAGAGCGGGATCGAGGGTCTGGGCCGCTGCCGTGGACAGGCCCGACAGGATGACATCGGTCGGCGTGATCAGAGGGCTCGCGTCGGTCCCCGCCGAGATCGCGACGAGCGCGACCACGATGCCCAGCACCGGGCTGCGTCCCACGCTGCGAAAGACGATGGCGCCGAGCGGGATGAGCACGATGTAAGCGGCGTCGGACGCGACGTGCGACACCATCGCGGTGAACGACAGCGTGAACGTGACCCACTTCGGCGGCACGCGGATGACCGCGGCCCGCAGCGCGGTGCTCAGCAGGCCCGTCTTGTCGGCGACAGAGACACCGATCATGATCAGGAGAGCCGTCGCCAGAGGCGGGAACGAGGTGAAGTTGGCCGCCGCGTTCTCCACCACGCCGCGAATTCCCTCGACGCTCAGCAGGCTGCGCGCTTCGATCGTCCCGTCCCCGCCAGGCGCTGCGGCGCTCACGTCGAGCGCGTCCAGGAGCGCGCTGGCGACGGCGAGGAGGGCGCTGAGCCCCACGAAGAGCCAGAAAGGGTGGGGCAGCTTATTGCCTGCCCACTCGATTCTGTTCAGCACCCTGGTGAGGAGCCGCGCGGCGCGAGGCTCGGTAACTGTCCGGGTGTTCACGACGTCCTCCAACGGGCTGCCCACACTACGGTCGGGTGCATCATTCGGAAAAGGTCGCACGCTGGGCTCAATCAGTCAATGAGTTGTTGTCAAACGGCACGATCAATCACTGGCGCCGGCGGCCGGACGGCGCGGCGGGGCCTATCATCGGGAGTCATGACCGTGACTCTCGCTGGGGCGGACCTGGACCTCGTGGCCGCCCTGCAACACGCGCCCCGTGCCGGCGTCCGCCAGCTCGCCGAGGTTCTGCAGACATCGCCCAGTACCGTCAGCCGGCGTCTGGGCCGGTTGCGGGAGGCCGGGACCGCGCGCGTGATCGGCCAGGTCAACTCGGCCCTGGTCGCGGACGTCACGCCTGACCACGTGTGGCTCAAGACCGCCCCCGGCCGCACTCGCGAAGCGGCCGAGGCGGTTGCCCGGCTCCCTGAGACCCAGTTCGCCGCGCTCGTGTCCGGCAGCAGCGACGTCTACGCCATCGTCCAGGCGCCCAGGCGCGCGGACAGCGCCGATCTTCTGGCCCAGCGGATCGGCGGCATTCCCGGAGTCGTCGCTTCCCGTACGGAAACGGTCCTGGGCTCCTACGCGACAGCGGCCAACTGGCGATTGCCGCGCCTGACACAGCCTCAGCGCGACCGCCTGTGCGAGGACTCCCTTCCTTCTTCGCCGCCGACGGAGGGGGTGACGATCACAGAGGACGAACGTGCCGTCGTCGAGCTGCTGCACGACGACGGCCGTACCAACGCCGGCGACATCTCCAGGACGTTGGGGCTCAGCCAGTCCACGGCCTACCGCCTGCTGCACTCCGTACTGGATCGCGGACTGGTCCTGCCGCGGGTCGAGATCGAACCCGCGCTGGTCGGCTACCCCGTGGAACCGGTGATCGCCCTCACCACGGACCTCTCCGCCATCGTCCCCACCGCCACCGCGCTCGGCCGGCACCGCGCAGCGCGCTACGTCTCCACTGTCGCCGGAGTGTCTTCCCTGATCTTTCACGGTGCCTTCGAGGATGAAGCCGCACTGTCCACCTTCATCACGCAGGACCTAGCCCGCCTGGACGGCGTCAGAGGCATCGACATCTGCCTTGCCTTGGACGTGCTGACCCGCTACTGGCTGCCGCGCCGCGCCCCGTACCTACGTCAAGCCGCTGTGACTGCCGCCCGGCAGGCTGAACTGCTTCAGTGAGGGGCCCCGGGCGGCGACCCGTCCGCCGGGGCGAAGAGGTGCGACTGGTGCCGCGTGCGTGGGCCGCAGGGTGCCGGCGGCCTAGGCAGTGTCCGGCGGATCATGTGACCGTCTGACCGGTCGCTCGTTGGTTCGGGCATGGGTCGGGAGGATCTGACGAACCGCGAGTGGTCGTTACTGGAGCCGCATCTGCCACCTCTGGGTGGCCGGGGTGGCCGGTGGAACGACCACCGCATCATGGTGAACGGGACCCTGTTCCGGGTCCGGACCGGCGCCCCGTGGCGTGACCCGCCGGAACGGTATGGCTCGTGGAAGACCGTCTATGAACGGCATCGCCGCTGGTCGGCGGACGGGATCTGGGACCGGATCCTGCTAGCGGTCCAGGTCGACGCCGACCTGGCAGGGCGGATCGACTGGTCGATGGTCGGCGTCGACTCGACGTCCTGCGGGGCCCATCAGCAGGCGGCCGGCGCCGGCAAAGCCCGTCCGCGGACCCCGAAATAAGGACGACGCCCCGGCACCACCGCCCCGACGAGGGACTCGGACGGTCCCGGGGCGGCCTGACCTGCTAGGTCCACCTCGCTGGCGAAGGCGGCTGCCGCCCCATGGCCCTCCTGCGACGGTGACGTCGGGGTTCGTGGCGTTCATCGGCGGTAGGCGGTGGCAGCGGCGGCGGGCAGGACGACGAGGGCGAGGGCGCCGTCGGCCGCGCGGGCCCGGGCGGAGAGGACGGCGATGTCGAAGACGGCCAGGGTGGGGTTGGCCGGGGTCTCGAAGAACACGATCCGCGCGCGGCCGGTGAGTACCTCCGACAGCCGGTCGGCTTTCGTTAGCACTGGATCGTTCGCTGTGTGAACCGACGGTGCCGCGCCGGCAGAATCCCCCGCCGAGCCGCGGTCCCCGGGAGTCCGAGGGATGCGAATTGGCCACAGACAGGACTCGCAGGAGCTGTCACAGAGGGGTGTCAGGGCAGGCGAAGCACCCATCACACATCAGGCGCGCTGAATCTTCCAGCCAGAAGCCTCGGTCCTCCTTGTTTCTGCGAGCGCCGGTTCATAGATTGGAAATCTCTTCACGATCTTGAATGCTCTGGGGGGCGAGCACATGGGGAGAGACAGCGGCATGTCCGCCGGTCCGTGCGGGACGAAGATGTCCGCGCATGAGGCTCACGGGCGGCTGACCGTGCCTTGACCCGGCCTTTCTCCGACATGACACACGACTGCGATGTCGACTCCGCCGAGCGTCTCGCCCGGCGTCTCGTCGGCGGGGGCGCCCGTCGAGGTGGCCGGGTCGGCGTGCTGGTCGAGCGGTCCGCCGCCGTGGTGGTCACCCTGCTCGCCGTGGCGAAGACGGGCGCCGCCTACGTGCCGCTCGATGTGCGTTCTCCCGAAGCACGGCTGGGGGAGATCCTTGAGAGCGTCGACTGTGCGCTGCTGGTTGTGGACGCGCGTAGCGCGCAGCACCCCGCGGCGGCGGGACGGCGCACCGTGCCGGTGGGCGAGGACGGTGTGCCCGACGGCCTGTCCGGCGCGGTGAACGTACGACGAGCCAGGGACCGAGGCGCCCGGGGCCGACGACGTGCTGTACGTCATGCACACTTCCGGGTCCACCGGTGTCCCCAAGGGCGTGCGGGTCACGCACCGCAACGTGCTCGCCCTCGCGCTCGACCGTGTGTGGCGCGGTGGTGCCCACGAGCGGGTGCTGTTCCACTCGCCCCATGCTTTCGATGCCTCCACCTACGAGATCTGGGTGCCGCTGTTGTCCGGCGGTCGCGTCGTGGTGGCCCCCGAGGAGATCAACGCCCCGCTGCTGCGGCGTCTGGTGGGCGGTGGCCGCGTCACGGCGCTATGGCTCACCGCGGGCCTGTTCGGGGCCCTGGCCACAGGCGACCCGGGGTGTCTGGAAGGAGCCCGTGAGGTGTGGGCGGGTGGTGACGTAGTCCCGGCGCACGCGGTGCGCCGTGTCGTCGAGGCGTGCCCTGGGATCACCGTTTACAACGGCTACGGCCCGACGGAGACGACCACTTTCGCCACGCGCCACCGCATCCACCCCGGGCCGCCGGTCGACGGGGACATACCCATCGGCCGCCCCATGGACCACACGCGCGTGTACCTCCTTGACGCGGAACTGCGGCCGGTGGCGGACGGAGAGACCGGGCAGCTGTACGTGGCCGGCGCGCACGTCGCGGCCGGCTACGAGGGCAACGAGGTACTGACCCAGGAGCGGTTCCCGCCCGACCCGTTCGGTGCGCGGGGGGAGCGAATGTACGCCACCGGTGACCTGGCCCGCGGGGACGCGGCCGGCGATCTGGCCCTGTCTCCCCGGTTCGGGAATCGACCGGGCGAGGGCTGACGGCCGGGTCGGTCAGGCGATCGCCGCGGTGGGACCAGTCGATCCGGCGTGCCGGAAGATCTTGCGGGAGTTGTGGCAGGCGGCCGGCAGGCGCCACTCGCTTCGGCCATGGTGGCAGGTCATGATCTGGCCGAAGACGGGTTCGACCATGGCCTTGCGGCGGCTTGAGCCGCAGACTCTGAGGATTGGGCTCGCCCCTCCAGGTCGTGAATTGCCCCTGGATAACGCAATGTAGAGCTTCACAAGCTCCGGCCGGCACGGTGAAGACGGGTTCTCATCCTGCTGCTCAGCCGTACATGGGTGCGCAGCTCTGGACCGCACCGGACACGACCGGCCGGACCGCTACTGCGGGGGCGACGGGGTCGGGAACAGGGGTCTTGCCCGGTCGGCGGGCACGGGTAGGACTCGCGGCCAGCGCGACTGCGCTGACCGAAGACGCACGGGGCGCGCCCTGGCTGCGTTCACGGGGCTCGGCCTGCAGGGGAGCAGGGCGATGACGCGCTGCTATGTCCTGAGCGAGCCGGGGGTGCACCGCAACCTCGATGCCGGACCCTTGGAGAGCCACCGTGGCGTTGGCGACCCTCCCCAGGGCTTCTTCACGGTCGGTGGCGGCGGGCAGCATGTAGATGTCCAGGCTCGGGTGCAGGTCCCAGCCGTTCTCCACCAGGGCGAGTACGGTGCGGCCGAAGGCCCGGTCGTCCACGGCCGCGATGACGCCGAACTGAGGGTGTTCGGCGAAGGCGACATCGGGTGCACCGAAGGGAACCCGTTCGGGGGTGGGCCCTGTCTCGACGGTCGGCGAAGGGGCGAGGGCGGGGTCCACGTCGACCTGATAGCCGGACTTGCGAAGCAGCTCGACTGCTCGGGTCGTACGACGCGCTCTCGTGCTCCTGATGGTCCAGCGCATACAGCGTCGGCTGACCCGGAACGGGGTGGAAGTCGAACTCCCTGAGTACCCAGTTGCTGGCGGCGAGTTTCGGGTCAGCGGCGACGATGCCGTAGACGGGGGGCGGCCGAAGGTGAGATCGGGTGATACATCGTCGTGCGCGGGCATGGAAAGGGTCCATCCTCGGTGGGTTCGGTCGCAGGTCTACGTGTGGGACGGACCGTTTCTGCCGGGGAGGTGCATGAAGGACTCCAGGGCGGTGTGAGTTCAGCGGCCCGGGGGCTGCTGAGGGGCGTGTGGTCGGCGGCGCGGAGTGAGCGGGTGACGCGGGTGGCGGACCGGCCTGGGCCGTGCGCTGTCCGGCCGACGGGGAAGAGGCGAGGGCAGCAGCGACGCGCGGTGAGGCGGCGGGCGAGGGGGCGGTCAGGTTGGCCTGTGCCTGGGCTTTGTCGGTGGGGACGGCCCGGCGGTCGCGGTCCGCCAGGTCATCCCGGATCGCCCCAAGGGCGATCGAGTACTGAGCGGAACGGGCGGCAGTTGGGGGGCCGGTAGTGGATCGCCGTCGTACCCGTTCACTTCACCAAATCTTGACCCGTTCATCCAGTCCTCGCGAGCCTGGTTGATATCCTCCCGGGTGCGCCCCACGAAGTTCCCCCCACATGATCAGGCGCTCCTCGAACGGCTCGCCGCCCAGCAGCATGAAGGTGGCGTCGGCGGTGGCGCGCAGGGGCAGTTCGCGGCGGCCGCAGCCCAGGTGGAGCAGGGAGCCGGGGAGCAGGGCGACGCCGTCGGCGTGGAGTTCGCCGGACATGGTGAGGACGCCGTACTCGAAGTCGGGTTCCAGGGGCAGGCGGGTCTCCGCGCCCTCGGCGAGGGAGACGTCGAGGCCGACCAGCGGGGAGTACGTCGTACCGGGGAGAGGACGCCGTCGACCTCGCCGAGGACCACGGTGCCGGTCAGGCCGGGGGCGGTGACGACGGGCAGGTCACCGTGGTGCTCGAAGTGCGGATCCACGTGGCGGTGGGCGTCCGGCAGGGCGATCCGGAGCTGGGCGCCGTGCAGGAAGCGGGCGTGCGGGCGCGGGCTCTCCTCGGAGTGCGAGATGGCCCGGCCGGAGGTCATGAGGCCCAGTTCGCGCGGGCGGATCGTCTGGAGGCTGCCGGTCGAGTCCCGGTGGAGCACCTCGCCCTGGTGGAGCCAGCTGACGGTCTGCAGGCCGATGTGCGGGTGCGGCGGCACCTGCATGCCGGGCTCGTCGGCGATGTCGTCGGGGCCGTAGTGGTCGACGAAGGCCCAGGCGCCGATCATGCGGCGGCCGAGGCTCGGCAGCAGCCGCCGGACCTCGGTCGACTCACCGAGCCTGACCCGGCGCGGCGGGAGCAGTTCGCGCACGGGCTCGCCGCGGACGTCCTCCCGGCCGCCGCAGAGGGTGGGCACGGCCTCACGTTCCAGGTTGCATATGGTCGACAACCTAACGGGGGGCCGTACCCGTCGCGAGGGTGGACGCCCCGCCCCGGTGCTCAGGCCGGGCGGTGGGCCGTTGCGCCGGTGAGGGCGGCCGGGAGGGACGGGTCGGCGGCCCAGGTGCCCAGCGAGATCTCGGCGGTGATGCCCGGCCCGAACCCGGCGAGCATGCCCCGGGCCCCCTCGGTCGCCTTGCCCGTGGCGAAGTACCGGTCCAGCGCGTCCAGGACGACGCAACTGGCGATGTTGCCGCGCTCGGTGAGGGTCGCGCGGCTCTGCGCGAACATCTGAGGCGGCAGCTCCAGATGGGTGCAGAGGTCGTCGAGGATGCGCGGGCCGCCCGCGTGGATGATGTAGAAGTCCAGCTCCCCGACGTCCCACGAGTGCTGCGCGCAGAGCGCCGTGAGGGCGGGGGCCAGCATCGACATGGTGCCGGGCACCCGCTTGTCGAGCTGGAAGTGGAAACCCGTCTCCTTGACCGCGTACGAGATCCACGCCTCGGTGTCGGGCACCAGGTGGGAGCCGTTGCGCTCCAGGCTCAGCCCGGTGCCGCCCTCGCCGCGGACCACGGCGGCGGCCACCGCGTCGCCGAACAGGCCGTTGGAGAGCAGCGAGCCGACGTCCAGGTCGGTCGGCTGGTACAGCAGGGAGCAGAACTCGCAGGCCACGATGAGGACGTTGCTGCCGGGGTAGGCCGCGGTGAAGTCGTGTGCCCGGTTGACGGCGGCGCCGCCCGCAGCACAGCCCAGCTGGGCGATGGGGAGCTGGCGGGTGTCGGAGCGGAAGCCCAGCGAGTTGATCATCCAGGCGGTCATGGACGGCATCATGAAGCCGGTGCACGAGACGTAGACGATCAGGTCGATGTCCTGCGCGGTCAGGTCGGCCTCGGCGAGCGCCTGGTGGACGACCTGAGGGACACGGGCCTTGGCCTCGCGCTCGTAGACCTTGTTGCGGGCCTCGAAACCGGGGTGGGCGAGGGTCTCGCCGATGGGCTGCACCAGGTGCCGGGTGGCGACGCCGGTGTTCCGGATCAGCCGCAGCACCAGGTCGAGCTGGTCGTGGCCGGCGTGGGTGCTCCGGGCCAGGTCGAGGGTCTCCTCCATGGTGATGACGTGCGGCGGGACGGCGACGGCGGGACGGCAGAGAACGGCCATGGGATTCTCGTCATCTCTTCAGGGCGCGCGAACGCGTCTTGGGGGGCGCGAAGGCGCGGGGCCGCGCGAGCGCGAGGGGGGGCGTCACCAGGTGACGGGCAGGGCGAGCGGGTAGCGCCAGATCGTGGTGGCGTTCCACTCGACCTCGCCGGGGGGCACGGCGAGCGCCAGGTCGGGGAAGCGGCGCAGCAGCGTGGAGAGGGCGATCTCCAGCTCCATCACCGCCAGCGGCGAGCCGAGGCAGTGGTGCGAGCCCCAGCCGAAGGTCATGTGCGGGACGGCGGGCCGGTCGAGGTCGATCTCGTCGGGCCTCTCGAACTTCTCACCGTCGCGGTTGGCGGTCAGGTACGAGACGTGCACGGTGTCGCCGGCGCGGATCAGGGCGCCGCCCAGCTCCACGTCCTCGGTGGCGATCCGGGGGATGCCCACGCCCTTGCGGAACGGGATGTGCCGCAGCAGCTCGTCGAGGGTGCGCGGCAGGGAGCCGGGGTCGCGCCGCAGCCGCTCGCGGACGTCGTCGCGGGTCAGCAGCAGGTAGGAGATGTTGCCGAGCTGGTAGGTGGTGGTGTCCTGGCCGGTGATGAGCAGCACCATCGCCATCACGGTCAGCTCGTCGTCGCCCAGCCTCTCGCCGCCCTCGCGGGCGGTGGCCAGGGTGCTGATCATGTCGGCGCCGGGGGAGCGGCGCCGCTCGGCGGTGAGCCGCGCGAAGTACTCCCGCAGCTCGCCCTTGGCGTGGACCGCCGCGTCCTTCCCGGCCGGACCCATGTTCATCATGGTCATCGCGTGGGCCCGCAGCCAGTGCCGGTCCGCCTCCGGGATGTCGAGCACCTCGCAGATCGTCACCAGCGGCAGCGGCAGCGCCAAGTGGGCGAAGAGGTCGGTGGGCGACCCGGTCTCCGCCATGTCGTCCAGCAGCCCGTCGACGACCGCCTGGGTGCGCGCGCGCATCCGCTCCAGGTGGCGCGGGGCGAACGACTGCCGCACCAGCCGCCGCAGCCTGCTGCTGTCCGGCGGGTCCATCAGGTTGATGGCACCCGGCTGGACGATCGGCTCCGGGGTCATCCGGGGGAAGTCCTTGCCGGTGACGGCGTTGCGGCTGAACCTGCGGTCGGTGGTGACGGTACGCACGTCCTCGTACCGCGTCACCAGCCAGGCGTCGCCCTCGCCGTACGGCATCCGGATCCGCGCCACCCGCTCGTCGCTCTGCAGCATCCGGTGCAGCGCCGGATCGAAGTCGAGCGCCTCGGCGAAGTCGAACGGGCAGGTCGGCGCGGCGGGTACGGCTTCAGTGCTCACGGCGGCGGGGCCCTTCTGTCGGTCCTGGATGTGCTCACGCGGATCAGGCGCGCCCTGCTCGACGCCGCACCGGGGACGGGAGGGGTATCCCACGCCGCGCCGGTGGCGATACCTGCCGTCCCACCAACAGCCGAACGGCTGTCGGTGGGCGCGGAGTGGGGGTGCCCGTGTCCTGCCCGGAGACCGGGGCGCCGTCCCGGTTCCGGTGCTCCTCCCTCCCCCGGAGGAGCGCACCCCGGCACACCCGGCCGCGACCCACGCGCCCCCGCCCGAACCCCCGTTGGCCTCAAACGCCGGCCGGGCTGTTTGGGTGCTGGGCTCCGGCACATGGAGCCGGAGCCCAGCACGGAACAGCCC
>NZ_JBHXJE010000057.1:0-38338 GCF_042723275.1 Streptomyces sp. NPDC058373 | reverse complement strand
CCTCGTACTGGACGTACTCGGGTGATTCGGGCGTACGGCGAGAGTGCGTGCCAGGCGTCGCAGGCCCACGAAGATCCGCCGGACAGGGCCTAGGGCGGGGCCGTGCCCGTGGGGGCCCGGCGCACGCTCCGGGGCGTGCGAGAGAGGAAGCCCGTCGGAGCCGGCGCCGGTCGGGGTACGGTCGGTGGTCGGCACCTGGCCGCCACGGCCGCAGCGGGCAGCCCGGCGGACGGCGTCGGCGGCCTTCCGTCCCCGGCCCGCACCGAGCGCCTTCCACCAGCACACCCACCAGGACCGGCGATGCACGTGAGCTCCTCTCCTCCCAGCGGCCGCCTGCCTCAGCAGCAGGCGCGGCAGAGGGCCTCCGGCACGTACCGGCTGGTCCGCTCCGCCCCCGTGGCGGAGGCGCCCCCTCGACTGGACGCAGCGCAGCGGGCGGTGGTTGACCACGGAGCGGGACCGCTGCTCGTCCTCGCGGGTCCCGGTACCGGCAAGACGACCACGCTGGTCGAATCCGTCGCCGCCCGCCTCGCCTCGGGCACCGCGCCCGAGCGGATCCTGGTCCTCACCTTCAGCCGGCGCGCCGCCGTCGACCTGCGGGACCGCATGGCGCAGCGGCTCGGCTCCGCGACCGCGCCCCGGGCCACCACCTTCCACTCCTTCTGCTACGCCCTGGTCCGCGCCCACCAGGACGCCGACCTCTTCGCCGAACCCCTGCGGCTGCTCTCCGGGCCGGAGCAGGACGTCGCCGTCCGCGAGCTGCTCGCCGGGCAGGTCGAACTCGGCCGCCAAGGGCGCGCCCGCGTGCGCTGGCCCGACGAACTGCGCGCCTGCCTCACCACCCGCGGCTTCGCCGACGAGGTCCGCGCCGTCCTCGCCCGCTCCCGCGAACTGGGCCTCGGCCCCGACGCCCTCGCCGACTTCGCCCGGCGCAGCGGCCGGCCCGACTGGTCCGCGGCCGCGTCCTTCCTCGCCGAGTACCTCGACCTGCTCGACGCCCAGGGCACCCTCGACTACGCCGAACTGGTCCACCGCGCCGTCCTCCTCGCCGAGCGCCCGGAGACCGCCCGGCAGCTCGCCGACGCCTACGACGCCGTCTACGTCGACGAGTACCAGGACACCGACCCCGCCCAGGTCCGGCTGGTGCGGGCGCTCGCCGGTAACCACGGCCCGGCCGTGCCGGGGGCGGGCGGCGGCCGCACGCTGGTCGCCTTCGGCGATCCTGACCAGTCGATCTACGCCTTCCGAGGCGCCGACGTGAACGGGATCCTGGAGTTCCCCGAGACCTTCCGCCGCGCCGACGGGGGGCCCGCGCCCGTCGGCGTCCTCGCCACCGGGCGCCGCTCCGGCGCACAACTGGTCGCCGCCACCCGGCTCCTCACCCGCCGCATGCCGCTGACCAGGCTCCCCGCCGAGACCGTCCGTGCTCATCGCTCCCTCAGCCCAGCCCGTGACGGGGGCCGCGTCGAGGCCTACACGTACCCCACCACCGGTGCCGAACTCGACAACATCGCCGACATCCTGCGCCGCGCCCACCTGGAGGACGGCGTGCCCTGGGGGGAGATGGCGGTGCTGGTGCGCTCCGGCGGCCACACCGTCCCCGCCGTCCGCCGCGCCCTCACCTCGGCCGGGGTCCCCCTGGACATCGACGGCAACGACCTGCCGCTGCGCCACGAACCGGCCGTCGCCCCGCTGCTCACCGCGGTGCGCGCCGCCGCCACCGCCGCCCTGCACGACCGGGCCGCGGAGGACGCGGGTCCGGCGGCGGACCCCGTACCCGGCGGCGAGGCCGGGGACCAGGCCCCCACCTGGCTCGACACCGAGACCGCCCTCACCCTGCTGGCCTCGCCGCTCGCCGCCCTCGACGCCGCCGACCAGCGCCGGCTCGGCCGCGCCCTGCGCGACGAGGAACGCGCCGCCGGGAACCCGCTCCCGCCACCGTCCGACACCCTGCTCGCCCGGGCGCTCGCCGAGCCGGAGCGGCTCGTCACCCACGAGGCGTACGCCCACGGCGCGCGCCTCCTCGGCGAGCTGCTGCACCGCGCCCGGACGCTCCTCGCCAAGGGCGGCAGCGCCGAGGAGGCGCTCTGGGAGCTGTGGGACGGCACGACCTGGCCGCAGCGTCTGGAGCGGTCCGCCCGCAGGGGCGGCGCCGCCGGGCGCAACGCCGACCGCGACCTCGACGCCGTCTGCGCCCTCTTCGCCACCGCCGCCCGCGCCGAGGAGCGCACCGGCGGCCGCGGCGCCCTCAACTTCCTCGCCGAGATCGAGGCGCAGGACATCGCCGCCGACACCCTCACCCGCCGCGCCGCCCGCCCCGACGCCGTACGGCTCATGACCGCGCACCGCTCCAAGGGCCTGGAGTGGCGGCTCGTCGTCGTCGCCGGGGTGCAGGAGGGCGTCTGGCCCGACCTGCGGCGCCGCGGTTCCCTGCTGGAGGCCGACCGCATCGGACGCGACGGCCTCGCCGAACCGCTGCCGCCCGGCGCCCTCCTCGCCGAGGAACGCCGCCTCTTCTACGTCGCCGCCACCCGCGCCCGCGAACGCCTCGTCGTCACCGCGGTCAAGGCCCCCGCCGAGGACGGCGACCAGCCCTCGCGCTTCCTCACCGAACTCGGCGTCGAGCCGAAGGACGTCTCCTCGCGGCCACGCCGCCCCCTCGCCGTCGCGGCGCTCGTGGCCGAGCTGCGGGCGACCACGGTCGACCCGCGCGTCTCCGGCACGCTCCGCGAGGCCGCCGCGCAGCGCCTCGCCCGCCTCGCAGCCCTCACCGACGAGGACGGCCGCCCCCTCGTCCCCACCGCGCACCCCGACCGCTGGTGGGGGATGCGGGCGCCGACCCGTTCCGAGGTGCCGCTGCGCGACCGCGACGCGCCCGTCGTCCTCTCCGGCAGCGCCCTCGACCAGCTTGCCAACACCTGCGCCCTGCAGTGGTTCCTCGGCCGCGAGGTCAAGGCCGACGCACCCGCCACGGCCGCCCAGGGCTTCGGCAACGTCGTCCACGTCCTCGCCGACGAGGTGGCCTCCGGCCGCACCCCGGCCGACCTCGACGTGCTGATGGAACGCCTCGACTCGGTCTGGGACGCGCTCGCCTTCGACGCGCCCTGGAAATCCGTCCAGGAGAAGGAGAACGCCCGGCAGGCCCTGGAGCGCTTCCTGGAGTGGCACACCCTCGACCGCGCCGGGCGCACCCCCGTCGCCAGCGAACACGACTTCGACGTCACGCTGGGCGCCGGACCCTACGAGGTACGCATCCGGGGCAGCATGGACCGGGTCGAACAGGACCCGCGCGGCCGGGCGTACGTCGTCGACTTCAAGACCGGCAAGCAGGCGCCCACCGCCGCCGAGGTCGCTCACCATCCGCAGCTCGCCGTCTACCAGCTCGCCGTCGACGAGGGCGCCGTCGACCCGCTCTTCGACGGCGTACGCCCGCGGTCCGGCGGAGCGGAACTGGTCCACCTCCGCCAGCCCGCCCCCAAGAAGGAGGGCGGCGACGCCCTGCCCCGCGTACAGCACCAGCCCTCGCCGGACGGCGCCTGGGTCGGCGACCTCCTGGCCACCGCCGCGGGCAAGGTCCTCGACGAACGCTTCACCCCGACCCCCGGCCAGCACTGCGCACACTGCTCCTTCCGCTCCTCGTGCAGTGGGCGGGAGGAGGGGCGGCAGGTCGTGGAGTGAGCGGGCACGCCTGTGGGCAAGGCGCGGAGACCGTACGTGGGCGGTCCGGCGGGTACCGGGTGGCGGCCAGGGCCGGTGGGCCGGAGCGGCGCAGGGGCTTGCCGTAGCTGTGGCGGCGGGCTTGGCCGGAGCGGAGTTCGCGGCCGTTCCGTCGCTGGGGAACGCGATACCTGGCGGTGGCTGGGGGCGCGGGCCCGTGGCGCGCCCAGGCTCCTTCCTGTCGGCCGGCCCCGTCTTCGAGGCGGACACGGAGCTGCGGGTCCGCCTCGGACGGGGCCGCCGCCCGCGCTTGCCTGTGCTCGCTCTGGACGGCGCTCGCTGGCCGCTCCGCAGGGGCGAGGCGCTGAGGAGGGTGGTCCTTCTCGTCCCGTTCCGCGCGTAGGAGGCGTGGGTGCCGGTGTCTGTGCCGGACAAGGCTCGACGGCTGGCCCGGCGCGAAGTCGGGCCGGGCGGGCGCCGTCCGCACGGGTGTTCTGCTCCCTGGACCGAGGGGCTCGTCGCTCGCCCCGCTGAGTCGGCGCCGCTCGGCAGGGAAGTGCCACCAGGCCCTCGTCCCTACCGCCCGCCCCCCGGTGACCGACCCCACAACCTCCCCCTCGCCCCTCCTGACCAGGCAGAACGCCCGGCGCCTCCGCTGCCCGGAGCCGGACTGTCCGTCGGCGGCGCTAGCCTCGCTGGCATGCCCGCACCTATCAGCGACCCCGAGCAGCTCAAGGAGTTGCTCGGCATCCCCTTCACCCCGGAGCAGACGGCCTGCATCACCGCGCCGCCCGCGCCTCAGGTGATCGTCGCGGGAGCGGGTTCCGGCAAGACCACGGTGATGGCGGCGCGCGTCGTCTGGCTCGTCGGCACCGGCCAGGTGGCGCCTGAGCAGGTCCTCGGCCTCACCTTCACCAACAAGGCCGCGGGGGAACTCGCCGAGCGGGTCCGCAAGGCGCTGGCCCAGGCAGGGATCACCGAACCCGAGCCGCTCGCCCCTCCGGGCGCGGGGCCGGACGACGGCCACAGCCCCGGCGAACCGGTCATCTCCACCTACCACGCCTTCGCCGGACGGCTCCTCACCGATCACGGCCTGCGGCTCGGCCTCGAACCGAGCACCCGCCTGCTCGCCGACGCCACCCGCTTCCAGCTCGCCGCCCGGGTGCTGCGCGAAGCACCGGGCACCCACCCCGCGCTGACGCGTTCCTTCCCCGACCTCGTCGGCGACCTCCTGGCCCTCGACGGTGAGCTCTCCGAACACCTCGCCTCCCCCGAGCGGCTCCGGCGGCACGACGAGGAGCTGCTCGACACCCTGGAGACCACCCCGCTCACCAACACCGACCTGCGGAAGATCCCCGAGGTCGCCCGCGCCCGCCACGACCTGGCCGGGCTGGTGGAGCGCTACCGGGCCGCCAAACGCGAGCGCGACCTCATCGACTTCGGCGACCAGATCGCCCTCTCCGCCACCCTCGCCGACAGCCACCCGGCGGTGGGAGCCCTGCTCCGCGAGGAGTTCCGGGTCGTCCTCCTCGACGAGTACCAGGACACCTCGGTCGCGCAGCGCATTCTGCTCGCCGGGCTCTTCGGCCACGGCACCGGCCACCCCGTCACCGCCGTCGGTGACCCCTGCCAGGCCATCTACGGCTGGCGCGGCGCCTCCGTCGCCAACCTGGACGACTTCCCCGACCACTTCCCGGCCGCCGACGGCACGCCGGCCGCGCGCCACTCCCTGAGCGAGAACCGCCGCAGCGGCGGCCGCCTGCTCGATCTCGCCAACACCATGGCCGCCCCGCTGCGCGCCATGCACACCGGCGTCGAGGCGCTGCGGCCCGCCCCCGGTGCCGAACGCGACGGCACCGTCCGCTGCGCGCTCCTCGACACCCACGCCGAGGAACTCGCGTGGCTCGGCGACCAGATCGCCCACCTCGTCGCCACCGGGACACCGCCCGGCGAGATCGCCGTGCTGTGCCGGACGGCCGGGGACTTCGGGGCGATCCAGAGCACCCTGGTCGACCGGGAGGTCCCGGTCGAGGTGGTCGGCCTCTCCGGCCTCCTCCACCTGCCGGAGGTCGCCGACCTCGTCGCCGTCTGCGAAGTGCTCCAGGACCCCGGGGCCAACGCCTCCCTGGTCCGCCTCCTCACCGGCCCCCGCTGGCGCATCGGTCCGCGCGACCTCGCCCTGCTCGGCCGCCGGGCGCGGCTCCTCGTACGCCGTGAGCGCGCGGGGGACGACGACCCCGACCGGCGGCTCGCCGAAGCGGTGGAAGGGGTCGACCCGGCCGAGGTCATCTCCCTCGCCGACGCCCTCGACACCTTTCTCGACGGCTCCGCCGACGACGACCTGCCCTTCTCCGCCGAGGCCCGCGTCCGCTACGCGCAACTCGCCACCGAACTCCGTGACCTGCGCCGCTCTCTCGCCGACCCGCTCATGGACGTCCTGCACCGTGTCCTGACCACCACCGGCCTCGAGGTCGAGCTCTCCTCGTCCCCGCACGCCCTCGCCGCCCGCCGCCGGGAGACGCTCTCCAACTTCCTGGACGTCGCCGCCTCCTTCGCCGCCCAGGAGAAGGACGCCTCCCTCCTCGCCTTCCTCGCCTTCCTCCGCACGGCGGCGCAGTACGAGAAGGGCCTCGACAACGCCCTCCCCGGCGGCGAGAACACCGTCAAGGTCCTCACCGCCCACAAGTCCAAGGGCCTGGAGTGGGACGTCGTCGCCGTGCCCGGTCTGGTCGCCAAGCAGTTCCCCAGCGAGCAGGGCCGCGAGAAGTGGACCGCCCAGCCGCGCGTCCTCCCGCACCCGCTCCGCGGTGACGCGGCCACCCTGCCGGGGGTCGACGCGTTGAACGCCAAGGGCCTCAAGGCCTTCCAGGAGGCGATGCGCGACCACCAGCACACCGAGGAACTGCGTCTGGGGTACGTCACCTTCACCCGGCCCCGGAAGCTGCTGCTCGGCTCGGGCCACTGGTGGGGCCCCACCCAGAAGCGTCCCCGCGGTCCCTCCGACTTCCTGCTGGCCCTGCACGACCACTGCCTCGCGGGACACGGGGAGACGGAGGTGTGGGCCGAGCGGCCGGACGCGGACGCCGAGAACCCGGCGCTGGCGGAGCCCACGGCCGACCTGGCCTGGCCCCTCCCGCTGGACGCCGTGGCCTTCGAACGGCGCCAGGCCGCCGCCGCCACCGTCCGACGCCACCTCGACGCCCTCGCGGCCGCACCGGCCCACGAGAGGCAGGAGGGCGGGGGAGCACCTGGTTCCGTAGACCTCCTCACGGGAGCCGGGCCCGGCGCCGCGGCCCTGGAGGGGGCCGAGGGCCTTCCCGAGGAACCGGAACCGGTCCCCGACGAGGAGTACGCGGAGTACGAGGAGGGCGACTGGGAGTCGTGGACCACCACGCGCCCGGCCACCGCACCTTCCCCGGCCGACGCGGAAACCGGTGCCGGGCCCTCGCCCGGCGTGCCCTCGGCCGAGGCGGGACCGACCGCCGCGCAGGTCCCACAGGCGCGCCCGGAGCCCTCCCCGACCGTGCCCGAAGGCCCCACCCCCGAGGAGGCCCGCCTCATCCACTCCTGGGACCAGGACCTGGAGGCGCTCAAGGGTGAGCTGCTGCGGGCCCGCGAAGGCACCCGGGAGGTGGCGCTGCCCGCCTCGCTGACCGCCTCCGAGCTGATGCGGCTCGCCGCCGACCCCGAGGGGTTCGCGGCGGAGCTCGCCCGGCCGATGCCCCGGGCCCCGCAGCCGGCCGCCCGGCGCGGGACCCGCTTCCACGCCTGGGTGGAGTCCCGGTTCGAGGACGTCCAGCTCCCCATGCTCGACCCGGACGAGCTGCCGGGGCACGACGCGGACATCGCCGACGAACACGACCTCGAAGCCCTCAAGGAGGCCTTCGAGCAGACCGAGTACGCCCACCGCACCCCGCTCGGTGTCGAGGTGCCCTTCCAGCTCACCCTCGCCGGGCGGACCGTCCGCGGCCGCATGGACGCCGTCTACCGGCTCGATCCGGCCACCGACGGCGCCGCCGGTCCGGACGCCCCCGTGTACGAGATCGTGGACTGGAAGACCAGCCACACGCGCGACGCCGATCCGCTCCAGCTCGCCATCTACCGGCTCGCATGGGCCGAGCAGCATCAGCTGCCGCTCGAAGCGGTCACCGCGGCCTTCGTCCACATCCGCTCCGGGGAGACCGTCCGGCCCCGCCACCTCCCCGGTCGGCGAGAGATCGAGCACATCCTGCTCGGCACCCGCTCCGGCCCGCCGCCGCAACCCCCGAAACCGGCGCCCGGCCACCTCCGGGAACCACAGCCGCCGGGGACGGCCGGTGAACCACCGGACGAGTCGCCGGCAGTCGCCCGATAGGCTCTTGACATGAGCGAGACCTTGGACAACGCCGTCCGCACGTACATCGAGAACCACCGCGCCGCCTTCCTCGACGACCTGGCCGAGTGGCTGCGCATCCCGTCCGTCTCGGCCCAGCCCGAGCACGGGGACGATGTGCGCCGCAGCGCCGAATGGCTGGCCGCCAAGCTCCGCGAGACCGGTTTCCCCACCGTCGAGATCTGGCCGACGGCCGGGGCCCCCGCCGTCTTCGCCTCCTGGCCCTCCGACGACGCGGACGCGCCCACCGCCCTCGTCTACGGCCACCACGACGTGCAGCCCGCCGCGCGCGAGGACGGGTGGGACACCGACCCGTTCGTCCCCGTCGTCCGGGACGGCCGGATGTACGGGCGAGGCGCGGCCGACGACAAGGGCCAGGTCTTCTTCCACACCCTGGGCCTGCGCGCCCATCTCGCCGCGACCGGCCGCACCAGCCCGGCCGTCCACCTCAAGCTGCTCATCGAGGGTGAGGAGGAGTCGGGCTCCCCGCACTTCCGGCAGCTCGTCGAGGAACGCCGCGACCGGCTCGCCGCCGACACGGTGCTCGTCTCCGACACCGGGATGTGGTCCGAGGACACCCCCACCGTCTGCACCGGCATGCGCGGCCTCATCGACTGCGAGGTCACGCTCACCGGACCCGGCCAGGACATCCACTCCGGCTCCTTCGGCGGAGCCGTGCCCAACCCGGCCACCGAGGCGGCCCGGCTCGTCGCAGCCCTCCACGACGACCGCGGCGCCGTGGCCGTCCCCGGCTTCTACGACGACGTCGTCCCCCTCACCGACCGGGAACGCGCCCTCTTCGCCGAGCTGCCCTTCGACGAGGAGCAGTGGCTGCGCACCGCCAGGTCGCACGCCACCAGTGGCGAAGCGGACCACACCACGCTCGAACGCATCTGGGCACGGCCCACCGCCGAGGTCAACGGCATCGGCGGCGGCTACCAGGGCCCCGGCGGCAAGACGATCATCCCCGCCACCGCGATGCTGAAGCTCTCCTTCCGGCTGGTGGCAGGGCAGGACCCCGCACACATCGAGAAGCAGGTCCGCGCCTGGATCGCGGAGCGGCTCCCCGCGGGCATCGGCCACACCGTGACCTTCGGCGGCGCCACCCGCCCCTGCCTGACCCCGCTCGACCACCCCGCCCTCCAGTCCGTCGTCCGGGCCATGAGCCGTGCCTTCCAGCAGCCCGTACGCTTCACCCGCGAGGGCGGCTCCGGCCCGGCCGCCGACCTTCAGGACGTGCTCGGCGCTCCCGTCCTCTTCCTCGGCATCTCGGTGCCGTCCGACGGCTGGCACGCCCCCAACGAGAAGGTCGAACTCGACCTCCTCATGAAGGGCGTCGAAACCGCCGCCCACCTCTGGGGCGACCTCGCCGAGCAGGGGCGCCATGCCCCCTGAGCCGCCCCACTCCGCCTCCACCGCCGGCCCTCCCGACCCCGCGGCCCCCGCGGATCAGGAGCGGCCACACCCCGCGCCCGCCCCGGTCACCCCGGCAGGACGCACGGAACCACCCACGCCACCGGGGAGTTGGAACCTACTGTGACCACCTGGACCCACGAGCCCAAGGAACCGCTGCCGCTCACCGCGCCCAGCGGCATCGACCGGGCGGCCCACCACCGCCTCGACGAGGCATGGCTGGCCGCCGCCTGGAGCCACCCCACCACCCGGGTCTTCGTGGTGTCCGGCGGCCAGGCGCTCATCGACGAGAACGAGGACGGCACCACCGAACTGGTGCTGACGCCCACCTTCGAGGCGCCCCTCACCCGCTCCCACCGCTACTTCCTCGGCTGCGACGAGGACGGCGTGAGCTACTTCGCCCTCCAGAAGGACTCCCTGCCCGGCCGTTTCGACCAGTCGGCCCGGGCCGCCGGTCTGCGCGAGGCGGGACTGCTGCTCTCCCCACGGGACGCCGCGCTCCTCGTTCACGCGGTCGCCCTGGAGAACTGGCAGCGCCTGCACCGCTTCTGCTCCCGCTGCGGCGAGCGCACCGTCATCGCCGCCGCCGGACACATCCGACGCTGCCCCGCCTGCGGCGCCGAGCACTACCCGCGCACCGACCCGGCCGTGATCATGCTGGTCACGGACGACCAGGACCGCGCACTGCTCGGCCGGCAGGTCCACTGGCCCGAGGGCCGCTTCTCCACGCTGGCCGGATTCGTCGAACCGGGTGAGGCCATCGAGGAGTCGGTCCGGCGCGAGGTCTTCGAGGAGGCCGGGGTCACCGTGGGCGAGGTCAGCTATGTGGCCAGCCAGCCGTGGCCCTTCCCGTCCAGCCTCATGCTGGGCTTCACCGCCAAGGCCACCTCGCCCCACATCACCGTGGACGGCGAGGAGATCGAGGAGGCCCGCTGGTTCTCCCGGGAGGACCTCCGCGCGGCCTTCGAGTCCGGGGAGGTCCGCCCGCCCTACGGCATCTCGATCGCCGCCCGCCTCATCGAACTCTGGTACGGCGAGCCCCTCCCCAAGCCCGGCGTCGGCCGCTGACCCGCTCCAGGGCCCGCCCGGCTCCCGGCCGCATCCGGTGACGATGCGGCCGGGGACGCGCCGGGGCCCCGGGTCAGGCGCCGAGCGCCTGCTTCACCTGGGCGAGGCTCGGGTTGGTCATCACCACCGGCTCACCGCCGGCCTTCGGGACGATCTGGAGCGTCGGCACGGTCTGGTTGCCGCCGTTCGCCTTCTCCACGAAGGCGGCCGAGTCCGGGTCGTGCTCGATGTTGACCTCTTCGTACGCGATGCCTTCGCGGTCCATCTGGCTCTTCAGCCGACGGCAGTATCCGCACCAGGTGGTGCTGTACATCGTCACGGTGCCCGACATGTCCCGACGCTCCTCGATCGCTCTGCCGTGTGCCCGGACGGGCACACGCGGTGAACTCCGCCGAGCTGGGACGCCCGGTGGCAATGGACCGAACGTAACCGAGCGCGGCGCCATTCCCGGCGTGGCCTGTTCACGGGTCACGGTAGCGACAGCGGCTGTTCACGGGTTCGGCAGGCATGCCGGTCCCCGGCCGGGTGATGTTCACGAGTTCTGGCAGCACTGCGGTTCTTGCCAGGCCGGCACGTTGTCGAGCAGCCCCACTGCCGTCGCTTCGGAACCTGCTGCGAAACGGTCAAGCCAAGCGTCGCCGACGCGGACCAGCTGCACACCGATGGCCAAGATCCTGGCCGGGCGCGGCGGTCGGCCACCAGGGCCGGTCGCCACGCACCGCCCCTACTCGGCCGCGTGCGTGGGGTAGACCTCGACGTCGGTGTAGGTGCCCTTGATCTCCCCCGCGCCCGCGGGCCACTCCAGGCTCACGGTGCGAGTCTCGTTCGGCGGCGTCACCTCGATGTTGGTCGGGTGCGCGAGGCTGTCGCCGCTCTTGTCGATGTCGTAGGCGAGGTTGAAGACAGCAGCGTCGCCGGGCTTCAGGTTGGTGATACGCGGCTGGGCGTGGCCGCGCCCGATGGGGCTCGAGGTGTTGTCGACATCCTTGATGTCGACGCCCGCGAAGCCCGTCGCCGAGCATGTGGTCGAACCCCGGTTGACCATGGTGATGTCGATCCTGCCGGAGTCCGCGTCGGGCGCGGCGTCCCTGGCGTCGATGGCCAGGTCCTCCGTCTTGCAGAACGTGACCTTGCCGCCGGTCTTCGTCGCCCCGTTCACGGTGCCGGCGCGGGTCTCGGTGCCCTCGTCCGAGCCCGACTTCGCGCTGCCGGCCTCCGAGTCGCCGGAGCCCGAGCCGCCCTCCGACTTCGAGCCACCGTCCGAGGACGAAGAAGACGAGGACGAGGGCCCCTTGGAGGACGAGTCCTTCCCGGAGCCGTCGTTGCCACAGGCGGTGAGCGAGAGGGCGGCGGCGACGCCGATGGCGGCGAGAGCAGTGGTGCGGATGTACTTCACGGTGTTCCCTCATGAGTGGCGCGGTGGGTGCGGTCGGAAATATTTGTATCTCGCACCGAGTTACAGGCGGCCCTTCGCTACGTCATCGTTCTGTCACGAGCGTATTGACCTCACGGGCTCGCCAGAGCACCACCGGACGGTCACTTGCCTGGCCCGAGCTCCGCATCGACCGGCTCAGCAACCCCCTGAGCCGGTGCTGCCCTCTTTGGTGGACATCCACGGACCTCAAGGTCCCCAACCGCTGTCCGGACCGACAGACAAACGCT
Organism: Streptomyces sp. NPDC058373; assembly: GCF_042723275.1. Taxonomy (NCBI): domain Bacteria; kingdom Bacillati; phylum Actinomycetota; class Actinomycetes; order Kitasatosporales; family Streptomycetaceae; genus Streptomyces; species Streptomyces sp. NPDC058373. The sequence continues at coordinate 26,166 of NZ_JBHXJE010000057.1, read as the reverse complement.
GCCGCTCGAAGTGAACGAAGCCGCCCGGCGGGTGGTCCACGCCGCACCCCGGTTCATGTGGTCAATATGATCGGAGGCCGGTGGCTGGGGACGGGCCCGGCGCCGAGGGCGGCGGACCTGGCAGCATGGCGGGGTGACATCAGCAACGCACCCCTCTTCCTTCCCGCACGTCCCGGAATCGGCCGACGACGTGCTCGCGGGCCTGGACCCCGAGCAGCGCGCCGTGGCCACGGCACTGCACGGGCCGGTGTGTGTGCTGGCCGGAGCGGGTACGGGCAAGACCCGCGCCCTCACCCACCGCATCGCCTACGGGGTACGGACCGACCGCTTCCAGCCCACCAGCGTCCTCGCCGTCACCTTCACCAACCGCGCCGCGGGCGAGATGCGCGGCCGCCTCCGCCAGCTCGGCGCCGGCGGTGTGCAGGCCCGCACCTTCCACTCGGCGGCCCTCCGCCAGCTCCAGTACTTCTGGCCGAAAGCCGTCGGCGGGGCCCTGCCACGCCTGGTCGAACGCAAGGCCCAACTGGTCGCCGAGGCGGGCGCGGGCTGCGGCATCCGCCTCGACCGCAACCAGCTCCGGGACGCCACCGGCGAGATCGAGTGGGCCAAGGTCACCCAGACCGTCCCTGGCGACTACGCCGAGAGCGTCGCCAAGAGCCAGCGCGAGGCTCCCCGCGACCCTGCCGAGCTGGCCCAGATCTACGCCCGGTACGAGCAGCTCAAACGGGACAGGGGCGTCATCGACTTCGAGGACGTGCTGCTGCTGACCATCGGCATCCTCCAGGACCGCCGGGACATCGCCGACCACGTGCGCTCCCAGTACCAGCACTTCGTCGTCGACGAGTACCAGGACGTCAGCCCGCTCCAGCAGCGCCTCCTCGAACTCTGGCTCGGCGACCGCGACAGCCTCTGCGTCGTCGGTGACGCCAGCCAGACGATCTACTCGTTCACCGGCGCCACCCCGGAGCACCTGCTGAACTTCCGCGTCCGCCACCCCGAGGCGACCGTGGTCAAGCTGGTCCGCGACTACCGCTCCACACCGCAGATCGTCCACCTGGCCAACGGACTGCTCTCCCAGGCCCGCGGCCGCGCCGCCGACCACCGGCTGAAACTCGTCTCCCAGCGCGACACCGGACCCGAACCCCAGCACGTCGAGTACGGCGACGAGCCGTCCGAGGCGGAGGGCACCGCCCGCCGCATCCGCGACCTCGTCGCCGCCGGGGTCCCGGCCGGGGAGATCGCGGTCCTCTTCCGCACCAACGGACAGTCCGGGCTCTACGAGCAGGCGCTCACCGACGCAGGGGTGCCGTACCAGCTCCGGGGCGCCGAGCGGTTCTTCGAGCGGCGGGAGGTCCGCGAGGCCCAGTCCGCCCTGCGGGGGGCCGCCCGCTTCGGCGGCAACGACGCCGCGCTGGACCTCGCGGACGACCTCTCCTCCCAGGTGCGCGCGGTGCTCTCCGCCTCCGGCTGGAGCGCACAGCCCCCCGTCGGCTCCGGTGCCTCGCGGGACCGCTGGGAGTCCCTGGCCGCCCTCGCCCGGCTCGCCGACGACTTCGGCGCCGCCCGGCCCGGCGCCTCTCTCGCCGACTTCGTGTCCGAACTCGACGAACGGGCCGCCTCCCAGCACGCCCCCACCGTCCAGGGCGTCACCCTCGCCTCGCTGCACGCCGCCAAGGGCCTCGAATGGGACGCCGTCTTCCTGGTCGGGCTCACCGAGGGCATGATGCCGATCACCTACGCCCGCACGGACGAACAACTGGAGGAGGAGCGCCGCCTGCTCTACGTGGGCATCACCCGCGCCCGCTTTCGGCTGACGCTCTCCTGGTCGCTGTCCCGAGCCCCCGGCGGGCGCGCCCATCGCGTCCCCAGCCGCTTCCTGAAGGACCTCCGCGGCGCTCCGGCGACCAGGGGAGCCTCCTCGGTCTCCGGGGCCGGCGCGGGCGGCGCCGCGAAGGCCCGCCTGAGGCCGAGGAAGCCCGTCAGGTGCCGCACCTGCAACAGAAGCCTCAACGACGCCGGTGAGATGAAGCTGATGCGCTGCGAGACCTGCCCGTCGGACATGGACGAGGGGGTCTACGAGCGGCTCCACACCTGGCGCGCGGCCGAGGCGGAGCGGCTGGGCCAGCCCAGCTACTGCGTCTTCACCGACAAGACCCTGATGGCCATCGCCGAGCTGATGCCCGAGGACGAGCCGGAACTGATTCGCATCGCGGGTGTCGGCACACGGAAGTTTCGCCGGTGGGGAGCCGATGTCCTCGCCATCTGCGCAGGTCAAGAAGGTGGGGGTGGGGCGGACGAGAGCTGACCCAAACTCGTCCGGAAAATAGTTTGCGCATGCCCCGCGAATCCCCATAGGTTCTTAGGCACGGGAACAGGCGCTTCTTCGAAGCCCTGGCTCCGTGCTGTACTGGAAGCAAACACAGGACCGTTCGCGGTCCACGAGACGCCGAGAGGAGGCGATGGAAGTGATCAGCATCAACACCACCAGCACGGTCGTGAAAATGACCGATCGTTCCGTCGTCAACCTGTGCATGTCCGGCGTCTCGTCTCTGGGTACCGGTATGCCCGGCCTCGCCGCCGTGCGTCCCGCGTCCCCCATTTCCCTCTCTTACCTCCCGGTCCGAGAGCGGAACGTGCGACCGATCCAGGCACCGGCAGTAGAAGCAGCGGCAGAGGCGCATGTCTATGCCTTTGCGGCAGCCGGTGCCGGATTCCCGAAGACGAAGCAGCACACGATGTGGGCCTTCCGTGGGCTCGAACCCTGGAGTGATCCAGCCTGATCTCGATCAGGCAGGCGCCTTCAGGGCCGCGGAACCCCACCCGGGAACCGCGGCCCTTTTGTTTTGCCCCGAGCGGGGCGAGGCAGTGAAGGGCCCCTGGACAGGTGCAGGTACCAGCCGCCACCCGGCCCACCGGCCGGACCGACCAGACGAGGAACCAAAGCCCGTGCAGACCGAAACGCACGTCCCGTCAGCACCGCCGTCACAAGAGATCTCGCCACCTGGTATCCCGGAGGATTCCGCCTTGTCTTCGCCGCTCACCGCTCTCACCGCTCTCGACGACGCCATCGAGAACCTCGTCACCCCGCCGCCGTGCCGTGCCTACGACCCGGAGGTCTTCTTCGCCGAGTCCCCGGCCGACGTCGAGTACGCCAAGTCCCTCTGCCGTGCCTGCCCGCTCGTCGAGGCCTGCCTCGCCGGCGCCAAGGACCGGCGTGAGCCCTGGGGCGTCTGGGGCGGAGAGCTCTTCGTCCAGGGCGTCGTCGTCGCCCGCAAGCGGCCCCGTGGCCGCCCGCGCAAGAACCCGGTCGCCGCATGAACATCACCGGAACGATCGACCGCCCCCTCACGCACGACCCCACGAAGCAGGCCCCGATGAAGCGAGCGTCCGCCAGGACCGCAGAGAGCGCGCCCGCAGGCTCCGCCACCCCCGACACCACCATCACCGGCGCGAACGAGTCGCGTCAGAACAGGACCCGAGAGATGCAACTCATTCCAGAAGCCATGGCGCGTGCGCACATGGATCAACGCACGGCCGAGGCCGAGCAGGCCCGCCCGGTGCAGCGGCTCGTGGCCGCCCGGCGCATGCAGCGCCGCGCCGAGCGCGCCTCGCTGCGCGCCCGCCGCGCGCTCGCCATCGCCGTCATGCACTGACCGGCAGTACTGACCGGTAAAGGTTCCGCTCCGGCGGACGGTGCGGTCGGCGGCCCGAGCAGGGGCGCACCGCGCCGTCGCCGGGGCTGAGGTCTGTCGGCCGCCGCGTCTGGCGCCGCCTCGTCGCGCCCGCATGGGGCCCAGGGGGAGACGGCTACCGAAGGGGGCCGCTACCGAATCGTCGGTGCGGCCCCACAGCCGGTGCCGCTGACCGGCGGCGCAGCCGCCCCGTCCACGGACGTGAAGCTGGGGCTCCCGTGGGCCCTCGGTACGTTCCCGTGAGCCCGTGAGCCCGTGAGCCCGTGAGCCCGTGAGCCCGTGAGCCCGTGAGCCCGTGAGCCCGTGAGCCCGTGAGCCCGCGAGCCCGTGAGCCCGTGAGCCCGTCGGCCCGTGAGCCCGTCGGCCCGGGCGAGCGAGGCCGGGCTGGTTCGTCGCGAAGGCGGAACCGGGCAGCCCGTGGAGGACCCCGGGCCGGTTCGCCGACGCGAAGGCCGAGCCGGTCGGCCGCGTACAGAGCCCTGGTGGCCCGTTCGCCCGTGCGCGGCGGAGGGGCCGGGTAAGGCAGGGCCGGTAGGACGCAGACCCGATATCCGTGAGGGGCGCCCCCAACTGAGGGGGCGCCTCTCACCCGCGTACACGCCGACCGTGGCCTCTACCCAGGCCACTCCTGAAGGGGCGCAGCCGCTGGGGCCCGGCAGCTCTGCCGCCGTCGCGGTACGGGTTGCCTCCCGGGGGGAGGCGTGCCGTCAGCTTGTGGGGCTTGGCCCAGCTTTCGTAGTGACCGGCTCGGTTCCGGCTTCCGCGGTGTCGGGGCCGGTGGCCCCGGCCTTCGGGTGGTCGGGGTCGGCAGGCCCGGCTTCCCCGTCGTCCCCACCGGCGTCCTCGGCTTTCAGGGGGCCTGGCCCGTCTCCCCCGGCTTCCGGCTGCACCGGGACAGCGCCGCCGGCCTCCGGCTCCCCGGCCGCAACGCCCTCTCCCGTCTCCTCCGGCGGCTCTTCCTCCACGAAGCCGGGCAGCCAGTCCTCCAGTTCTTCCCGGAGCCGGACCGTGGCGCCCAACTGGCACAGGACGCCGATGGTGCTGAGGGTCACCCGGTGGATCAGGAGGTAGGCGGGCGGCAGGTTGAGCTGGCGGCCCAACTGGTGGGCGGGGGAGCGGGGATCGGCGAGACGGGCGGCCTGGCCGCGCATCCAGTCGCGGGTGAAGGTGAACTCGTCCACCACCGCGGGCTCGATGATCGGCCGGAGGTACTCCAGGACCGCGACCGGGTCCAGCTCGACCGAGTCCTTGACGAACCCCTCCGCCCGCAGTGCCGCGTAGACCGTCTCCGCGCGGTCTTCCAGGGCCAGGCGCAAGGAGGTGCCGATCGTCTCCGGCAGGCCGCCCGGCAGGCGGTCGACGGTGCCGAAGTCGAGGATGCCGAGCAGCCAGCCGTCGTCGTCCTCGGCGGGGACCAGTCGGAAGTTGCCCGGGTGCGGGTCGGCGTGGAGCAGGCCCGTGCGGGCGGGGCCGGAGAAGAGGAAGCGGGAGAGCAGCTGGCCCGCCCAGTCCCGCTGTTCCTCGGTCCCGTCGGCGATGACCTCGGAGAGCGGGATGCCCTCCATCCACTCGGTCACCAGGACCTGGTCGCTCTGGTGCACCACGCCGGGGACCAGCATGTACGGGTCGTCGGCGAACTCCTCGGCGTGGATGCGCTGGGCCTCGGCCTCCAGGGCGTAGTCCAGTTCCTCCGCGACCCGGTCGCGCAACTCGGTGATCAGCGGCTTGACGTCCAGACCCGGGACGAGCGGGCCCAGCAGCCGGGCGAATCGGCTGAGCTGCCCCAGGTCGGAGAGGAGTGCCTCGCCCGCGCCCGGGTACTGCACCTTGACCGCGACGGCGCGGCCGTCGTGCCAGACCGCGCGGTGCACCTGCCCGATGGAGGCGGCGGCGGCCGGCCGGTCCTCGAAGGAGCGGAACATGGAGCGCCACTCCTCGCCCAGCCGCTCCCGCAGCACCGCGTGCACCGTTTCCGCGGGCAGGGGCGGCGCGGCCTCCTGGAGCTTGGTCAGCGCCGCGCGGTAGGGGCCGGCGATCTCCTCGGGGAGCGCCGACTCGAAGACCGACAGGGCCTGGCCGAACTTCATGGCGCCGCCCTTCAGTTCTCCGAGGACCTTGAAGAGCTGCTCGGCGGTCCGCTGCTGGAGCTCCCGGCCGACGATGTCGGCGGAGATGCCCCCGATCCTTCTGCCGAGACCCCAGGTGGCCCGTCCCGCGAACCCCAGCGGCAGGGCAGCGAGCTTGGCGGTCCTGGTGACCGCCTTCCGGGGAAGATCAGACATGCGCCCCTCCAAGTCCCAGACTGCCGAGCCGCATCCGACGGTCAGCGGCTCTTTGCCATTGTGGCCCGCACAGGTCCGGCCGGTGCCGACCGCGGGGGCCCCTCTCCTGAGAGGGTGGGCGATTCGCCGGGCTCGCGGGCCCGGTCGGGCGAGTTGACCGCGTCACACGGGCACTCCGGATGCGGGGACAGCACCACCGCGCGCCACGCGGACTCGGGCAGGGCCAGCTCCCACCGGGCCTCCGCGGCGGAAGGCAAGGTGCCGTCGAGGAAGGCCAGCGCCTGCGCGGCGGCGAATCCGGCGACGGTGGTGGCCAGCGCCAGGTCGCAGGAGGGGGACGGGCGTCGGCGGCTCGCCCGCCACTGGGTGATCAGGCGCGGCCACGCCGGATCACGATCCACCCGGTCCAGCGACACGCACTGGGCGCATGTCGTCGCTCCGGGGAGGACCAGCGGCCCGACCATGCCGGTGGCCTCCAGGACACCGGCGAACAGGTGCGGGATGCCGGACGACACGAACTGCTCCACCGCCGCCGGATCCGGGGCGAACGCGCCGAGCCCGTCCCTCGGCGCCACCACGACGAGGGAGAGCCCGGGCTCACCGCTGTCGGCCCGTGGGCCCTTCCGGGAGCGGCGGGCCGCTCCGGGCGATGCCTGCCGGACCACCTTGCGGGCAGCCTCGGTGCGGCGCTCCCCGACCGCCCGGGCAGACATGCCCCCGGGCGCAACGTCGCCGGGATCGACGCACCCCCCGTCCACCACGTCGACCTGGCCGACCCCGGCGCCGGAGAGCACCGCGGCCAAGGTGGCGCCGACCCGTCCCGCCCCGCGCACCTGGACTCTGGAGGCGCGCCGGGCGCCCATCCTGGCCATGGCGCCGCCTGGTTCCCTGCTGGTCACCGCGAGGGAGCCGAGGTCCGGGCGGAGCCGCTCCAGGGCCGCCGGGCGCTCCCGCAGCGCCGCCGCGCCGGGGCCGCCGCCTGTGGTGTCGTCGAGCAGGCCCGCGCGGGCGAGCCGTCCCACGAGCCGGTCGGCGTACCCCTCGGCCAGGCCCATGCGGTGGGCCTCCTCGCGCAGCAGTGGCATGCCGCGGGTGCCGTCGAGGAGTTCGATGAAGCTGCCGGTGGCGGTGTCGATCGGGCCGAGCACCACCGCGTGCGCCGGGGCCGCCCCGAACTGGACCGTGCGCAGGTCGTGCCAGCCGCGCCGCAGGGCGGGCTTGAGAAGCGGATGGGACAGGTGCACGGATCCCCCTGGACTCGTCGGCCGACGCGGCCGCACGGAGTGCGGGAAGCGCCGACGGCCCGGACGCCTGGTGCGGCCGGTCGCGGAGCCCAGGATGGATCAGAAGCGGGCAAGTCTGCCCGGAGTTGTCCACAGGCGGCGTGAATAGTCGTACTAATCCCTCGCTCGGGGGTGTGGAATCCGGGGGAGCGGCGGCGGCCGGACCCGTTTCCCCTGGCTGTCCGGGTACCGTCGAAGCGTGCCAGCCGAACCCGCACGGCGCAGCCAGGCCGCGCCGCCCAGCCCCGCTCAGCCCGCCGCCCCCCGCGCCGTCACGGGTGAGGTGGAGGTGCGCCGGAGTGCGCGCAGGCGCCGCACGGTCTCCGCGTACCGGGAGGACGGCCGGACCGTGGTCCTCCTCCCCGCGCGGATGTCCGAGGCCGAGGAGCGTCGCTGGGTCGGGCTGATGCTGGACAAGCTGGCCCGGCAGGAGAAGCGCCGCAAGCCGACCGACGGGGTGCTCGCCGAGCGGGCCGCGCGGCTCTCCGCCCAGTTCCTGGGCGGCCGGGCACGGCCCGCGTCGGTGCGCTGGGTCACCAACCAGAACACCCGCTGGGGCTCGTGCACCCCCGCCGAAGGCAGCATCCGCCTCTCGCACCGCCTCCAGGGGATGCCCGAGTACGTCGTCGACTACGTCCTCCTCCACGAGCTGGCCCACCTGCTGGTGCCCGGGCACGGTCCGCGGTTCTGGGAACTGCTGGAGGCGTACCCGAGGACCGAGCGGGCGCGCGGTTATCTGGAGGGTGTGGCCGCGACGGCGCGGCTGCCGCACGCCGCGGACGGCGACCCGGCGGGCAGCGGTGCCGAGGACGACGCGGACGACGGCGTCGAGGGCCCCGGCGGCGCCGACGGACCCGGCAGCCGGGGCTGAGGGGCCCCGCGGCACCGTTGTGTATCGGCTCTGTACCGGCCCGCCGCGTTGTCGGCGCGAGCGGTTAGCCTGGCTCGACCAGCAGCTTCGGTAGGGGGACGGACGTTTCGTATGGCCAGGGAATTCCAGCGCGGCCACAAGGCCAGGATCAGTGACCTGACGGCCGGCACGGACCTGTACGTCGGCGTGCAGGTCTCAGGGCCAGGCCTCACCTTCGACATCAGCTGCTTCGGCCTCGACGCCGACGAGCGCCTCTCCGACGACCGGTACTTCATCTTCTTCAACCAGCCGAAGTCGCCGGAGGAGTCGCTCCAGCTGCTCGGAGCGCAGGCGGGCGACACCGAGTCGTTCCGGGTGACGCTGGAGCGGATCCCGCCGCAGATCCAGAAGCTGTCCTTCACCGCCACGCTCGACGGCCCCGGCCAGATGTCCCAGATCGGCCCCGGCTACCTGCGGATCGTCGCCGGTGGCGAGGAGGTCGCGCGGTACTCCTTCGACGGCTCGGAGTTCAGCACCGAGCGCGCCGTGATGCTCGGCGACTTCTACCTCAAGGACGTCTGGCGGTTCGCCGCCGTCGGCCAGGGCTTCGACGGCGGCCTGGAGGCGCTGCTGCGGAACTTCGGCGGCGAGCTCCTGGAGGAGGAGCCGGAAGCCCCGTCCCCGCCGGCGCCCGAAGCCGCCCCCGCCTTCGCCCCGCCCGCCTTCGCGCCCCCGGCCCAGCAGCCCTCCGGCCAGCAGCCCCCGGCGCCACCCGCGCAGCCCCTGCCGCAGCAGGCCCAGCCCGCCCCCGCGCCGCCGGCCCCGCAGATCCCGCAGGCCCCCGCGCCCCAGCAGACCCCGGGCGGGTACGTCCCTCCGCAGGCGCCACACGCCCCGGCGCCCCACCCGCACGCAGGCCACCAGGGTCCTCCGCAGCCGCCCCGCCCCACACCCGTGCACGCCGCGCCCACCATGACGGCGCCCCTGGCGCCCCCTGCCCCGCCCCAGGGTGGCCAGGTCCCGCCGCCACCCCCGCCCCCGGGCCCGTACGGTCAGCCGCCCGCGCCCGGATACGGCCAGCCGCCCGCCCAGCACCACGGCCCCCCGCCCGGATACGGCCAGCCGCAGCCCGCCCCCGGCGGCTTCCCCGGCCAGCAGCCGCCGCAGCCCGGCCCGTACGGGCAGACGCAGGCGGTCCCCGGCCAGAGCCAGGGCGGCGGCACGCCCGGTGTGGCGGCCGCCTTCCAGAAGTACCGCGAGGTCCCGACCGGCACCCGCTGGACCCAGCAGAACAGCCAGCTCGTCCGCGCGGACCTCGGAGCCGACCCGCAGCCCGTCCTGGCCCGGCAGGGCAGCATGGTGCTCTATCAGGGCAAGGTCGACTTCGGGTACAAGGGCGCGGGCTTCGCCGGGCGCATCACCGGGAACGCCACCGGCCAGGAGCTGTCGCTCATGCGCTGCGCCGGCCAGGGCCAGGTCTTCTTCGCGGAGAACGAGGCCAACCTCCACCCGGTCGAACTCCAGGGCGACGCGATCTGCGTCAGCGCGGAGAACGTCCTCGCCTTCGACGAGTCCCTCGCCTACGAGGTCCGGCGGATCGACGGCCACGGCATCCCCGGCGGCGCCCTGTTCACCCTGCAGTTCCAGGGGACCGGGACGGTCGTCGTGAAGACCCGCGGCACCCCGGTGGTCCTGCCGGTCACGCCGACCACCTTCGCCGACAGCAACGCGATCGTCGCCTGGTCCGCCGCCGCCCAGGTCATCGTCTCCTCGCAGGTCAGGATGAGGCGCAACGCCTACCCGGGCCACAGCGGCGAGGGCGTGAACCTCCAGTTCCGGGGCGCCCCCGGCAATTTCGTCGTCGTCCAGCCCTACGAGATCTGAGGGAGCACAGCCATGAACCAGCAGCTCGCGGGCTTTGCCCCGACGCCCGTCGCGGCCCGGATGGAGAACCACGGCCACAGCATGGTCAAGGTCGCCATGCAGAGCGGCTACGACCTGTACGCCCGTACCGGCTCGATGGTCGCCTACGAGGGGTTCGTCCAGTACGAGCCCAATCCGCCGGCCGTCCGCCAGATCGCCGGGCAGTGGATCACCGGCGAGGGCACCCCGCTGATGAAGTGCAGCGGCGACGGCCTGCTCTACCTCGCCGACCACGGCGCGGACGTGGTCGCCATCAACCTCGGCGGCGACTCCCTCTCGGTCAACGGCACCAACCTGCTCGCCTTCGACGCCCAGCTCGACTGGGGCGTCGAGCGGGTCAAGGGGCTGGCCAAGTTCGCCGGTCAGGGCCTGTGGAACGTCCGCGTCGACGGCCAGGGCTGGGTCGCGCTGACCTCGCGCGGCACCCCGATCGTGGTCGAGTGCGGGCGCGGCGAGGACGAGACGTACGTCGACCCGGACGCGCTCATCGCCTGGTCACCGCAGCTCAAGGTGAAGGGCAAGCGCAGCTTCAAGGCCTCCTCGATGATCGGCCGGGGCAGCGGCGAGGCCTACCAGATGGCGTTCTCCGGTGAGGGGATCGTCGTCGTCCAGCCCAGCGAGGACAGCACGGACCGCCTCCGGGTCCGGGGCTGAGGGGGAGCCACCACCATGCAGAGTCCGCTTTTCGCCTTCACCGAGCAGCAGTCCCAGGACCGCTACACGCTGCAGAACGCGCAGATGCTGAAGGTCACCCTCACCGGCCACGACGACGTCCTCGCCCGCAAGGGCGCCATGGTCGCGTACCAGGGCCTGGTCGAGTTCGACGGCGAGTACCAGTCGCGTCAGCAGCAGCAGGCCCGTGCCTGGACCGGCGAGGGGCTCGACCTCATGCGCTGCTCCGGACAGGGCAGCGTCTACTTCGCCAACCTCGCGCAGTACGTCCACGTCCTGGAGGTGGAGCAGGACGGGCTGACCGTCGACAGCTCCTACGTTCTCGCCATGGACTCCTCGCTGCACGCCGAGGTCCTCGCGGTGGACAGCCAGTTCGGCATCTCCGGCTCGGGCAAGTACCAGCTGAACATCACCGGCCGGGGCAAGATCGCCCTCATGACCTCCGGTCCGCCGCTGATGCTCCAGGTCACCCCGGAGAAGTACGTCAACGCCGACGCGGACGCGATCGTCGCCTGGTCGACCTCGCTGCGGGTGCAGATGCAGGCCCAGACCCACTCCTCCGGCGTCTGGCGGCGCCGGGGCAGCACCGGCGAGGGCTGGGAGCTGAGCTTCCTCGGCTCCGGTTTCGCCCTCGTCCAGCCCAGCGAGCTGCTGCCCCCGCAGAACGCCACCACCGGCGGGATCGCCGGACAGTTCGGCATGGGCCAGCAGGGCGCCCGCGGGCAGAACCAGGGGAACGTCTGGAGCTGACGGCGCGGGGAGCGGGCGGACCGTGGATCTCCGCTCCGCCCGCCTCCGGAACGCCGTACGGCACGCGCCCGTACCCCGCCGTCAGCTCCGCCCGGTCGGCCGGGCCCGCCACGAGGCCGTCCGGGTCAGCCGCGCGCCGTCAGCCGCTGCCGGGCAGCGGCCAGCAGCCGAACCACGGAGGCGTCGGCGACCTCGGCCACCTCGTCGTAGGCGAACCAGCGCAGGTCGAGGGACTCGTCGCTGATCACCGCCGCCGCGCCCGGCGGGGCGAGCGCGGCGTACTGGACGTCCAGGTGCCAGTTGCACGGCGCCGGAATGGGGTGCCGGTCGAGGCGGACCGGGCCGCCGGGCAGCAGCTCCAGCCCCTCGATGCCGGACTCCTCGGCCGCCTCGCGCAGCGCCGCCCGGGCCATCGAGGTGTCCTCGGCCTCGCAGTGGCCGCCCATCTGGAGCCACATGGTGAGCTTGCGGTGGAGCGTGAGGAGGACCTGGCCGCGCGACGGGTCCAGGACCAGGGCGCTGGCGGTGAGGTGTCCGGCCTCGCACGGCTTGTACATGCCGTCGGGATGGGCGGCCAGGTGGTCCAGGTACTCCTGGCGCAGCTCCGGCTGGCCCTCGTACCCCTTGAGGACGAGGACCGCGTCGTCGTGCAGGGTCACCGGGTGCCCTCGCCGCCTTCCTGGGCCGGGCCCTCGCCGCCGTCGCCGTCCTCGGAGGAACCCTCGGCGCCGTCGGCACGGTCCTCGCCCTTCTCGTCCGCGCCCTCGGACTGGTCCTTGGAGAGGGACGGGCCGCCGGCGGCCTCGCCGAGCATCTTGTCCAGCTCGGAGAAGTCGGCGTGCTCGCGGTGGACGAAACCGTCCGGGTCGTCCAGGTCCTGCGCGGTCGGCAGCATGTCCGGGTGCTCCCAGAGCGCGTCCCGCCCGTCGGCGCCCCGGGCGTCGGCCAGCGAGGCCCAGAGCCGGGAGGCGTCCCGCAGGCGGCGCGGGCGCAGCTTCAGGCCGATCAGCGTGGCGAAGGTCTGCTCGGCCGGGCCGCCGGAGGCGCGGCGGCGCCGAAGCGTCTCGCGCAGCGCGTCGGCGGAGGCGAGGCGGGGCTTGGCCGCCTCGTGGACCACGGCGTCGACCCAGCCCTCGACCAGCGCCAGGGCCGTCTCCAGCCGGGCCAGGGCCGCCTTCTGCTGCGGGGTGTCCTCCGGCTGGAACATGCCCTGCTGGAGAGCCTCCTGGAGCTGCTCCGGGTTGGACGGGTCGAGCTGGCTGACCGCGTCCTCCAGCTTGGCGGTGTCGACGTCGATGCCGCGGGCGTACCCCTCGACGGCGCCGAAGAGGTGCGAGCGCAGCCACGGCACGTGGGCGAAGAGCCGCTGGTGGGCGGTCTCGCGCAGGGCCAGGTAGAGCCGGACCTCCTCCAGCGGGACGCCGAGGTCCTTGCCGAGGGCCTCGATGTTCAGCGGCAGCAGCGCGGCCTTGCCCGCCGGACCGAGCGGCAGCCCGATGTCCGTGGAGCCGACGACCTCACCGGCGAGGGTGCCGACGGCCTGGCCCATCTGCGTGCCGAACATGGCGCCGCCCATGGAGCGCATCATGCCGAGCAGCGGGCCCGCCATCGACTTCATCTCCTCGGGCAGCACGTCGCCCATGGCGGCGCCGACGCGCTCGGCGACCGGGTCGACCAGCTCCTGCCAGACCGGCAGGGTCGCCTCGACCCACTCCGCGCGGCTCCACGCCACCGAGGTGCTGGCCCCCGACGGCAGCGCGGTCACGCCGTCGAGCCAGTGGTCGGCCAGGCGCACCGCCTCGTCGACCGCGTGCCGCTCGGCGGCGCCGACGCTGGCGTCCTTGGTGCCGTCGGCGGTGCCCTGGGCCACCGTCTGGCGGGCGATCTGCTTGGCCATGTCCCAGTTCACCGGGCCGCCCTCGTACGAGAGCATCTGGCCGAGCTGCTGGAAGGCGGCGCCCAGGTCCGCCGGGTTCAGCGAACCGAACATCGCGGCGAACGGGTTGTCGCCGCCGCCCGGGCCGATGCCCGGCATGCCGGGCATCCCGAATCCGAGCGGGTCGGCCGGGCCCTGGCCAGCGCCACCGCCCTGGTTGTCCTTCTTCTTGCCTTCGTCGCCGTCGTCCGGCTCCTCCGGCGGAAGGCCGAATCCGAATGGGGTGTCACTCACGGGAATCCTCGGCTGGTAGGGCCGCCGGTGTGCCTCCGGCGGCGGCTTGCCCGACTTCACTACCCAGCGTAGACACCAAGAGCCGGTCGGGGCTCGGTGCTCCGCCGGGCCGCGGCCTGCGGCAGGATGGACGCCACCTGGTACGTACGTGTCATTCGGGTACGTACTGAAGACAACCGCTGGAGACACCTGGTGAGTTCCCCAGATCCGCAGGTTCGCGCAGCGCGAAACCCGGCCGACCTCTCGTCCGAACCGACCGCCGCCGATGCGGACCGCACGCATGTGACCGAAACGTCCGGCCCGACCGACCCGCTTTCCCAGGGCCGGGCCCCGTCCGAAGGGGCCTTCGAAGGCTCCGACACGCCCGAACCCGCTGTGGAGCGGGACACTCGCCCGGTCCGCGGCCCGGTGGTCGCCGTCACCGGTGCCGCCGGCGGCGTCGGCGCCCTGCTCACCGAGCGGCTCGCCGCCTCCGAGGAGATCAAGCGGGTCATCGCGATCGACGAGCGGCGCGGGGAGTGCGAGGCCGCCGAGTGGCAGATCCTCGACGTCCGCGACCCGGCGCTCGCCGAGAAGCTGCGAGGCGTCGACGTCGTCGTCCACCTCGCCCTCGACCTCGACCTGGAGTCCGACCCGGCGGCCCGCACCGCGTTCAACGTGCGCGGCACCCAGACCGTCCTGACCGCCGCCCCCGCCGCCGGCGTCCACCGCGTGGTGCTCTGCACCTCGGCCATGGTCTACGGGGCGCTGCCCGACAACGAGCTGCCGCTCTCGGAGGACGCCGAGCTGCGTGCCACCGCCGAGGCGACCGGCGTCGGCGACCTCCTGGAGATCGAACGGCTCGCCAAGCGCGCGCCGCGCACCCACCCGGGACTCAACGTCACCGTGGTGCGCCCCGCCGTGCTGGTCGGCGGCTCCACCGACACCGCGCTGACCCGGTACTTCGAGTCGCCCCGCCTGCTGGTCGTCGCCGATTCGCGGCCCGCCTGGCAGTTCTGCCACATCGAGGACCTGTGCGCGGCGCTGGAGTACGCGGTGCTGGAGCGGGTCGAGGGCGACCTCGCCGTGGGGTGCGACGGCTGGCTGGAGCAGGAGGAGGTCGAGGAGCTGAGCGGCATCCGCCGCATGGAGCTGCCGTCCGCCGTGGCGCTCGGCGCCGCCGCCCGCCTCCACCGGATCGGGCTGACCCCGTCCCCGGCCGGCGACCTGGCCTACACGATGTACCCCTGGGTGGTCAGCGGCAGCAGGCTGCACCACGCCGGGTGGCGTCCGAAGTGGACCAACGAGGAGGTCCTCGGGGAGCTGCTGGAGGAGGTCGCGGGCCGCCACACCGTCGCCGGACGGCGCCTGGGCCGCAAGGACGCCACCGCGGCGGGTGCCGCCGGGGCCACCGTCGCCCTGCTTGGCACGGCCGCGATCGTCCGCCGGGCACGCAAGGCACGCCGCCGGATCTGACCGGCAGGGGCGTCCGCGAAGCCCTGCACGGCGCCCGTGGTGGCCGTGCAGGACTTCGCGGACACCCCTGAGACCTGACGTTCGAGACCTGCGTTTGGAGGAGGCTCCAGCCCGGCACACCCGCGGCCGGTGGGAACCACTGTTCCCCGCGAGCCGCGCGGTGGGGCACGATGGCCGTATGGCATCCACCCACACCGAGCACCCGGAGAGCCCGGACCACCCGGGCGAGCGGGCCGCCGCGGACCCGATCGCGCTGCTGGCCGTACGGGACACCCCGCTCTCGCTGGACGAGGTGTTCAAGGCGGTCGGCGAGGACGCCGCCGGAGGCACCGCCCTCTTCGTCGGCACCGTGCGCAACCACGACGGCGGCGCCGACGTGGCCCAGCTCGGCTACTCCGCCCACCCCACCGCCGAGGCGGAGCTGCGCCGGGTCGCCGAGCGGGTCGTCGCCGCCCACCCGGTGCGGGCGCTCGCCGCCGTGCACCGCACCGGCGACCTCAAGGTCGGCGAGATCGCGGTGATCGCCGCCGTCTCCTGCCCGCACCGCGCCGAGGCGTTCGCCGCCTGCCGGATGCTCATCGACGACCTCAAGCACGAGGTCCCGCTCTGGAAGCACCAGACCTTCGGCGACGGCACCGAGGAGTGGGTCGGCGCCTGCTGACCGGGCCCGGACCGACCCGTTCGCCGTAACGGGCCGACAGCGGGTCGCCGCCGTTCCCGTAGGGGCGGCGGCAGCCCCGCCGCCCCTGGGCAGAATCGTTCCGGTTGCGTAACCCCGCCCCGGGCCCGAGCGTTGGGCGTGCAGACCTTTAATCTGCTGATCGGCCAGTTCGACACGGTTCCGTGGAGGTACGCATGGCGGCGCTCGCCTGGCTGCTCATTCCGTTCATGGCCGCGATAGGCGCGGCCCTCTGGGGGAGTTGGGCGGCCCGCAACCCGGGCAGGAACGACGGCCCCGAACTGGCGGGCTACGCGCGCTTCCGCGCCGCCATGGAGAAGTCGCACGGCGATGCCGCCGAGGCGGACTCCCGCCTGCCCGCCGAGCTCCCGGCCGCGGACGAGCAGGCCGAGGCGCGGCAGCCCTCGGACGGACCGGCCCCGGCGGTGCGCTGACAGCCAGGTCCCGTACTGTCGTGCCATGCCACGCCGTACCGCGACGATGCTGACGTCCACCTTGCTGCTGATCGCGCTGCTCTGCGCGGGCATCCTCGTCAAGGTGCCGTACGCGGAGATGACGCCCGGGCCGACGGTCAACACCCTGGGCGACCACGACGGGGAGCCGGTCCTGAACATCAAGGGCCACAAGACCTATCCGGCCGACGGCCACCTCAACATGACGACGGTCCGGGTCACCAGCCCCGACTACCGGATGAACCTCTTCCAGGCCGTCGCCGGCTGGCTCACCCACGACAACGTGGTGGTGCCGCACGAGACGCTCTACCCGGACGGCAAGACCGAGGAGCAGTCCACGCAGGAGAACGCCGAGGAGTTCTCCCAGTCGCAGGAGAGCGCCAAGGTCGCCGCCCTGCGGGAGCTGGACATCCCGGTCTCCACCCGGGTCGTCGTCGCCACCGTCGTCAAGGGCAATCCGGCCGAGGGCAAGCTGCACGCCGGAGACGTCATCAAGAGCGTCGACGGCTCACCGGTCCGCAAGCCCGGCGACGTCGCCGAGCTGGTGACCAAGCACGAGCCGGGCGAGCCGGTCGTCTTCACCATCGTGCCCGCCGCCGACGCGGCCGCGGCCGAGAAGGCCGGCGAGGAGCCCAGCGGCAGCGAGCGGGTCACCGTCACCACCGCCCCGGCGGGCAAGAGCGGCGCCGAGACGAAGCGGGCCATCGTCGGCATCCAGGCGGGGACCGACCACACCTTCCCGTTCACCGTCGACATCAAGCTGGCCGACGTCGGCGGCCCGAGCGCGGGGCTGATGTTCGCCCTCGGCATCGTGGACAAGCTCAGCCCCGAGGATCTGACGGGCGGCAAGTTCATCGCGGGCACCGGCACCATCGACGAGGAGGGGGCGGTCGGCCCCATCGGCGGCATCAGCATGAAGACCGTGGGCGCCCGGGCCAAGGGCGCGCAGTACTTCCTCACCCCCGCCGACAACTGCGCCACCGCCGCCAAGGACATCCCCGAGGGCCTCACCCTGGTCAAGGTCGACACCATCGACGACGCCCTCGACTCCCTGGAGAAGATCCGCGAGGACCGCGCCGACGCGCTCCCCGCCTGCGCGACGGGCTGACGCCCCGGCAGGGGACCGCGAGCCGCCGCGCGTACGCCGAGGGCCCGCGTCCGCGGTACGGACCCGGGCCCTCGGCGTACGTCCGGCGCGGTGCCGGAGCGGCGGGCTACTCCTCGAAGGTGGCCGCCAGCGCCTCGGCGAGCCCCGGCACCAGGTCGGCCCCGGTCAGCACCTCCGTCGAGGCGTCCTTCTCCCGCAGCCGCAGAGCGGAGTCGCGGGTGCCGTCGCGGAGCACGCCGACGGTCATCCGCACCTCCTGGCGGTCCGGGTGGGCGGCGACCCACTTCGCGAGCTCGGCGTCGCCCAGCCCGTCGGGGACCTGCGCCTCGGCCGACGGCGGCAGCATCAGCCGCTCCACGACGATGGCGCAGCCGGCCACCGCGTCCGGCCAGGCGATGGTGGCGAGGAACTCGTCCAGCGGCTTCCCGGCCGGGATCTCCTCCTGTTCGACCGGGGTGAGGGGGGCGGCGTCGGGAACGTCCTCGCCGATGCCGAGGCGGTCGGCGAGACCGGGCTCCTCGGAACGCAGGCGTCCGGTGTCGACCAGGGCGAAGAGCAGGGCGGGGCGGTCCCAGCCGAGACCGGCGACGTACTCGTCGATCTCCAGCACGGCGCGGGTGAGGGGGGAGCCGGCCATCGGGGGGCCGGAGGGGGAGAGATTGGACATGCGCAATATCCTGCCTCGTCGACCCCCGGAATCGGGAACTGAGTAAAGCTTCCGTAAGTTGCATCAGTGGGCCCTAGGATCGCGGGGCCCGGACTGATCGAGAAAAGCGATCACCAACGCGACAAAACGACGCGAAAAATCAACCCGCGAACTTCGAGGTGCGCACCTTGGCTTTCCAGATGCCGGACCGCGGCGGAGGCCCCACGGGGCCGCGGATCAGAGTCGGCCGACCGTCCCGGCGCTCCAGGACCTTGCTCATGACGTTGGGCGTGCTGGCCGTACTGGCCATGCTCTTCGTCATGTTCGCCGGGTTCTGGACGGACTGGCTCTGGTACCGGGCGGTCGAGTACTCGTCCGTCTTCACCACCACGCTGTGGACCAAGATCGGTCTGTTCTTCGTCTTCGGACTCCTGATGGCCATCGCGGTGGGGGTGAACATCTGGCTGGCGCACCGTCTGCGCCCGCCGCTCAGCGCCATGTCGCTGGAGCAGCAGAGCCTCGACCGCTACCGCATGAGCATCGCGCCGTACAAGAAGTGGATGCTCATCGGCGTCACCGCCGTGATCGGCCTGATCTCGGGGGCCTCGGCCGCCGGACAGTGGCGGACCTGGCTGCTGTGGATCAACGGCGTCCCCTTCGGCGAGAAGGACCCCCAGTTCGGCAAGGACGTCGCGTTCTACGCGTTCGACCTGCCGTGGTACCGCTTCCTGCTGGGTTTCGGCTTCGCCGCCGCGGTCCTCTCGCTGATCGCCGCCGCCCTGGTCCACTACCTCTACGGCGGGTTGCGCGTCACCAGCCCCGGCGCCCGTGCCACCGGCGCGGCCACCGGCCACCTCTCGGTGCTGCTCGGCCTCTTCGTCGCCCTCAAGGCGGTCGCCTACTGGCTGGACCGGTACGGACTGGCGGTGAAGTCCAGTGACTTCAAGGCCGCCGGGAACTGGACCGGCCTCAGGTACGTCGACGCCAACGCCTATCTCCCGGGGAAGACGATCCTCTTCTGCATCGCCGTCATCTGCGCGCTGCTGTTCTTCGCGACGCTCTGGCGCCGCACCTGGCAGCTCCCGGTCATCGGCTTCGGCCTGATGGTCCTCTCCGCCATCCTCATCGGCGGGCTCTACCCGGCCATCGTCCAGAAGTTCCAGGTCGACCCGAACGAGCAGGCCAAGGAGGCCCCGTACGTCGAGCAGAACCTCAAGGCCACCAAGAAGGCCTACGGGATCGACGACGCACAGGTCACCGAGTACTCGGGCAAGGCCCAGACGGAGGACCGCACCGAGCTGCGCGGCGAGGTCGGCAAGGCGGCCAGCATCCGCCTCCTCGACCCGAACATCGTCTCGCCCACCTTCCAGCAGCTGCAGCAGATGAAGGGCTACTACGCCTTCCCGCAGAACCTGGACGTGGACCGCTACAAGGACGCCGACGGCAACACCAAGGACACCGTCATCGGTCTCCGCGAGCTCAACCTCAACGGCATCCCGAAGAACAACTGGATCAACGACCACTTCCGCTACACCCACGGGTTCGGCGTGGTCGCCGCCGAGGGCACCACGGCCGACAGCGAGGGCCGCCCGGTCTTCACCGAGTCGGACCTGCCCTCCAAGGGCGATCTGGTGAGGAACAAGTACGAGCAGCGGATCTACTACGGCGAGCGCACCGAGCAGTACTCGATCGTCGGCGGTCCCCAGAAGGAGATCGACTACTCCGACGACGACGGTGAGAAGACGACGAGCTTCTCCGGCAAGGGCGGGGTCGACCTCTCCAACCCGGTGAACCGCGCCGCCTACGCCGCCGCCTTCGGCGAGCCGCAGATCCTCTACTCGGGAGCGATCGGCGAGGGCTCCCAGGTCCTCTACAACCGCACCCCGAAGGACCGCGTCGAGGCGGTCGCGCCCTGGCTGACCATCGACGGCGACGCCTACCCGGCCGTGGTCGACGGCAAGATCCAGTGGATCGTCGACGCGTACACGACGAGCAACGGCTATCCGTACTCCTCGCGTACCACCCTCGGCGACACCACGGCGGACTCGCTGACGGCGGAGAACCAGCAGCGGGCGGTGGTGGCCCAGGAGAACCAGGTCAACTACATCCGCAACTCCGTCAAGGCCACCGTCGACGCCTACGACGGCACGGTGAAGCTCTACGAGTGGGACACCAAGGACCCGGTCCTCAAGACCTGGATGAAGTCCTTCCCCGGAACCGTGGAGCCGCGGAGCGACATCTCCGACGAGCTGATGGACCACCTGCGGTACCCGCAGGACCTCTTCAAGGTCCAGCGTGAGCTGCTCACCCGCTACCACGTGGACAACGCCAACACCTTCCTCTCCGGCAGCCAGGTGTGGCAGGTCCCGGACGACCCGACCAACAAGTCGGGCGAGTCGGTCCCCGCCTACTACCTCAGCATGCGGATGCCGGACCAGGAGCAGCAGGCGTTCTCGCTGACCACGACGTTCACGCCCAACAACCGCGACAACCTGAGCGCCTTCATGGCGGTCAACGCGGAGGCGGACGCGGACGACTACGGGAAGATCAGAGTTCTGAAACTCCCGGCCAGCACCACGGTCAGCGGCCCCAAGCAGGTGCAGAGCCAGTTCAACTCCGAACAGGACATCGCCGAGTCGATCCGCCTCCTGCGCGGTGGTGACTCCGAGGTCGAGTACGGAAACCTGCTGACCGTGCCCCTGGACGGCGGCCTGCTCTACGTCGAGCCGGTCTACGTCCGAGGCGGCGGCCTGAAGTACCCGCTGCTCCGCAAGGTCCTGGTCACCTACGGCGGCGCCACCGCCTTCGAGGACACCCTCGGGGAGGCGCTGGACAAGATCTTCGGCGCCGAGGGCGCGGAACAGCCGCCGGGCGAGGAGCCCGAGAAGCCCACCGACCCGCCCTCCGGCGGCAACGCGGTGGAGGAGGCCCTGAAGGACGCCCAGAAGGCGTTCGACGACGGGCAGGCCGCGCTGAAGGAAGGCGACTGGGAGGCCTACGGCACGGCCCAGGCCGAGCTGGAGAAGGCGCTGGAGGCCATGGAGAAGGCCGAGGCCGACGCGGGTTCCGGCAAGAACGCCGACAAGGATCCGGCGGAGTCCGCCGGTTCCGAGGGCGCCCGCAAGGACGAGCAGGACGGGAACGACGACAAGGACGCCGGCAAGAAGCCGGCCGAGCAGGCGGCCGACCGAGGCTGACCGGCTCCACCCCGTGCCGTGGTACGGTTGTCGAACAACGGCGCGGGGTGGAGCAGCTCGGTAGCTCGCTGGGCTCATAACCCAGAGGTCGCAGGTTCAAATCCTGTCCCCGCTACTGAAGGGCGAAGGCCCGGATTCTGACTCAGAATCCGGGCCTTCGTCATGCCCGGGGGCGAGTGCCGCGGCGGGGGCCGGGCTCGCGCCGCGGCGGCAGCCGCCTGCGAAGGCTTCTTTCCCAACTCTCCACAGCCATGACACGCCAACGGCTCCCGGTGTGCCCTGCGTCACTGTACGAAAGGTACGAAGGTGCCCGACGTCAAAGGGCGTTGGGAGGGTAGGCGGACGGTGACGCCGCGGGACTGGGATGTGTTTGACTTATCTCCCTGTGGGCATGTCGACAAAACGCCGTAGTGACCTTCGGGCGTCGGGATTCCCGATGTACCAAGGTTGCGGATGGTGCAACGATGGACGTTATGGGGGACAAGGCGACTCTGTTGAACATGGGCCGGTTTGTGGAGCCGGCCGACCGGGAGGACATCGACACCGGTACGGCCGAGGACGAGGTGCGCCGACTCGGCGTGGCGGGCGCGGGCGACGCCGCCTCGATGAGCGTGATCGGCGCCGAACTGCTGCGCCGGGGCGATCTCGACGGCGCCGAACCGCTGCTGCGCGGAGCCACCGCCGAGGGTGACCGCGCCGCCGCCAACAACCTCGGCGTCCTCCTCCACCAGCGGGGCTATGCCGAAGAGGCCGCCGGCTGGTGGAAGGTGGCCGCTGTCGCAGGGTCGGCCGCCGCCGCCCATGCTCTCGGCCGCCACCACCGCGAGCGCGGCGACGAGCCCGCCGCCGAGTACTGGCTGCGCCAGTCCGCCGAACAGGGCCACGCCCTCGGTGCCTACGCCCTCGCCGACCTGCTGGAGCACCGCCGCGAGGAAGGGGCCGAGCGGTGGATGCGGGCCGCCGCCGAGCGGGGCCACCGCGAGGCCGCGCACCGGCTCGCCCGCATCCTCGACGAGCGCGGCCGCACCAGCGAGGACGCCGCGCACGAGGCCGAGCAGTGGTACCGCCAGGCCGCCGCGCGCGGCCACCGGCGCGCCGCCCTGCGCCTCGGCACCATCCTGGAGGGCCGGGGCAAGCTGAAGGAGGCCGGCCGCTGGTACCTCACCTCCGCCAAGGAGGGCGAGCCGGAGGCCGCCTGCGCGCTGGGCTTCCTGCTGCGCGACGCGGGGGACGAGGAGAACGCCGCCCTGTGGTGGCTCAAGGCCGCCAAGGAGGGCGACGGCAACGCCGCCAACGCCCTCGGCGCGCTCCACGCCGAGCGGGGCGAGACCCAGACCGCCGAGCGCTGGTACCGCGCGGCCCTGGACGCGGGCGACGTCAACGGCGCCTACAACCTCGGGCTGCTCTGCGCCGCGCAGAACCGCACCGCCCAGGCCGACCAGTGGTACCGCCGTGCCGCCTACGCGGGCCACCGCGAGGCCGCCAACGCCCTCGCCGTCCTCCTCCTCCAGGAGAACGACGCGGACGGCGCCGAGCCCTGGTTCTCCAAGGCCGCCGAACTCGGCAGCGTCGACGCCGCGTTCAACCTGGGCATCCTGCACGCCGGCCGCGGCGACCAGCGCGGGGCCCAGCGGTGGTACGAGCGGGCCGCCGCGGCCGGCCACACCGAGGCCGCCTTCCAGGCCGGGATCGCCCTGCTGCGGGACGGCGACGAGCGCGGCGCCGAGCGCCACCTGCGGTGCGCCGCGGGCGGCGGCAGCGCGGACGGCGCCTACTACCTCGCCTCCCTGCTCGACACCCGCAGCCCGCACGGCGAACAGCCCGCACTCGGCGAACCGGCGCTGGAGCGGACCGAGAGCGAGGAGTGGTACGAGCGCGCTGCGCACCTGGGGCACCGGCGCGCGCAGGTGCGGATCGGCATGATCGCCGCGGCGCGCGGCGACGTGGTCGAGGCCGCGCGCTGGTACCGGACGGCGGCCGAGGCCGGTAGCCGGAACGGCGCCTTCAACCTCGGGCTGCTGCTGGCCCGCGAGGGGAGCGAGCCCGAGGCGGCGGTGTGGTGGAAGCAGGCCGCCGACGCCGGGCACGGGCGGGCCGCGCTCCGGCTGGCCCTCCTCTACGCCCGGCGAGGCGAGCTGGCCGAGTCCGACCACTGGTGCGGGCAGGCCATGGAGCTGGGGCCCAAGGAGGTGGCCGCTCGGGCGGCCAAGTTGCGGGATCAGCTTCAGCAGGAGCTCACGGCCTGACGGCCGGGGGTGGCTCGCCGTTGGTGGTGCCGGTCACTGATGGCCTCAAGCGCCGGCCGGGCTGAAGGGGTGGCCTCAAGCGCCGGCCGGGCTGGGAAGTGGCCTCAAGCGCCGGCCGGGCTGAAGGGGTGGCCTCAAGCGCCGGCCGGGCTGGATGATGCCGTGCGGGGGAGGTGGTCACCTCAAGCGTCGTCGGCCGGGGCTTGGTGGTGCCGGGCGGGGGAGGTGGTCACCTCAAGCGTCGTCGGCCGGGCTTGGTGGTGCCCGGTTGGGGAGGTGGTCACCTCAAGCGTTGGTGGGGCGGCTCGTCAGGGGGTGTGGGCCTCGGCTTCCTGGTTCGTAAGGGATTTGCGCTGGTCGGTGGGGGCGCGTAAGGTCGAGTTCATCGACGCGGGGTGGAGCAGCTCGGTAGCTCGCTGGGCTCATAACCCAGAGGTCGCAGGTTCAAATCCTGTCCCCGCTACTGAAGGGCGAAGGCCCGGATTCTCTTCTGGAGAATCCGGGCCTTCGTCGTGTTCGGGGGGCGTGCGGGGGCTTTCCGGTGGCCCGGTGTGCGCTCCGGGCTCCCGGTGGGTGATCTTCGCGGGTGGCTGGGAGGTTGCCGACCTCGCCGTATGGACAGGGAGATTCCAGGGGGCGGCGGAAACGCGGAACCCCGGCGGCCGAGGGGCGCGTCCGGGGTCCGGGGGGAGGGGGTGGGGTGGCCTCAGGCGGCGGCGCAGTGGGGGCAGGTGCCCCGGTAGGTGACCTCGACCTCGGAGACGGTGAAGCCGAAGCGCTCCTGGTCGGGCAGGTCCGCCAGCGGGTTCCCGGTGGGGTGCACGTCGCGGATGGTGCCGCACTGGGCGCAGACCAGGTGGTGGTGGGGGCGGTGCGCGTTCGGGTCGTACCGCTTGGCGCGGCCGTCGGTGGCCACCTCGATGACCTCGCCGAGCGTCACCATCTCGCCGAGGGTGTTGTAAACCGTCGCGCGGGAGATCTCCGGCAGCTTGGAGGTGGCTTTGGCGTGCACCTCGTCGGCGGTCAGATGCACGTGGTCCCCGTCGAGGACCTCGGCCACGACGCGCCGCTGGGCGGTCATCCGCCAGCCGCGTCCACGAAGTCGTTCCAGCAGGTCACTCATGGAACCAGCCTAACAGGGAGGGGAGCTAGTCCCGAACCGATGTGACTTTGGATGATCACTTGACTTAGACAATGTCCATTGTAGGATCGGCTACGGCATTCGCCAAGGGACAGGTTTGTGCAGGATTCATCGCAGGAGGCGCACGTGACGCAGGGACCGCTGACGACCGAGGCCGGAGCCCCGGTCGCCGACAACCAGAACAGCGAGACGGCGGGCGTCGGTGGGCCGGTCCTGGTCCAGGACCAGCTGCTGCTGGAGAAGCTCGCCCACTTCAACCGGGAGCGCATCCCGGAGCGCGTGGTGCACGCCCGCGGCGCCGGTGCGTACGGCACCTTCACGGTGACCGCAGACGTCACGCAGTGGACGCGCGCCAAGTTCCTCTCCGAGGTCGGCAAGCAGACCGAGACGTTCCTGCGCTTCTCCACCGTGGCGGGCAACCTCGGCGCGGCCGACGCCGTCCGCGACCCGCGCGGCTTCGCGCTGAAGTTCTACACCGAGGACGGCAACTACGACCTCGTCGGGAACAACACCCCGGTGTTCTTCATCAAGGACGCCATCAAGTTCCCGGACTTCATCCACACCCAGAAGCGCGACCCGTACACCGGCTCCCAGGAGGCGGACAACGTCTGGGACTTCTGGGGACTCAGCCCCGAATCCACCCACCAGGTGACCTGGCTCTTCGGCGACCGTGGCATCCCCGCCTCGTACCGCCACATGAACGGCTACGGCTCGCACACCTACCAGTGGAGCAACGAGGCCGGCGAGGTCTTCTGGGTCAAGTACCACTTCAAGACCGACCAGGGCATCAAGAACCTCACCACCTCCGAGGCGGCCGAGACCTCCGGGCTCGACCCCGACAGCCACCAGCGCGACCTGCGCCAGGCCATCGAGCGCGGTGACTTCCCGTCCTGGACCGTGCAGGTGCAGATCATGCCCGCGGCCGACGCGGCGAACTACCGCTTCAACCCGTTCGACCTCACCAAGGTGTGGCCGCACGAGGACTACCCGCCGATCGAGATCGGCAAGCTGGAGCTCAACCGCAACCCGGAGAACATCTTCGCGGAGGTCGAGCAGTCCATCTTCAGCCCCTCGCACTTCGTGCCGGGCATCGGCCCCTCGCCCGACAAGATGCTCCAGGGCCGCCTCTTCGCCTACGGCGACGCGCACCGCTACCGCGTCGGCATCAACGCCGACCACCTGCCGGTCAACCGCCCGCACGCCACCGAGGCGCGCACCAACTCCCGTGACGGCTTGCTCTACGACGGCCGCCACAAGGGCACCAAGAACTACGAGCCCAACAGCTTCGGCGGCCCCGCCGAGACCGGCCGGGCGCTCTGGCAGCCCGTCCCCGTCAGCGGCGAGACCGGCGACACCGAGGCGCCCAGCCACGCCGAGGACAACGACTTCGTCCAGGCCGGGAACCTCTACCGGCTGATGTCCGAGGACGAGAAGACCCGCCTGGTCGAGAACCTCTCGCAGAACATCGCCGGTGTCTCGCGCGACGACATCGCCGAGCGGGCCATCAACAACTTCCGCCAGGCGGACGAGGACTTCGGCAAGCGGCTGGAGGCCGCGGTCCAGGCCCTGCGCGGCTGACGGACGCTTGTCGCAGGCGGCGGGCCGGAACCCCTCGGGTTC
>NZ_JBHXJE010000056.1:30445-39625 GCF_042723275.1 Streptomyces sp. NPDC058373 | reverse complement strand
GGCGCTGAGCCAACCCCCAGCCCGGCCGGCGCTTGAGGCCAGCAGGGACCGGCACGGTCGAGACGGACAGGACGCAAAGGACAGCCCGGCCGGCGCTTGAGGCCAATCAGGGACCGGCACGGGCGAGCCGCGGCGCAGCCACACCCCGCCCCGGCCGATTGGTCGCCCCGCCGGGAACGGGGTAGGTACCCCCAGTCCCGTACCGGCCCGGTACGCGCGAGGAGGAACGATGGAACACGTAGGCCCAGCAGCAGGCGGGGCCCTGGCCGAGGCGTCGGAGGAGTCGGGGGAGCAGGCCGAGCAGGGACGCGGGGAGGGCGCCGGGGGCAGGGAGTGGTGGCGGGCCCTGCGCCGCACCCCGGGGGCGTTCTGGCGGGACGACGTCTCCGACTTCGCGGCGGCGCTGACGTATTACGCGATCCTCGCGGTCATCCCCGCGCTGCTGGTCGTGGTGATCGCCTTCGGGATGGTCAGCCCGGACACGGCGGAGCGGTTCGTGGCGCAGGTGACGGCGTGGGCGCCGGCCAGTTCGGGGGCCTCGCTGCGGGACGTGCTGACGCGGGTGGTGCGGGTCGACTCGACGGCGTGGACGCTGCTGGTGACGGGCGGGGCGAGCGCGCTCTGGTCGGCCTCCAGTTATCTCGCGGTCTCGCGGCGGGCGTTGCACCGGATGCACGGGGTGGCGGACCGCCGCTCGCCGTGGGGGAAGGCGCACCGGATCGTGGCGACGGCGCTGGCCCTGCTGGCGCTGCTGGTGGTCAGCTCGTTGCTGCTGATGCTGACGGAGCCGGTGGCGGAGTCGATCGGGCGGCTGCTCGGGCTGGACGCCGGGGTGGCCTGGGCGTGGAGCGTGCTGCGCTGGCCGCTGCTGCTCTGCCTCGTCGCCTGCCTGGTCGTGGTGGTCTTCCGGAACGGCCCCGTCGCAGCCCGCCGCCGCGCGCACAGCCTGCCCGGCGGCGCCCTCGCGGCGGGTCTGTGGCTGACCGCTTCGGCGGGCCTCGCCGTCTACACCACGGTGCTCAGCACGTACAGCCGCCTCTACGGCTCCCTCGCGGGCATCGTCGTCTTCCTTGTCTGGCTGTGGCTCTCCAACGTGGCCCTGCTGCTCGGCGCCCAGTTCACGGCGGAGCTCAGCCACGCGGAAGGAGAGGGAGGCCCGCCCGCCCGCCGTCCCGCGTCCGGCGATCCGGACGCGGCACCCACGCCTGGCCGGCGCTCCGCTTCCGGCACGCCGCCGTAGACCACCTCGCCCCGGGGGGCGGCGGACGTTTCCCAAATGGACGCGTCGCCCCCTTTTGGCCACCACCTCGACGCTTTCATGGCATTTACCCTGCCATCGCTCCGTTTCCCGTTCGGCGGGGACCGTTGAATATCAGCCGCGGCCAATTGCGGCAATTCCCCGCAGAGACGGCACAGAACCGCTCCGCGTACGGCCTGAACTGCGCGCATGTCATATGACACAAGGTCAGATTGGCTCTACCCATAACTCCCTGACTACCGTTACTTTACGGGGTGTGATTGCTGAACGAGAGATTCCGGTCCCGTACTCCTCCGCTCCGGGCGACCTGCTCTTCGCCACACAGAGCGAAGAACACCGCCGCTGGAGGGAGCTATTCAGCACCGGGGAGTTCGACCACCAGGACTTGGCCCATCACGAACGGGTCGAGTTGTCCTATCGCCGCTTGCGCACGGTTGCGGCGGCGGTGCCGGACGCCCGCCGGCTCTCCCTGAGCGCGACGGCGCTGACCGCGCTCCACGAGTGGGCGGGCCCCGCCGACCCCGGGATGGCCACCCTGGCCTCCATCCACTACAACCTCTTCCTCGGCAGCCTCCTCGACCACGACCACGAGGACCGCGACCTGGACCCGTACGTCCGGATGGACCGGATCGGCACGTTCCTGTGCACCGAGGCCGAGCACGGCAACGACGCCGTGAACATGGAGACGACCGCCGAGTACAACCCCGCCTCCCGCCGCTTCGTCCTCAACACCCCCGGCCCCGGTGCGGCCAAGTGGATGCCCAACACCTCGCTGACCGGCGGTCCGAAGGACGCCGTGGTCGCCGCCCGGCTGCTGGTGGACGGCGATGACCTGGGGGTCTTCCTCTTCCTCACCCCGCTCAGCGACGAGAAGGGCCACCTGCCCGGCGTCCACGTCGAGCGGCTGCCGCACACCGCCGGCGCCCCGGTGGACCACTGCGCGACCACCTTCCGCCACGTCAGCCTGCCCCACAGCGCCATGCTCCAGGGCGACCACGGGCGACTCAGCGTCGACGGGGAGTTCACCAGTGCGCTGGGGAGCCCCCGGATACGTTTTCTGCGCTCCATAGGCCGGGTGGCCATGGGCAAACTGTGCATGGCCGGATACAGCCTTGGCGCGACCCGGCAGGCGGTCGCGATCGCGGTGCGGCACGGCGGCTCGCGGCTGACGTCCGGGATGACCAGGGGGCAGCGCGTCCCCCTCATGGCGCACCGCAGCCACCACGAGCCGCTGCTCGACGCGGTGGCCACCACCTACGCGGCCACCCTGCTGCACCGCTCGGTGATACGCCAGTGGGAGATGGCCGGCCCCGGCGAACGGGACGACGTGGAACGCCTCGTCGCCGTGACCAAGGGGTGGATCACCTGGGCCGCGCGGGACGTCATGACGACCTGCCGGGAGCGGTGCGGGGCGAAGGGCCTGCTGCTCACCCACGGCATCGCGGGTCAGCTGGCCGCCAACGAGGGCACCATCACCGCCGAGGGCGACAACCAGGTCATCTGGGTCAAGGCGGCCGGGGAGATGCTGCTGGGCGGTTTCGCCCCGAAGCCGGTCAGCGAGACCGCGCCGGAGCAGCGGTCACTGCGGGACGGTGCGCACCTGCAGGACCTCATGGCGGACATCGAGCGGATCTGGCACGAGCGCGCCAAGAACCGCCTGCGCGCGAAGGGCGTCCGCGGGAACCCCATGGCCCGCTGGAACGGGGCCGTGTCGCCCGCGCTGGAACTGGTCGACGCCCACGCGCACCGTCTGGCCGGCGAGGCCCTGCTCGAAGCGGCCGACCGGGTCCCCGCCGCCGACGCGGAACGGATCCGCGACCTGCACCGGCTGTTCGCGATGCGCCAGATCGCCGCCCACAGCGGCGAGCTGCTGGCCCGGGAACGGATGACCGCGGCGCAGGTGAAGCGGTTGCCCGACGAGATCGAGCAGGTGGTGGCGGAGCTGGAGCCCCATGCCCTCGCCCTGGTGGAAGGTTTCTGCGTCGCCGACGGCGTGGAGGACGCGAGGTGACGACGCCGGTGCGCCCGCCCGCCTGACCGTCTCGGCCCCGGTACGGGACCTGGGGTGTGCACGCGTACGACGACGGCCCGCCATGTCGCCATGGCGGGCCGTCACCTCTGCGGTTCTCGTACCAGCACCCGTGTCACACGCGGAAGATGTCGAGGAAGGAGCTCCAGAAGCCCTTCCTGCGACCGCCCTCCGACGCCGTGGAGGAGGCGTGCTGGGGTTGCGCGGCGGCGGGCGCCGCCTGCTGCGGGGTGCCGCCCCGGCTCTGGATCGCCGCCGCCATCCGGGTGGCCGGGGTCGGGCTGAAGGCCACCGGGAGGGAGACCATGGCCCGGTGGAAGGGGCCCGGCCGCCACTGGAGCTCCTCCTCGGGGACGCCGAGGACCAGGTCGGGCAGGGCGTTGAGGATCTTCTCGATCGCGGTGACCGCGATGACCTGCGCCGGGTCCTTGGCCGGGCAGGCGTGCGAACCGGCACCCCAGGCCAGGTGGGCCCCGCGTCCCGCGCTGCGGCGGGCCTCCGCGAGCGCCGGGTCGCTGTTGGCCCCGGCGAAGGAGATCAGGACGGGGCTCCCGGCCGGTGCCACGACACCGCCGCCGAAGTCCACGTCCTGCGTGGGGTAGTGGGCGGCGTAGTTGGCGATGGGGGTGCGGTGCCACAGCACGTGGTCGACGGCCTCCTCGACCATCATCCCGGCGCCCCGGCCGTGCTCACCGCCGGAGAGCAGCTCCAGCAGGGCGTTGCCGATGAGGTTGCGCTCCGGCTCGATGCCGGCGCCCATCAACATCACCAGCTGGTCCTTCAGCTCCTCGTCGGTCAGCCCGGCCGGGTGCTGGATCAGCCACGAGATGACGTCGTCGGCCGGCTCGCGGCGCTTGATCGCGATGAGCTGCATCAGGCAGGAGTCGATGCGGGCCTTGGTCCGCACCGGGTCCTTGCCGTCGAACATCGCCGACATGGCGGTGGTGAGGGTGTCGCCGATGTCCGCCGGGCAGCCGAAGATCTTGTTGAACAGCAGCAGCGGCAGCAGCTTCGCGTACTCCGCGAGGAGGTCGGCGCGGCCGCGCTCGCTGAACTGGTCGATGAGGTAGTCGGCGATCGGCTCGACATCCCGGCGGATGCGCGTGATGTTGAGCTTGGCGAGGCTGTCGGTGACCGCCTTACGCAGCCGCAGGTGCACCGACCCGTCGGTGAACAGGCAGTTCGGCCGGTACGCCATCATCGGCAGGACCGGGCTGTCCATCGGGACGCGGCCCTCGTTCAGGGCGGGCCAGCGGCGGGCGTCGCGCGGGAAGAGCGACGGGTTCTGGAGGACGCGCAGCGCCGTCTCGTACCCCACGACGAGCGTCGCGTCGACGCCGGGCGCCAGCTCGACCGGCCCGGCCGGGCCCTGTTCGCGCAGTTGGTCGTAGACCGCCTGGGGGTCGGCGGCGAAGTTGGCGTCGTGCATCGGGCATCTGCCGGCCGGCGCGTACGGGGGGTGGCTTTCCATGGGGTCTCTCTCTGTGTCCCGGGCGTTCCGGGCGGGCGGGGGTACCTGGCGGGCGTCCCGTCGGGGGCGGGGCGGGGGTGCGGCGCGGTCAGGCGACGCGTTCGCGCGTGAGCAGGTGGCGCACCAGGGCGATCAGGGCGTGGGCGGATGACTCGCGGTCGCGGGCGTCGCAGTAGACGACCGGCGTGTCCGGAAGCAGGTCGAGGGCCTCGCGGACCTCGTCCTCGCCGTACCTCTTCTCCGGCGTGAAGCTGTTGACGGCGATGGCGTAGTCCAGGCCGTAGCTCTCGATGAGGTCGATGACCGGGAAGGTCTCCTCCAGCCGGGCCGGGTCGACCAGGAGCAGCGCCCCGAGGGCGCCGCGCGCCGTGTCCTCCCACAGCTGCATGAAGCGCTGCTGCCCCGGTGTGCCGAAGAGGTACAGGACCAGGTCGTCGGCGAGGGTCAGCCGCCCGAAGTCCAGGGCGACCGTGGTGGTGGCCTTGTCGGGAGCGGCGCTCAGGTCGTCGAACTGCACCGACGCCTGGCTCATCTTCTCCTCGGTGCGCAGCGGCTTGATCTCCGACAGCGCGCCGATGAGGGTCGTCTTGCCGACGGCGAAGTGGCCCACCACGAGGATCTTCGCGGCGGTGGTCACCGCCTCGGAGACGTAGAGCGGTCCCCGGGCCGTCTCAGCCGATGAGGGATTGGAGTCCATTCAGAACCTTCTCAAGAGTGTCTCTCTCGACGTTCTGCGCCCGCGGCGGTTCGGCACGGCGCAGCAGGTGGCCCTGGTCGAGTAAATCGGTGAGCAGCAGCCGGGCCACGCCGACCGGCAGGGCGACGTGGGCGGCCACTTCGGCCACGGAGAGGTAACCTCCCGACAGCAGCTCCCAGATGGCCTTGACCTCCGGGGACGCCCCCAGCGGGAGCGTCCGTTCGGGGGCGATGGTGACCAGGGTCTGGAGCGCGAGCTGGTCCGACGCGGGCAGACTGCGCCCGCCGGTGATGACGTAGGACCGGACGAAGTCGCTGGTGACGGAAGCTTCCTCGCCGGGCCTCGTCATGTGTTCACACCGTTGTTCGAGCGTGGCGCCACGCCCATCGCTCTGCTCAGCGCCGCCACCGTCTTCTGCATCCGGATCGACATCGACTCCATGTCCACGTCCACGGCGGCGGAGACCGCCAGGTAGGCGCCCTGGCCCGCGGCGATCAGGAAGATCCAGCCGCCGTCGTACTCCATCAGCGTCTGCTTCCACACCCCGCGTCCGAGGCCGACGAACCCGGCGACGGCGCGGCTGAGCGACTGCATCGAGCTCATCGCCGCCGCGTTGGTCTCGGCCTCGCCGCGCTCGATGCCGTCCGAGCTCTGGAGGAGGAGGCCGTCACCCGAGACGAGGATGGCGTGACGGGCGCCGCGCACTTCCAGCACGTCGTTCAGCACCCACGACAGATCGGTCTTCACTGGTACTCGGGTCCTTCCGTGGTCATCGTGTCCCGGCCGATCCGCGTCCCGCGGGCGAACGCCCCGAGTCGCGACGCGGTCATCTCGCTGTCGGCGGCCGGCGTCTCACCGGTGGTGGCGGGTTCGCTGGGCGCGGCCGCTGCGGCCACTTCGCCTGCGCGCCTGCGGCGCTTGGGCAGGCCGCCGGTGGTGGTGCCCACGACGTGCGAGGTGTGGGCGTCCGGTACGGCCGTCAGGTGCTGCGTCGGCTGGGACGCGGGCATCTCGACGCGGGCGGGGGCCTGGGCGGGCTCCGAGAACTCCGACGTGAGCAGCTCCTCCGGAACACGGATCACCGCGCGCACACCTCCGTAGGGGGACACCGACCCGACGGAGACGGCGAAGCCGTAGCGGGCGGCGAGCATGCCGCTGACGGCGAATCCGACCCGGGGCGGATCCCCGAGACTCGTGATGTCGACGGTCCCGTCGGTGGCCAGCAGCATGGCCGCGCGGTCCTTCGTCTCCTGGTCCATGCCGAGACCGGCGTCGTCCACGATGAAGCAGACGCCGCTGGGGACGGACTGGATGTTGACCTCGACCGGGGTGCCGGGGGCGCTGTAGTTGGTGGCGTTCTCCAGCAGCTCGGCGAGGACGACCGCGACGGGTTCCACGGCCTTGCTGGTCACGGCCACGTTGACCTGCGAGTGGACGCTGACCCGGCCGAAGTCCTTGATACGGCCCTGGGCGCTGCGGGCCACGTCGTACACGGTCGCGGTGCCGTCGCGGCGGCCCAGCCAGCCGCCGCACAGCACCGAGATGCCCTTGGCGCGGCGGGAGAACTGGCTGCCGGTGTGGTCGACGGACATCAGGTCGCCGAGGACCTCGGCGTCGTTGCCGTACTTGTTGAGCAGCCCGTCCAGGAGCAGTTGCTGCTCCTCGGCGAGGGACTGCAGGGTGCCCATGGCCGACTTGAGCACGGCCTTGGTGGCGGACTCGGCGTCGGCGCGGACGTCGGCGACGTCGTGGGCGTGGCGGGCGCCCAGTTCCTGCTGGCGCAGGTGCATGCGGCCGATCTCGCCGCGGGCCTCGGCGAGGCTCCTCTCCAGCTCCCCTTTCCCCCGCCGTAGAGCGAGGTTGGTTCTGCGGGCGCTCAGCACTGCGAGCGCCGCAGCGACCAGAACAGCAAGCAGGATCCACAACAGTGGATCCTGGATGAATGACGTCATGAGACTCTCTTCAAGTCGCATCGCGTCGGAGCTGCGGGCAGCCAAGGGAGCCCGCGACGGGGCCTGCGGGCTCCCTCCGCACGGAAGGCCAAGGCCGCGGGCCGCCTCATACGGACCTCATTGGGGGGACCACACCCGCTCCTCCACGATGGAGCCGTCGCGACTGCCCCCCGTAGCGCGCTATCTCACGCACCGTCAGTCTGCTGAAAGTCAGATGATCGTATCACCGCGTGTGCGGGTTCAGAGTTGTTCGTGGGGTTGGTGGGGGATGCTCACAGGAGCGTCACAACACGCCGTGTCCGGACACCTGTTGGACTTCCAGCCCTGGGGCGGCCTCAAGCGCCGGCCGGGCCGTTTCTCCCATCCCGGCGGCTTGAGGCCACCCAGCCCGGCCGGTCAGGTGCGGCGCCGGGCCCGCCACAGGAGGTACAGGGCCGAGGTCACGGCTGCCGTGCGGAGCAGCACCGGCCAGAGGCCCGTGATCGCGTCGGCCATTCCTGCCTCGGGGATGGGGTCGCCCCAGCGCCCCTCGGTGCGGCCCCAGAGCCAGACAGCCCCGCCCAGCAGGGTGAGGGCGGGGATGCCGAGGGCGGCGAACTTGGCCTGGACGGGGGTGAGTCGCTTGGTGAGGTAGGCGGTGAGCCAGCCGAGGGCGAGGCAGAAGAGGTTGCCGAGGACGGCCCCGGCGACGAGCAGGGCGGCGGCCAGCAGGAGGAGCGGGCTGCCGAGCCCGCCCCCCACGAGGGCGCGCGGCGAGAACCGGCGGCGGGGAGCCGCGGCCACCGGATCGACGGCGACCACCTCCTCGGCCCCGGCGGCCTCGTCGGCCTCGTCCTCCTTGGTGCCGCCCGGGGCAGCGGGTTTCTCCAACCGCAGGCCCGGATTGAGGAGTTCGGGAATCTCCACGCCTCCCTGGAAGCCCGCCACCTCCCCGGGCAGCCGGGTCCCGAAGGTCCCCGCTCCCCCGCCCCCGCCCAGCCCCTCGGGCGTGGCCTCGACCCGCCACCAGTCGGGCGAGGCCCCGGCCAGGTCGGGCCCGGAGACGCCCCGCCCCACATCCTCCAGCCCGGGAACCCGGTGCGGCGCGGGCGGCGCCTCCTCGGCGTCGGCCGGGCGCTCGCGGGGCCCGGGGAACACCTTCCGCAGGCTCGGCTTGCCCGGCTCCGGCTCGGCGGGGCGCGGCGACGGTACGGGGACGTGCGCGGGCGCCTCGGGCGCTGCGGCGGAGGTGGCCGTACCCCCGGCCCGGGCGACCACCTCGGCCGGAGTGCCGAGCTTGCCGAGGGCCCGCCGCACCGCCGCCGGGCTGTCCCCGCCGGGCCGGCCCCGCCGCTGGTCGAGGTCGCGGCGCAACTCCGTGATGAGCCGCATCCGTTCGGCCGCCGGGACATGGCGCTGCTGGGCCAGGTCGCCGACGCGGCTCAGATAGTCGAAGACGAGCTGATCGCTCTCGATGCCCACGCTGCCCCTCACTCCGCTCGACGCCGTGCCGGAGCCAACGGTACGCATCACGGGCCGGTCGCGGGGGCGTTGGGGATGCCCGCGCCGGCTCGGAGCCGTAGGGGCACTCCGCGTACGGGATCCCCACGCACGGGATTCCCGGCAGCGTCCATGCTCCGGGCTGGACCGGACCGGCCCTCGGCGTCCGGGCCGCCGCCGCTCCACTCCGGTGGTGGCGGGGGGGGGCCCGCCCCCCGCCCCCCCGCGGCCCGCCCGCCCGCCGACGAGGTCCGCCCCGGACCTGCCGGGCGCGGTGCCCGTCTCCCAGGACGG
>NZ_JBHXJE010000056.1:0-30435 GCF_042723275.1 Streptomyces sp. NPDC058373 | reverse complement strand
GGGAGACCGGGGGAGATGTTTCTGGTCAACCCCACCCGCCCGGGGGGGCCCCGGCGGGCGCCCCCCCCCCCCACCACCGGAGAGGGGCGGCGAAGCGAGGCCGGCCGACCGGCGTGGCCGGTGTGCGCACGCCCACCGGAGCCGCGCGCTCACCCCGGCTCACCCGGCCCGGCAGGACCACTCCACCGGCCTCCCCCGGCTACCGACCCGGTGACGGTTTGCGCCGGTCGGCGCGGGGAGGGGGCCCGGGCCGCTACCGTGGGCGGGATGAGCGCTGAGCAGCAGCACAGGGACGGCCACGCGGCGGAGCCGGGACCGAGGTCGCTGGCGCAGGCGCTGCGCGAGCGCGACGACGCCTCGCTGGCCGCCCTGCTCCGGTCCCGGCCCGACCTGCTCCACCCGGTGCCGACCGACGTCACGCAGTTGGCGACCCGGGCCGGTACGCGGGCCTCGGTGCTGCGGGCGCTGGAGCACCTGGACCGGTTCGCCCTCCAGGCGGCCGAGGCGCTGGCGGTCGCCCCGGACCCGGCCTCCTACCAAGAGCTGCTGGACCTGCTGGCCGGGGACGACGGGGACCCGGAGGTCGCCGGGGCGCTGCCCGGCACGGTGGCGCTGCTGCGCGAGCGGGCCCTGGTGTGGGGCGGCGAGGACCGGTTGCGGCTGGTGCGGACCGCCCGCGAGCTGCTGGCGCCGTCCGCCTCGCACTCCTCGCCCACCGGGCTGGGCCCGTCCGTGGCGGAGGCGACCTCGGGCATGTCGCCGGGCCGGATCCAGGCGATCCTGGCGGCGGCCGGGCTGCCCGGCACTCACGACGCGGTGTCGGCGGTGGCCGCCCTGAGCGCCCTCTTCGCCGACCGGCGGCGCATGGCCGAGCTGCTGGACCAGGCCCCGGAGGCGTCCCGGGAGGTGCTGGGCCGCCTGACGTGGGGGCCGCCTTACGGCCAGGTGACCGCCGAGCCCGCGGCCCACCTGCGCTGGCTCCTCGACCGGGGCCTGCTGCTGCCGACCACCCCGGGCACCGTCGTACTGCCCCGCGAGGCCGCGCTGTCGCTGCGCGCGGGCCGCGCCCACCGCGTACCGGAGCCGACGCGTCCGGCGGTCGCGGTGGCGGTCGAGCGGAAGCCGCAGGTGGTGGACGCGGCGGCGGGCGGGCAGGCGTTCGCGGCGCTCGCCACCGTCGAGGAGCTGCTGCGTTCCTGGGACGAGGGCGGGCCCGCCGTGCTGCGCGCGGGCGGGCTGAGCATCCGCGAGCTGAAGCGGACCGCCTCCGTCCTGGAGGTCCCGGAGCCGGTGGCCGCCTTCTGGGTGGAGCTGGCGTACGCGGCCGGGCTCATCGCCTCCGACGGCGGGTACGCCGAGGAGCGCCACGACCGGGCCGAGGACGGCGACGACGGGTACGCCGACGAGGAGACCCGCGACGCGCGCACCCGCCGCCGTACCGGCGAGGCCGAGCACTACGCGCCGACCCCGGAGTACGACGCCTGGCGCGACCTGCCGCCCGCCGACCGCTGGGCCTGGCTGCTGGAGGCGTGGCTGCCCGGAACCCGCACCCCCGGCCTGATCGGCGGCCGGGACGGCCGCGACCGCACCCTGTCCGCGCTCGGCCCCGGCCTGGACCGCTCCCCCGCGCCCGAGATCCGGCGCCGGGTGCTGGAGCTGATGGCGGAGCTGGAGCCGGGCCAGGCCCCCGATCCCGCCGCGCTGCTGGAGCGGCTGCGCTGGGAGCGCCCGCTGCGCTCGGCGGGACCCCGCCACGACGTGCCCGAGCCGCCGCGTCCCGGCGCACGCCCCGCGTACGGCGGCGGCGTCGAGGCCAACAGCCCGGAGGCCCTGCGTACCAAGCTCACCGAGTGGGCCCTGGCCGAGGCCGAGATGCTGGGCGTGACCGGCCGGGGCGCCCTGGCGAGCCACGGCCGGGCGCTGATCGGCGACGAGGACGGGGCCGAGGGGGAGGGCGGCGGGTCCGCGAGCGGCGCCCGGGCCGCCTCCGCCCAGGCGCAGTCCCGGCGCTCGGCCCGCGTGGCCGCTCTCCTCGCCCCGCTCCTCCCGGAGCCGCTGGACCACGTCCTGCTCCAGGCCGACCTGACCGCCGTCGCCCCGGGCCCGCTGGTCCGCCCGCTGGCGGAGGCGCTCGCCGTCCTCGCCGACGTCGAGTCGAAGGGCGGGGCGACCGTCTACCGCTTCACCCCGGGCTCGGTCCGCCGCGCCCTGGACGCCGGGCGGAGCGCCACCGAGCTGCACGCCTTCCTCGCCCAGCACTCCCGGACCCCGGTGCCGCAGCCGCTGACGTACCTGATCGACGACGTGGCCCGCCG
The DNA here is from genome assembly GCF_042723275.1 of Streptomyces sp. NPDC058373. Classification (NCBI taxonomy): domain Bacteria; kingdom Bacillati; phylum Actinomycetota; class Actinomycetes; order Kitasatosporales; family Streptomycetaceae; genus Streptomyces; species Streptomyces sp. NPDC058373. The sequence goes on along the minus strand of NZ_JBHXJE010000056.1, from coordinate 28,120 downwards.
CCACGGCTTGCTCCGGGTCGGCGCCGCCTCGTCGTACGTCCGCTGCGACGACGAGGCCGTCCTCGACGAGATCCTCGCCGACCGCCGGGCCTCCGCCCTGCGCCTGCGCCGCCTCGCCCCCACGGTGGTCGCCGCCCAGGCCGACCCGCGCGCCCTCATCGAGGGGCTGCGCGCCATGGGCTTCGCCCCGGCCGCCGAGTCGGCCGAGGGCGACGTGGTGATCGCCCGCCCGCACGCCCACCGCACACCGCCGCGCACGCCCCCCGCGCCCGTGCCCGACGGCCCGCCCGCGCCGGACGCCACCCTGCTGACCGCCGCCGTACGGGCGGTCCGCGCGGGCGACCGGGCGGCGACGGCCCCGCGCAAGGACACCCCGGGCGCCGAGGCGCCGGGCGGCCTCCCGCGCACCTCGGCGGCGGACACCCTCGCCACCGTCCAGGCGGCCGTGATGACCGGCGCCTCGCTGTGGATCGGCCACGTCAACGCCGAGGGCACCGCCTCCCAGCACCTGCTGGCCCCCCTCCGCGTCGAGGGCGGCTATGTCACCGGCTACGACCACACCGCCGACGAGGTCCGCACCTACGCCCTGCACCGCATCACCGGCGTCGCGGAACTGGCCGAGGAGTCCGACGGGGCCGAGTCCGCCCGCTGACCCTCGCCCCCGACCCGCCTGCCCCCGGAGGGACTTGGGCGGCGTGTCCGGACATGCCCGGGGTACACGGCCCACCTCTGAACCTTCCGCCCGCGTGGCGGACCCAGCAGAGGGGGAACCCGATGACCCGCCCGACATCCGACCCGACCCCCGACCGTGCGGCCACGCTCGGCGACCTCGGTCCCGGCACCCGCCAGCGGCGCCAGCTCCGCTTCCGGGCCTCCGACATCGCCTGGACCGCCCTCTTCACCGTGCTGCTCCTCTGGGGCGTGACGGCCGCGTTCGGCGCCGTACGCGGGACCACGGCCTGGGCCTACTCCGGGGTCGCCGGGATCCTGCTCGCCGTCGCCCTGGGCCTGCGCATCACGCTCACCCGCCGCCGGATCCGGGACTGAGGGGGCGGACGGTGAACCGCCTGCACACCTTCGTCGCCCGGAACCTCTGGTTCCAGGTGCTGCTGTCGATCCTCGGTGCCAGCGGCCTCGTCCTGCTCATCAGCCCCGGCCAGTCCCCGTCGGCCGTGCTGGGCCGGGTCGCCGTCTCCTCGCTCGGCGGCGTCGCCGTCCTGCTGGCCGTCCGCCGCAAGGAGAAGCGCGCCACCGGCACCGACACCACCGGCCTGGTCTCGCTCGACCGGCGCCTGCGCACCGGCGAGGTCCCCGCCGACCCGGCCGAACGCGAAGCCCTGCGCGCCCTGGTCGCCAAGCGCCTGCACCGCGCCCGCAACCGCCCGTGGGCCCTCGCCTTCCTCGTCCTCCTCTTCGGCGGCGTGGCCGTCCTCACCGCCCTCACCGCGGGCCCCCGCGAGACCATCGGCTTCACTCTGCTCGCCGTCGCCTTCCCGACCTGGCTCTTCTTCAACGGCCGCAAGCAGCTCCGCCGCCTGCGCCGGATGCGCGAGGCGCTGGACGGGGCGCCGCGCCCGGGCGCCGGCCCCGGAGGCACGGCGTACGACACGGACCGGGCCGGGGCCGACGCCCCCGGGCGCGCCCCCGGCCCGGTGGCATGATCCGCCCGTGCCCGCAGCCCCGCCCCCGCCCTCCGTCCCGCCGTCCGCGGCCCCCGACGTGACCCGTCCGACACCGCGACGCCCCCGCTCCGCCCCGCCATGCGGGACCATGGAGGACTGGCCCGGTGTGCCGTGTGCGCGGTCGCCGGGTCGATGACGGGTGCGGGACGGGCGTAAGACGGAGGTTCGGGTGTCCTGTTTGATCGTGCAGAGCGACAAGACGCTGCTGCTGGAGGTCGACCACGAGCAGGCTGACGCCTGCCGGCGCGCGATCGCGCCGTTCGCCGAGCTGGAGCGTGCGCCGGAGCACATCCACACCTACCGGCTGACGCCGCTGGGCCTGTGGAACGCCCGCGCCGCCGGCCACGACGCCGAGCAGGTCGTGGACGCGCTGGTGGAGTACTCGCGGTACCCGGTGCCGCACGCCCTGCTGGTCGACATCGCCGAGACGATGGACCGGTACGGGCGGCTCACCCTCACCAAGCACCCGGCCCACGGCCTGGTCCTCACCTCCACGGACCGGCCGGTGCTGGAGGAGATCCTCCGCTCGAAGAAGATCCAGCCGCTGGTCGGCGCCCGGATCGACCCGGACACCGTCGCGGTGCACCCTTCGGAGCGCGGCCAGATCAAGCAGGCGCTGCTGAAGCTGGGCTGGCCGGCCGAGGACCTCGCCGGGTATGTGGACGGTGAGGCGCACGCCATCGAGCTGGCCGAGGACGGCTGGGCGCTCAGGCCGTACCAGAAGCAGGCCGTGGAAGGGTTCTGGCACGGCGGCTCCGGCGTCGTCGTCCTGCCCTGCGGCGCGGGCAAGACGCTGGTCGGCGCGGGCGCCATGGCGCAGGCGAAGGCGACCACGCTGATCCTCGTCACCAACACCGTCTCGGCCCGGCAGTGGAAGAGCGAGCTGATCAAGCGGACCTCGCTGACCGAGGAGGAGATCGGCGAGTACAGCGGGACCAAGAAGGAGATCCGCCCGGTCACCATCGCCACCTACCAGGTGCTGACGACCAAGCGGAAGGGCATCTACCCCCACCTGGAGCTCTTCGACTCCCGCGACTGGGGCCTGGTCGTCTACGACGAGGTGCACCTGCTGCCCGCGCCGGTCTTCAAGTTCACCGCCGACCTCCAGGCGCGCCGCCGCCTCGGCCTGACCGCGACCCTGGTCCGCGAGGACGGCCGCGAGTCCGACGTCTTCTCGCTCATCGGCCCGAAGCGGTTCGACGCGCCGTGGAAGGAGATCGAGGCGCAGGGGTACATCGCCCCGGCCGACTGCGTGGAGGTACGCGTCAACCTCACCGAGAGCGAGCGCCTCGCCTACGCCACCGCCGAGTCCGACGAGAAGTACCGCTTCTGCGCGACGACCGGCTCCAAGCAGAAGGTCACCGAGGCGCTGGTCCGCAAGCACCAGGGCGAGCAGACCCTGGTCATCGGCCAGTACATCGACCAGCTCGACGAGCTGGGCGAGCACCTGGACGCGCCGGTGATCAAGGGCGACACCTCCAACGCCCAGCGCGAGAAGCTCTTCGAGGCGTTCCGCACCGGCGAGCTGTCCGTCCTGGTCGTCTCGAAGGTCGCCAACTTCTCCATCGACCTGCCCGAGGCGACCGTCGCCATCCAGGTCTCCGGCACCTTCGGCTCCCGCCAGGAGGAGGCCCAGCGCCTGGGCCGCGTCCTGCGCCCGAAGGCCGACGGCCACGAGGCCCGCTTCTACTCGGTCGTCGCCCGCGACACCATCGACCAGGACTTCGCCGCCCACCGCCAGCGGTTCCTGGCCGAGCAGGGGTACGCGTACCGCATCGTGGACGCGGACGAGCTGCTGGCGGGGTGAGGCCGGTCTGAGATCGCTCAGGCCGCGTGGTCCGCGTTCCGGTGGCGCCGCAGGAGGACGTTGGCGTCGGTCTGCGCGCTCCAGTCGAAGGCGGCCCGGGCGGCGGCCCGCTCGCGGTCGAGGCGGGCGCACTCGGCGCACCCGGTGACGGCCTGCGGCGGGCGGCACAGGTCCACGTCGAGCGCCTGGGCCACCGTCTGCCGCGCCCGCCGGTTGGCCGCGCGCACGCCCGCGCTCAGCCGCTCGGTGAGGGTCGCCGCCCGCACCCGGTCGGGGTCGGTCCGCCACTCGCCGCCTCCGCCGACGGGGCGCAGCACGGCGTACGCCCCGTCCTGCCCCACATACTCCCCCGCCTGCTCCGACACGGCGTCGTAGACGACCGCCCCGCGCCTGGGGTCACCGTTGCTCGCTCGGCTTGCCAATTGCTCTCTCCGTACTGGGTTCTCGCCCGGCGAACCGGGACGAGCGGTTACTTTGAGTGCGGTCAGTGTTGCCCAGCGCGACCCCGCGTCGCCATGCCCGACGCGTGTCACTGACTGCCTGTCACAAGCGATCACGAGGGAGTGTTCGTGGCCCGACGCACCACCGCGCCCAATGTCGAAACCGCCGCCACCACCGCCGACGTCTTCGGTGAGGTCCTGCGCTACTTCCGCGAGGAGGCCCGCCTCACCCAGAAGGCCCTGGCAGAACACATCCCCTGCGACCGTTCCCAGATCGCCCGCGTCGAAAGCGGCGACCGGGTCCCGCACGACACCTTCGTCAAGACGTGCGACAGGGTCCTGGGAACCAACGGCGCCCTGATGCGCCTGTGGGTCCGCATCGACTGGTACCCGGACGTGGAACATCCCGACTGGTTCAAGCGCCGGGCGGAGATGGATGAGGTGGCGGTGGCGGTGCGCCAGTACCAGGCGCAGACCATCCCGGGGTTGTTGCAGACGGAGGAGTACGCGCAGGCGCTGTTCGCCCGGCTGAGCAGCCCTGACGAACTCGCGGAACGAGTGCGAGCCCGACTCAGCCGACAGCAGCGCTTTCTGTCGCCTGAGGGCCCCCTGTACATAGCAGTACTGGACGAGGGTTGCCTGCGGACAACGGTCGGCAGCCACGAGATCATGCAAGGGCAGTTGCAACACCTGCTCCAGGTGGGCGCCCGCCCCAACATCCGCATTCAGGTGGCCCCTTGGGCGTCCCCCACGGCTGCCAGGCCGGATACGTCGATGACGCTGCTCACCATGCCTGATGGCAAGGAATGGGTGTACTCGGAGTCGCTGGACCGAGGCCACTTCAGCGATGCGCCCGCGGTCCTCCAACGACACTCCCGAACCTATGATGTTCTTCGGGCGGATGCACTGTCGGCCAGCGACTCCGCTGATCTGATCCGTGAGGCAGTCGAGAGGAACGAGCAGCATGAACATGAAGAATCTCAACGCCGCACCGTGGATCAAGAGCAGCTACAGCGGAGCGAACGGCGGCGACTGCCTCGAACTCGCCCCCGCATTCCCCGGCCTCGCCCCCGTCCGCGACAGCAAGATCGCTGAGAGCGGCCCCGTCCTCCCCTTCACCCGCCCCGCCTGGGTGTCGTTCGTCTCCGCCGTCCGGCAGGACCAGCTTGGAGCGTGAGCCCGTGCCCACTCCCGACCTGAGTACCGCCCTCTGGATCAAGAGCAGCCACAGCGGGAACAACGGCGGGAACTGCCTCGAACTCGCCCTCGCCGTGACCGGCTCCGCCCCGATCCGCGACAGCAAGAACGCCGACAGCGGGCCCGTGATCCCCTTCACCCGACCGGCCTGGGCCGTCTTCGTGGCGGCCCTGAACGGCGCGTAAGGCAGTAGGACGCCGGACAGAAATCCCCGGCGTCCGCTCTCCCCCGACCTTCTATCCTGCGGCGGTCGCACCGCACGCATGTCGGAACACCAGGAGAGGGCCACCGCCACCATGCCGAACACCCCCCGAAGACGCCTGCCCAGTACGGCCCTTGCCACCCTGCTCCTCGCCGGAGCAGCGACCGGCTGCGGCGGCGGGAGCGAGGCCGCCGAGCCGAAGGCAGCGCCGAAGCCGTCGGCCTCGGCTGCGGCCTCGCCCGAGGACCGGGAACCCGGGCCCGCCCCGAGCACCACGGCCAAGCCGCTGCCCACCACCTCCGGCGAGCTGAAACCCCGCATGCTGACGGAGAAGGAGCTGCCCGGCTACCGGGTGATCGAGTTCAGCTCCTGGAGCAAGCCACAACCGCCCGTCGGCACCGAGACGTTCAAGCCTCGCGCCTGCGGCGTGATCGCCCAGCCGGAGGGGAGAGCGGGCGCCGACGTCACGTACGAGCACGACGGCGAGCTCAAGGACGTGCACCCACGCCGGATCACCGCGACCCTGTACCCGAAGGGTGAGGCGGCCCGGTGGATGGCGCGGCTGCGCGGCGCGGAGGAGCGGTGCGGCACCTTCCGCACCGACAGCGGCCTCGGGGGCCTCGCCTCCGAGCGGGTGACCTGGCTCCCCGAGCCGGCCGTCGGCGACGAGGCGCTTCGGATGGAGCGCGTCACGGAGTGGGACGACGAGATGACCGCCCACTCCCTGACGACCTACGTCCGCACCGGCGACCTCGTCACCGCCTTCCGCCACAGGACCAGCTACGGCCCCGCCATCGACGAGGACCACCTGGAGAAGATCCTGCCCCGCCCCGACGACACCCTGGTCAACGCACAGATCGCCAAGCTCCTCGGGCACCCTTCGACCGGTGGGTAGGCAGATGAACCAGCCGGCGTACGGCTCCGACTCCGCCGACCTCGTTCTCCTCGGCTCCGCCGAGCCGGCCTCCGATCCGGTGCGGGAGGCCGGGTCCGCGGCGGCCTCCCATCGCCTGCCGGCCGAACTGGTTGCGGACGGGGCCGGCAGGACAGGGGACCGACGAGGCTCCTGTGCCGGCGGGTTGGGGCTTCGAACACCTCCCTCAACGGCACGGGAGCCTCGTGCGTCGCGCACCCTACGTCACGGCGTGTGGCGCCCGTTCTGCACCGTGCCGTCGATGAACGCGGCGCGGATGCCGTCGACGTCGGAGCCGAGCAGGCCCAGCGTCTGCGCTGTGCGGCCCCCGGCCACGAAGTCCTGTCCGCAGAGAGGCCCGCTCAGGGTGACGAACGAGTCGGTCAGGGGGAGGGAAAGTCCGATCTGCGCAGCCAGCGAACTCCAGATGACCAGTCCGAAGGAGATGTCCTCGGTGAAGTACCGGTGCTTGACCGAGTCTGGTTCGGGAAATCCCTGACGGCCGTAGCCCTGCACGATGCGCTCGACGAAGCTGCCCTCGGTCACCCCGTAGGCGGTGTTGAGAAAGTCCCAGAAGCTGGCCGCCTTCACTCCGAGGGCGTCCGCCAGGGCAAGGCGTTCGCGGTCCAGGGCGTCGATGACCTCGGCGATGCGCGGTGTCACCAGGCTGTGCAGCGGGTGGCGGTCGGCGTCTTCGACCGTCTTGAAGTTCAGCACCGCCGGAGGAACATGGTAGATGGCGTTGCAGTTGTTGAGTCCGACGGTCAGCGCGTCCTCACCCGGCACGTACCGGTCGCCGAAGTACGCCCGCAAGATGTCGAGAGCCCGGGGCGTATCCGCGCTGGGTACGGCGGCCAGCGGGACGGCGCGCTTGATCGCCCCGATGTAGACGTGCGCGGGTCGGCGCAGCCGGCACGTGTACAGACTGGTCGGAGTCTCCGCGATGAGGCAGGGCTGCCGGCCGGCGATCGTGAACATGCGCGCGAGTTCTACGCCGCTGCCGAGCACGCCCGGCTGGAACAGAACGAGCTGGTCCGGCTGAAGGACGGACGCGAGTTCCTTGGACAGATAGGCGTGCGCGAAGGCGGGCGCGGCGACGATGACCACCTCGGCGCCGCTGACGGCTTGCCCGAGGTCGGTCGTCAGCACCGAGGGTGTGCCGTGGCCCTCCACGTCGCCGGTCATGTCGATGCCGTCGTTGGCCCTGATCGGCTCGAGATCGCGGCCCCACCTGTCGAAGATCCGTACGTCATGTCCCTTGTAGGACATGTGACCGGCGATTGCCTGGCCAACGTTGCCTGCGCCGATGATGGCGATGCTGCCCATAGTGCGTGACTCTTCCGTTCTGAAGTGGTGCGGGAGTGGGCTCGGCGTTGCCGAGCTGTGCGAGTGCTGAAGCTGTGCTCGTGACAGCCGTTCGCGCTTCTCTTTCGGTCATCGGGCGCCCGTTGTCCGGCGGGGAGCCGCCGGGACGGGCGTCAGGGGGTCACCGGACGGGCACCCCGGGGCCGAGCGGGATTCCCAGGGCGTACCAGAGGGCGAAGAAGGACGACCACGAGACGAGTACGACGAGAGCCACGGGAACCGTGAAGGACAGCATGGTGCCGATGCCGGCGTCCTTCCGGAACTGCTGAAGGAATCCCAGGGCCAGGACGAAGTACGCGTTCATGGGAGTGGTGTTGGTGACCGAGTCCCCGATCATGAAGGACACCATCGCTGCCTGGGGGGAGAGCCCGACGTACATCGCCAGGGGTACCAGGACGGGGGCGAGTATGGACCACATCGCCGAACCGCTGCTGATGATGATGTTGAGTCCGCTGATGGCCAGGATGATCACGAGCAGGATGACGAGGTGGGGTGCGTCCAGGGACTTCAGGAGCCGGGCGCCCTCGACGGTGATCACATTGCTGATGCCGGTCCAGGTGAAGTAGGCGAGGAACTGCGAGACCACGAAGAACAGCACGATCACGGGGACGAAGGACTTCACGCCGTCGGCCATGGCGGAGGGGACGGACGACAGCGAGGGGATCGTGCCCACCTGCCTGCCGTAGACGATGCCGACGAGTGCGAACAGCAGCGAGATGAACACGGCGATGTTCACCACGACCACGGACTGGACGATGCTGCCGCCCTCGCCGCGGAACGGTGACCCTGGCAGCAGCAGCGCGGATACCGCCACGACGTAGAGCACCAGCACCGCGCCGGACAGCCTCATGGCGCGGTTCTCGACGGCGCTCAGCGTGAACGCGGAGGGGGCCTCGCCGGTCGGCCCGATGTGCTGTGGCGCCTCGCCTTGGGTGGTGGTGTTGAAGAGCCTGTCGGTGGCCGCGTCATCCTCGGGCGTCGGCACGAACTCGGGCCGTCTGGCCAGGACGCGGTCGACCGTGAGTGCGATGACGGCAGCGAGGAACACCGATGAGACCGCCGTGAAGAAGTACGTGGCCACCGGAGTGATGACGTAGTCCGGATCGACGGAGTGTGCGGCCTCGGCCGCCAGGGACGACCTGACCGCGTCGGCCGGTGTCACCAGCGGGCTGGCGTTGAAACCGATGGCCGTCGAGGCATAGGCGACCATCAGGCCCAGAACCGGGCTGCGGCCCATGGTTCGGAAGGCCAGCGCCCCCAGAGGAATCATGACGATGTAGGCCGAGTCGCTCATCACGTGCGCGATCATGGAGCTGAACGCGATGGAGAAGGTCAGCCAGCGAACGGGCAGCCGGCCGATCGTGACGCGGAGAAGCGCCGTGAGGAGGCCGCTCTTCTCGGTGACGCTGACACCGAGCAGAACGACCACCACGACCGAGAGCGGCGCGAACCCGGCGAAGTTGTCCAGTGCGGACTCCGCGGCGAACTTGGCTCCCTCCAGAGAGAGCAGGCTCTTCACCGCGACGGAGTCCCCCGTCGACGGCAGGGTGACGGACACTTCCGCCGCGGCCAGCACGGCACTGACCACACCAAGCAGTGCCGCGAAGATCCAGAACAGCCAGAACGGATGGGGAAGCCTGTTTCCTGCCCGTTCCAGGGCACTGAGCGCCCGGAACAACCGGTTCATGGAGCCGTCCACGGTCGGACTGCTGTTTTGGAGTTGCGACATCTGGAGCCCTATCGGGTCGACGGTGAACGCGGCTTATCGGGCGGTGCGTGCTGCTCTGTTGATGTGCAAGGCCGACTGCGAGGAGGTCCGGACGCCGCAAAGGCCAGGCGGGTACGGGTCCGGGTCCAGCAGGCGCGCTTTGCGGGGTGCGTCGGCCTCCCTTCAGGACGAGCCAGCCGGGCCGACCCGTGTAATCCCTGTGATATTTCACAGGGATGATACGCTGGGAAAGGTGGATGTCAACAGGTCTTGACGCAGGTGGACGTCGAAGGACGAAGACCGCTACGCGGGAGCTTGAAGAGGAGTAGTGGTTTGGGTTCTGGACCGTCGATGGCGGAGCGGGCGTACGCATCCCTCAAGCGCGACATCATCCGATGCCACCTCCGCCCAGGCGACGTCATCGTCGAGGCGTGGCTCGCGGAGCGGTACGAGATGAGCAAGACCCCGGTGCGCGAAGCCATCAACGCGCTGCGCAGAGAGGGTCTTGTCGTGGTCGTCCCGCGGCGAGGAACCTTCGTGAAGCCGACGGACCTTGGCGACCTCCAGGACACCTACCGCCTGCGAAGGCTTCTTGAGCCGGAAGCGGCCGTACTGGCCTCGCAGCGGGCCAGCAGCGAGGATCTCGACCGTCTGGACGCACTCAGTGCGGCAACCGTAGCGGCGAACGCCTCACGCCCCGACCTGAACGAAGCGAACCGACTGCTCCACGTGGCGATCGCGGAAGTCGCGCGCGTGTCGCTGATGACGCCGATGATCAACACGCTGCATGAAGAAATCGAACGCTTCCTCAACCTGCGAGGCGAACTCGGCCGCCCTCCCTACACGAGCGTCAACCACGGACGACTGGTCGACACCATCAGAAGTGGCTCGGAGGAGGAAGTCAGACAGGTCGCCCTTGAGGGCATCGAGCGGTCTCGCCGGTACATGCTGGACACCCTGCTGTCCGGCGGATCAGGGATGAGCGGCGCGAGCGGACCGGTGCAATAGCTCAGTTGGGCTCGACATCGGAGGGTGCAGCGGGGCGTTGACGCCGGTCGTCCGCCCTCACGGGGCCCACGCTCAGTCGAGGCAGAACTCGTTCCCCTCCACGTCCTGCATGTTCTGGCAGGACTCGTTCTCCTCGTCGGCGAGCAGCAGTGTGCCGCGGACCGCGCCCAAGGCTTCCAGGCGTACGCATTCGGCCTCCAGGGCGGCCAGGCGTTCCTCGCCGACGAGCCCGAGGCCGGCGCGGATGTCGAGGTGGACGCGGTTCTTCGCGACCTTGCCCTCGGGGACGCGCTGGAAGTAGAGCCGCGGGCCCACGCCTTCGGGGTCGCTGCAGGAGGACCAGGTGTCGCGCTCCTCGGAGGGCTGCGTCGCGTCGTACGCCTCCCACGTGGCGAAACCCTCCGGCGGGGCCGGAAGGACGTACCCCAGCGCCTCGCTCCAGAAGCGGGCGACGCGCTGCGGGCTCGCGCAGTCGAAGGTGATCTGGACCTGCTTGACCGATGCCATCCGGTCATCCTAGGGGCCCCCGCCAGGGCGTCCGCAACCGAATTCCGGTGCGTGGCAGGCGCGTTGTCCCCGCCTGCCCGGCCCGGGGTGCCGGGGGCACCCGATCCGGACAGCCGCCGTCGCCCGTGGTGTGGCGCGGCCCGGGTGCGGGCAAGCAACGCCGGGCCCTCGTGCGGCCCCCAGACGACGGCCGGTCCCGGCGGCAGCCATGTGCCCGGCCCACGACGACAGCCGGGAGCAGGCCATGGGACGCGATCTTCCCCAGCGCGACTTCACCGACGAGGACAGAGAACGGTTCGCGGCGCGGCTGCGGGCCTCGCTCGGGCTCCTCGACGGGCTCCTCACCTCGCCCCGGTTCGGCGCGGGGGAACCGACGCTCGGCGCCGAGCTGGAGATGTTCCTCGTGACCCCGGACGGCGTCCCCGTCCCCCGGAACGAGGAGATACGCGAGGCCGCCGCCGACCCCCGCCTCGTCCTGGAGGTCAACCGCTACAACCTGGAGGCCAACCTCACCCCCGTCCCCTTACGCCCGCGCCCCTTCACCGCCCTCCACGACGAGGCCGACGCCCTGCTGGAGGCGGTGCGCCGCACGGCCGCCCCGTACGGCGCGGAGCCGTACTGCGCGGGCCTGCTGCCCACCCTGCGCCCCGGCGACCTGACGCGCCGCAACATGTCCTCGCGCGGCCGGTACGCGGTGATGGACGAGGCGCTGGGGCGGGCCGGGCGCGGGCTGCGCGTCACGGGGGAGCAGCGGTGCCGGATGCGGTCCGACACGGTGTGCGCGCAGGGCGCCACCAGCTCCTGGCAGGTCCATCTCACCGTGCCGCCCGAGGAGTTCACCCGGGTCCACAACGCCGCCCAGCTCATGACCGCCCCCGTCCTCGCCGTCTCCGCCAACTCGCCGCTGCTGCTCGGCAGACGGGCTTGGGACGAGTCCCGCATCCCCTGGTACGAGCAGGCCTTCGGCCAGCACCGGCGCCGGGTCGCCCCGGCCGACCGGCGCTCGGGTTTCGGGCACGGCTGGCTTCGCGGGGGCGTGCGGGAACTGGTCGAGGAGGCGGTGCGCCGGTACGCGCCGCTGGTGCCGCTCTGTTCCGACGGCGCGTGGGACCGGCCGCTGCGGCCCGGCGGGCCGCCCGCGCTGGAGGAGCTGCGGCTGCACCTGGGCACCCTGTGGTGGTGGAACCGCCCGGTCTACGACCCGGCCGGGGACGGGCACCTGCGCATCGAAATGCGCGCCCTGCCGTCCGGACCGACCCCCGCCGACATGGTCGCCAACACCGCCCTGCTGACCGGCCTCGTCCTGGACCGAGCGGCCCGCGAGCCCGGTGGCGACCTCCCCTTCGCGCTGGCCCGGGAGAACTTCTACACCGCCGCCCGGGACGGCATGGCGGCCCGCCTCTGGTGGCCTGCGGGCGGGGCCGCGCCGGTCCGGGTGGCCGCCCGGGACCTCGTACAGGCGCTGCTGCCGCGGGCGGCGGCCGGGCTGGCCGGGGCCGGGGTCGCGGACGACGAGGTGCAGCGGTGGCTGGGGGTGGTGGAGGGGCGGGTGCTGACCGGGCGTTCGGGGGCTCACTGGCAGCGGCGGACGCACCGGGCACTGGGCTCGGACACGGCGACGGTCCGGCGGTACCTGGAGCTGAGCGCGACCGGCGCCCCGGTCCACAGCTGGCCCGCGCCGCAGCCCGTGGTGCGGGCGAAGACCAAGGGGAGGCCGGGGGGTTCGCGGTAGGCGGGGCGCGGGCCGATCCTGGTCACCCCGCCCGGTCCGCCACCGGCTCCCCGGCGCCGCTGCCGAGCTCCCGGTCCGCCTGGTGCGGCACCCGCGGCTTCGTGCCGCCGCGCCCGCGCCGCCCGTACGCCACCCACGCGACGGCCGCCAGCACCGCGAGCCCCAGCAGCGGGTACGGCGCCGCCAGCGGCTGCTGCCACCAGGGGAAGCGCAGGTCCAGGTCGCCCTCGTGCGGCAGGATCCAGTGCGGGCGGGCGAGGAACAGCACGGTGAGGGCGGCGGCGAGGGCGGTGCTGCCGCGCGCGAGCAGGGCGACGAGCAGGGGGACACACCAGACCCAGTGGTGCGACCAGCTGATGGGTGAGACCAGGAGCCCCGTCACGGCGGTCACCAGGACCGGCCAGGGGCCTTCGCCGCCGAGCCGCCGGGCCAGCCACAGCCCGGCGAGGCCGACGGCGGCGGCCGGGACCGCCCAGGCCAGGCCGGGGTGTTCGGTGTGCAGGGTGCGGGTGATCAGGCCCTGGAGGGACTGGTTGTCGACGAGCCAGGCGAGGCCGACGCGGCCCGTCTCGTAGAGGCGGCGGGTGAAGAAGTCGACGGTGGCCGACGGCAGGACCAGCGCGCCCAGCAGCACGGTGCCGGTGAACGAGGCGAGCGCGGTCAGGCCCTCGCGGACCCGGCCGGTGATCAGCAGGTGGACGATGAAGATGCCCGGGGTCAGCTTCACGCCGGTGGCGACGCCGAGGGCGAACCCCTTGCCGAGGGCTCCGGCGGGGCGGGTCAGGTCCCACAGGACGAGGCAGACCAGCGCCAGGTTGATCTGGCCGAACAGCAGCGTCTGGAAGACGGGTTCCAGCCAGATGCCGACCGCCACCGCGAGGAGCAGGAACGGCGCGTGGGTGGGGCGCCCGGCGAGGCGGCAGGAGAGGTGGACGAGGAGGGCGAGGAGCGCGGTGTTGCCGAGGATGAAGCAGACCTTCAGCGCCGTTATCGGCAGCCACGTCGTCGGCACGAAGAGGATCGCCGCGAACGGCGGGTACGTCGCGGGCAGCTCCCACTCGGTGACGGTGAAGCCGTAGAGATCGCTGCCGTCGACGACGGCCCGGCCCTCGGCGCGGTAGACGAGGGTGTCCGCCATCGCGATGTGCTGGATCAGGCACAGGACGCCGAACGCGGTGAACGAGAGCGCCAGCACGCAGGCCGCCAGTCGTACACCGGGTGACCTTTTGATCACTGCCAGGTGTGTCACGGGCGCGACCCTAGTGGATCGCCGCGCCCCGGCGAGCGGGCCCGCACGGTCCCGGCCGGGGCCGGGGGCGGGCCGCGCCCCGGGCTGCGGGGATGCGGCGGGCCCGGGGGAACGCCTGTCGCAAGGAGGAGGTGCGAGGAGCGGGCGTACGCGGGCGCCCGGCGGGGCGGAGCCGGGAAACCCATTGGCCCCCGCCCCGCTCCCCCGCCTACAATCTGCCGCCTTGCCCGCCTCCCCTTCCGGGGGAGCGCCGCCGGCCGGACGGAAACCGGCCGACGCGTCGTGAAGTGACCGCCCCTCGCGGCGGACCGACCCTCACACACCCGGTACGCCGCCGCGCACCCGTCCCCGCTTCCGCCGGGCCCGTGCGCCCGCCCGCGTGCCCGCACGATGCCCGTACGAAGACCGCACCACGGAGGCAAGCGCCCGTGCTCACGCCGCACGACACCCCCCAGACCCCGCAGGCCGCGCAGGACGCCGGCCCGGCTCCCGCCCCCTCGTCCGACGCCGACCCCCTCGCCCGCGAACGCGCCCACCTGGCCGCCTCGCGGACCGCGCTGCGGGCGATGCGCGAGGACGTCGAGTCGCTGGACATCACCGACGTGACGGCGAACTGGGTCAACGCCGCCGTCCTCGGCGCCCAGATCGACGAGCGGATCAAGTCCCTCGCCGACCTCGCCCACACCCCGCTCTTCTTCGGCCGCCTCGACTACGTACGCGAGGTCACCGCCGACGACGAGAGCGGCCCCGCCGACGGCCCGTACCGCGCCGAGCGCTTCTACATCGGCCGCCGCCACGTCCACGACCCGGCGGGCGACCCGATGGTCGTCGACTGGCGCGCCCCCGTCTCGCAGCCCTTCTACCAGGCATCGCGCACCAACCCCCTGGACGTCGCGCTGCGCCGCCGCTTCGGCTACACCGGCGGCGAGATCACCGCGTACGAGGACGAGGACCTGACCGCCTCCGGCGACGGCGGCGAGTGGACCAGCCGCCTCCTCCAGCAGGAGATCGAACGGCCCCGCGTCGGCCCCATGCGCGACATCGTCGCCACCATCCAGCCCGAACAGGACGAGATCGTCCGCTCCGGCCTCTCCGGCACCGTCTGCGTCCAGGGAGGCCCCGGCACCGGCAAGACCGCCGTCGGCCTGCACCGCGTCGCCTACCTGCTCTACGCGCACCGGGAGCGGCTCGCCCGCACCGGCACCCTCGTCATCGGGCCGAACGACTCCTTCCTCCACTACATCGAGCAGGTCCTCCCCGCCCTCGGCGAGCTGACCGTGCGCCAGGCGACCGTCGACACCCTCGTCGCCCACGTCCCGGTGACCGGCGCCGACCCGGCCCCGACCGCCATCGTCAAGGGCGACGCCCGCATGGCCGAGGTGCTGCGCCGCGCCCTGCGCTCCCACGTCGGGCGCCCCACCGAGTCCCTCGTCGTGGTGCGCGGCTCGCGCCGCTGGCGCGTCCCCGCCGACGAGATCACCGCCATGATCGAGGAACTCCTCGCCCGCGACATCCGCTACGGCGCCGCCCGCGAGGCCCTCCCACAGCGCGTCGCCCACGCCGTCCTCGTCCGGATGGAGCAGGCGGGTGAGGCGCCCGACGACCGCGTCCAGAACGCCGTGGCCCGCGACCGTGCGGTGAAGGCCCTGGTCAAGGAGGTGTGGCCGCCCGTCGATCCGGCCA
The DNA here is from genome assembly GCF_042723275.1 of Streptomyces sp. NPDC058373. Lineage (NCBI taxonomy): Bacteria > Bacillati > Actinomycetota > Actinomycetes > Kitasatosporales > Streptomycetaceae > Streptomyces > Streptomyces sp. NPDC058373. The sequence goes on along the minus strand of NZ_JBHXJE010000056.1, from coordinate 12,627 downwards.
AGCTGGTGCTGCGCCTGCTCGGCGACGCCGATTTCCTCCGCACCCACTCCGAGGAGCTGCTGACCGACGAGGAGCGCACCGCCCTGCTCTGGGCCAAGCCGTTCCGGGGCGTGAAGTCGGCGCGCTGGTCGGCGGCGGACGCCGTCCTCATCGACGAGGCCCGCGACCTGGTCGAACGCACCCCGTCGCTGGGCCACGTCGTCCTCGACGAGGCCCAGGACCTCTCCCCCATGCAGTACCGCGCGGTCGGCCGCCGCTGCTCCACCGGCTCCGCCACGGTCCTCGGCGACCTCGCCCAGGGCACCACCGCCTGGGCCACCCCCGCCTGGCCGGAGGCCCTCCGCCACCTCGGCAAGCCCGACGCGCTGGTGGAGGAACTGACGGCCGGCTTCCGCGTCCCCCGCGAGGTCATCGCCTACGCCTCCCGCCTGCTCCCGGCCATCGCCCCCGGCCTGGCGGAGGTCCGCTCGGTCCGCGAGTCCCCCGGCTCGCTGCGCATCGTCCGCACGGAGGCGGGGACGCTCCTGGCCGCACTGGAGGAGGCTTGCCGGGCGGCCCTCGCCCATCAGGGGTCCACCGGCCTGATCGTGCCGGACTCCGTGACCGACGAGGCGCGCGCGATCCTGACGTCCGCTGGTCTCTCCCCGCTCGCTCCCGGCGAGGAGACCCGCCCTGACGCCCGGCTCACCCTCGTCCCGGCCTCGCTCGCGAAGGGCCTGGAGTACGACTACGTGGTGCTCGCCGAGCCGTCGGCGCTCGTGGCGGCGGAGCCGACTCGGGAGGCTGGGTTGCGGCGGCTGTACGTCGGGTTGACGCGAGCGGTGTCGGGATTGACGGTGGTGCACGAGGAGGAGCTGCCGAAGGAGCTGGGGTGACAGGGGCTCCGCCGGGTGCCCGGGGTGCGCGGCGGAGGCGCCGGTGCGTGTCGGTAGGCCCTCCGTCCGGCCCGCGCCTCCATCCTTGTGGCGCACGACCCGGCCGAGCGGACCCCGCGAGACCGGCCCGCACACGCCCCAGGGAGGATCCAGGAGTGGACAACAGCTCGCCCCTGCGCGACCGAACCGTCGTCGTGACCGGGGCCGCGCGCGGTATCGGCGAGGAGACCGCCCGGGAACTGGTCCGCAGGGGGGCGCGGGTGGCACTGCTCGGCCTGGAGGAGGAGCGGTTGGAGCGGCTCGCCGCCGACCTCCCGCCCGGGTCCGCCCGGCCGTGGCCGGTCGATGTCGCCGACGAGGAGGCGCTCACGCGCGCGGCGGCGGAGATCCGCGGCCGGTGGGGCGCCCCCTCGGTGGTGGTCGCCAACGCGGGCGTCGCCGCGGGCGGCCCGTTCGCCGCCTCGGACCCGCAGAGCTGGCGGCGGATCGTCGAGGCCAACCTCGTCGGCAGCGTGCTGACCGCCCGGTGCTTCCTTCCCGACCTCCTCGCCACCCGCGGCTACCACCTCCAGGTCGCCTCGCTCGCCGCGCTCGCCCCGTCCCCGATGCTCGCGGCCTACAGCGCGACGAAGGCCGGCGCGGAGGCGTTCGCCCGCTCCCTCGGCGCGGAGGTGGCACACCGCGGGGTACGGGTCGGCGTCGCCTATCTGAGCTGGACGGACACCGGGATGATCCGCGCCGCCGACCGCACCGCCGCCTTGCGTCTGGTGCGCTCCCGGCTGCCGTGGCCGGCCACGCGCACCCACGAGCCGGCGGCGGTGGCCCGCCGGCTGGTGGACGGCATGGAGCGCCGCGCCTCCAGCGTGTACGCACCCGCCTGGCTGAGGGCCGTCATGGTCTCCCGCGGGCTCCTGCCGCCCCTGATCACCCAGGGCGCGCGGTGGCGGCTGTCCCGCTCGCGGGTCGCCGGGGAACTGGAGGGCACCGGCCTGCTCGGCCCCGGGGGCGAGGCGTACGAGGCGCGCCGCGGGGAGCGGCACTCCGACGGGTGAGGCGGGGCGCCGCCCACACCGGGTCGCGGCCCCGGCCGCCCTCTGTCACCCGTCGGCGCGTTCCCCCGCCCGGTCGCGGGCGGCGAGGGCGCGCTGGGCCCGGCTGAGCAGGGCGCCGGGGGACCGGGTGCGCAGGGCGGCCCGGGCGGCGTTGGCCCCGGGGGCTCCGTGCACCCCGCCGCCGGGGTGCGCGGAGGCCGAGGCGAGGTAGAGGCCGGGCACAGGCGTCTCGGGGCGTCCGGTGCCGGGGGTGGGGCGGAAGACGAGCTGCTGGTGCACGGCGGTGGTCCCGCCGTTGATCGCGCCGCCGTGGAGGTTGGCGTCCATCGCCTCCAGGGTGGGCGGTGCCAGCACGCGCCGGGCGCGCACCCGGTCGCGGAAGCCGGGCGCGTACCGCTCGACCTGCTCCTCCACCCGGTCCGCCATGGCTTCCCGTTCGCGCTCGTCCCACCTGCCGGTGAGTCCGTCGCCGCCCGCGTCGCCCTTGACGTGTTGCGGAACGTGCGTGTACGCCCAGGCCGACTCGGTGCCCGCCGGGGAGCGCGTGGGGTCCGCGGTGGTCATCTGGCCGAAGAGGGCGAACGGTTCCGCGGGCACCCGGCCGGTCGCGATGTCGGCGGCGAAACGGGTCAGCCCGTCCACCCCGTCGGCCAGGTGGACGGTGCCCGCGGTGGCCGCCTGCGGCGCTTCCCACGGGACCGCGGTGTCGAGCGCCCAGTCCACCTTGAAGGTGGCGAAGTCCCAGTCGAACCGGTGGAGGTCGGCGAGGACCCGGCCGGGCAGGTGCGCTGAGTCCACCAAGTCGCCGTAGAGGGAGGGAGCCGAGACGTCGGCCAGCACCGCGCGCTTCGCCGGCACCTCCTCGCCCGAGGCGGTCCGTACCGCCACCGCCCGCCCCTGCCGCACCACCACCTCGCTGACGCGCTCCCCGCAGCGCAGGGCTCCGCCGCGGCGTTCGAGGCGCCTGACAAGGGCTGCCGAGAGCTCGCCGGAGCCGCCGACCGGGACCGGGAAGCCGTAGGTCTGGCCGAGCATCGACATGAGCCAGCCGAAGCCGCCGCTGCCCGCCGCCTCCGGGGCGAGGTCCGCGTGGAGGGCGTTGCCCGCGAGCAGCAGGCGGCCGCCCTCGCCCGCGAACTCCTCCTCACCGAAGCGCCGCACCGGGAGCAGCATGCCGCGTGCCAGCCGCAGCCCGCCGGAGCCGCGGAGCCTGGCCAGCAGCTTCCCGCCGGCCCGCAGCGGGGGGAAGGGGGAGAAGAGTGCCTCCAGCAGGTCCGGCCGGAGCTTCTCCCAGGTGGCGTGCAGCTCCCGCCAGGCCTGCCCGTCGCCGGGGGCGAACCCGTCGAGTCCCTCGGCGGTCGCCTCGCAGTCGGGCTCCAGGACGGCGCACCGCCCGTCCGGCAGAGGGTGGGCCAGCACCTTCGGGGCCCGGCTCCACCGCAGTCCCTCCGTGTGCAGGTCGAGCCCGGCCAGCACCGGGGAGGCAGCCGCCAAGGGGTAGAAAGAGCTGAAGAGGTCGTTGACGAACTCCGGGTGGACTCCCCGGTCGCTGCGCACGGCACCGCCCGGTTCGCCCTGGGCTTCGAGGACTTCGACGCTCCACCCCTCGTCGGCCAGCAGGTTGGCCGCGACCAGACCGTTCGGACCGGCCCCGATCACCACGGCGTCAGGCATGCGTCACCTCCCCTTCCATCGCCAGATCACGCGCGGCCCTGCCCGGTGGCAGCCCCGTCCGGCCCGCCGTCACGCCGTACGCACCCGGTTCGGATAGTTCTCCACCACCTCGGCGAGCCGTTTGAGCATGCGGCGGTGGCGCACTTGCAGGAGGCTGTCCAGCACGGTGTTGTGCAGCGTGCCGCCCAGTCCCCGCAGCGGATGTTCGTCCACGATGACCAAGGTCTCGTCGCCCCAGGGGCGCGCCTCGATGGCGATCCGGGCCGTGCCGAGGCGTCCGCTGTCGGCCTCCAGTTCCAGGACGCGCGGGGGCTCGCTGATCCGGACGATCGTCTCGTTGGCGAGGGTCCAGGGGCCGACTTGGACGTCGTACTCGATGGTCGCCCCGGTCTGCGGCCAGGGGCCGCGCTCGGTGTGCGAGCCGCTGGTGCCGACAACCCATTCGCTGTAGCGGGAACCGTCAGCCAGCACCTCCCACACCCGCTCGGGCGGAGCGCCGATGAGTTGGTGCCTCACAGCCATGGTCTGCCTCCATATGGTCGGCGGTCAGGCCCTACGAAGGGGGCCCGGGCCATTGAGTTCCTCCGCAGTTCGGCTGCCCCCGCCTCCTCTGTATACGCGTGGGTGCCGGACCCGGCACCTCGGGGAAGTCCTTCCAGGCAAGTCCGCCCCCACCGACCGCAACCGCACCGGCGCGCCGGGCGTGAGATCAACTGTCAGACGATCAGTGTCCCGTGGACCGACGCAGGAGGACTGCCACCCATGCCCCTCACCGTCCCGACCCCTTCACGCCGCAGCGTTCTGGCCGGCGGTGCCGCCGCCCTGGCCGCGGTCACCCTCGCTCCCGGCGCCGCACACGCCACCTCCGGGCGCGGCCCCGGCTCCGGCCCCGCCTTTGACGCCGCCCGGCAGCTCGCCGAGCTGGAGCGTACGACCGGCTCGCGGCTCGGCGCGTACGCCTACGACACCGGGACGGGGCGGACACTCGCGTACCGGGCCGACGAACTGTTCCCGATGTGCTCGGTCTTCAAAACGCTCTCCTCGGCCGCCGTCCTCCGCGACCTCGACCGGAACGGGGAGTTCCTCTCCCGTCGGATCTTCTACACGCAGGACGACGTGGACCGCGCCGTCGGCGCGCCCGTCACCGGCAAGCCGGAGAACCTCGCCAACGGCATGACCGTCGAGGAGCTCTGCGAGGTCTCCATCACCGAGTCCGACAACTGCGCCGCCAACCTCATGCTCCGCGAGCTGGGCGGCCCCACCGCCGTCACCCGGTTCGTCCGCTCCCTCGGCGACCGGATCACCCGGCTCGACCGCTGGGAGCCGGAGCTGAACTCGGCCGAGCCCGACCGCCTCACCGACACCACCTCGCCGCGCGCGATCAGCCGCACCTACGGCCGCCTGGTCCTCGGTGACGCCCTGGCCTCGCGCGACCGCCGCCTCCTCACCGGCTGGCTCCTCGCCAACACCACGAGCGGCGACCGCTTCCGCGCGGGCCTGCCCACCGACTGGGTCCTCGGCGACAAGACGGGCGGCGGCCGCTACGGCACCAACAACGACGCGGGCGTCGCCTGGCCTCCCGGCCGCTCCCCCGTCGTCCTGACCGTCCTCACCACCCAGCCCAAGGAGGACGCCGTCCGCAACGACCGCCTCGTCGCGGACGCGGCCCGGGTGCTGTCGGAGGCGCTGAGCTGATGGGGCGGGGGCGCCCCCTTCACCCGAAGGAGACCCCCAACCCCCCGAGCGCCCCCCGCCACTCCCGCACCGCCGAAGCCACCACCGGCCCCGCCCATCCCTGCGGCCGCGCCGCCCCGCCGATGTGGAAGGCGGTGATGCCCGCGGCGAGGAGTTGAGGCAGGTGGGTGAGGTGGAGGCCGCCGCCGGCCATGAGGACGGGCTCGTAACCCGGTTCGCCGCGTTGGGTGAGGGCGGCTTCGGCGAGGAGGGCGGGGAGGCCGTCGGTGACGCCTTCGGGTGAACCGGCGGTCAGGTACGTGTCGAGGCCGGGCAGGTCGGCGAGGTGCTTGCGGAGGGATTCGCGGGAGGCGGCCCGGTCGATGGCGCGGTGGAAGGTCCAGCGGGGCGGGGCCGGGGATCCGAGGGCGTCCAGGAGGGCGTCGAGGGCGCGCAGGTCGGGGCCGCCGGTCTCGTCGAGGAAGCCGAAGACGAACTCGTCGGCGCCCACTTCGCGCAGGGCGCGGGCGGTCTCGGTGAGGGAGCGCAGGTCGGCGGGGGTACCGGCGGAGAAGCCGTCGGAGGCGCGGAGCATCACCCGGACGGGCAGCGGGACGGCGGCCCGCACCTCGCGGAAGGTGGCGAGGGAGGGGGTGAGGCCGTCGGCGGCCATGTCGGTGACGAGTTCCAGCCGGTCGGCTCCGCCTTCGGCCGCCGCGACGGCGTCCCGTGCGTCGAGGGCGATCACCTCCAGGAGGGCGCGCTTGCTCATGGTGACCCCTATTCCGACCGCCGGCTCCGACGACCACCGCTGCGTGTCCCGATGACGAACAACACGACGAACAACCTGACGAACAACTCAAGTATGGGCAATGTGGACATAGGCGACCAGTGCGCACCGCGAGCGGGGCTATAGGTCTAGTCCAATGCACCACCCTACGCGGCGCGACCCCGCCATGGCAGAGGGACACCGGAGAGAGCCGGCAGAGCACACCCGGGCGCGGCCGACGCCGCCCCGGCACGCCGCGCCCCGCACCACCCCCACCCGGCCGCCACAATGGACGCATGGCCTCCGAACCCACCGGGACCACCCCGGCCGCCGACCCCCGCCCCGCCCTGGTCGCCCGCTGGGTGGCGACCGTCGACGCCGTACGCGGGCCGGACGGCGCGGGCCCGCCGCCGGAGCCGTACGCGGAGAACCTGCTGGCGCGGTGGAGCGAGCCGCAGCGCGCGTACCACACGGTGGCGCACCTGGCGGCGGTCCTCGACCGGATCGACCTGCTGGCCGCGCACTCCTACGCGGAGGACATCGAGCTGGTCCGCCTCGCCGCCTGGTTCCACGACGCCGTCTACCTGCCCGAGCGCGACAACAACGAGGAGCGCAGCGCCCGCCTCGCCGAGCGCGCCCTGGCCGAGCTGGGCGTCGACGAGCGGCGTACCGCCGAGGTGGTCCGCCTCGTCCGCCTCACCCTCAGCCACGACCCGGCCGACGCCGACGGCAACGGCGCCGTCCTCTGCGACGCCGACCTCGGCGTGCTGGCCGGCAGCCCCGAGGAGTACGCGGCGTACGCCTCGGCCGTCCGTACCGAGTACGGCTTCGTGGAGGGCGAGACCTTCCGCGCGGTCCGCGCCGAGCTGCTCCTCCAGATGCTGGAGCGCCCCGCCCTGTTCCGCACCGAGTACGGCCACCGGCACTGGGAGGAGCAGGCCCGGCAGAACCTGACGACGGAGGTGGAGTTGCTGGTGATCTGAGGCGGGCGGGGCGAAAGGCGCGCCCTGCGAAGGGTTCTGGCCAGCCCGCCGCAGCCGGCCCGCCCGAACCGGTCATTCGCCCCCGCCGGCGCTCGGCCCCGGGAATGCCCGCGCGCGGACAGAGGTTGGCGCCCTCGTGTCCGATTCAGCTGAGCAGCATCGCGAGCCTGACCCCGACCTGCCGCCCCCCGGCGCGGCCCCCTCCGCCGCCGCCCCCGGGCGACCCGACGCCGCTGCCGGATACCCCGGACCCGCGGCCGACGCCTCGACCGACACCAACACCCCCGCCCCCAAGGCCACCGCCCGCGAGCGCATGCCCCTCGCCGTCTACATCCTCGGCCTGGCCGTCTTCGCCCTCGGGACCAGCGAGTTCATGCTGTCGGGGCTGCTGCCGCCGATCGCGCGCGACATGGACGTCACCATCCCGCAGGCGGGACTGCTGATATCGGCGTTCGCCGTCGGCATGGTGGTGGGGGCGCCGCTGCTGGCGGTGGCGACGCTGCGGCTGCCGCGCCGGCTGACGCTGATCGCGCTCATCACCGTCTTCGGCCTCGGCCAGGTGGCGGGCGCCCTCTCTCCCTCGTACGCAGTGCTGTTCGCCTCCCGGGTGGTCAGCGCGCTGGCGTGCGCCGGGTTCTGGGCGGTCGGGGCGGCGGTGGCGATCGCGATGGTGCCGGTCACCTCGCGCGCCAGGGCGATGGCCGTGATGATCGGCGGGCTCTCCGTCGCCAACGTCCTCGGGGTGCCGATGGGCGCCTTCCTCGGCGACCAGCTCGGCTGGCGTTCGGCGTTCTGGGCGGTGGCGGCGGCCTCGGCGGTGGCGCTGGTCGGCGTCGTGGCGCGGGTGCCGCACATCCCGCGTCCGGCCGAGAAGCCGGTACTGCGCAAGGAGTTGGCGATCTACGCCGACCGGCAGGTATGGCTGGCGATCGTCGCCACGGCCTTCGCGGCGGGCGGCGTGTTCTGCGCGTTCAGCTACATGGCGCCGCTGCTCACCGAGGTGGCGGGGCTGGCGGAGTCGTCGGTTCCGTGGGTGCTGGCGCTCTTCGGCGGGGGCGCGCTGGTGGGGACGGCGATCGGCGGGCGGGTGGCCGACGCGCACCTGTTCGGCGTGCTGCTGAGCGGGATCGCCGCCTCCACCGTCTTCCTCACCGCGCTGGCGCTGCTGGCCTCCACGGCCGCCTTCGCCGTCGCCCTCTCCTTCCTGCTGGGCCTCTCCGCCTTCTACACCGCCCCGGCGCTCAACGCCCGGATGTTCAACGTCGCGGGCGCCGCCCCCACCCTGGCCGGCGCCACCACCACGGCCGCCTTCAACCTCGGCAACTCCGGCGGCCCCTGGCTCGGCGGCACCGTCATCGACGCGGGCCTCGGCTACCCGGCGACCGCCTGGGCCGGCGCGGCCATGCTCCTGGTCGGCATCGCCGCGGTCGTGCTCGCGCTGCGGCTGGGCCGCGGCGGCGGCAGCGGTACACGGGGCGGCCGGCGCAGCCGGGTCGCGGCCCGCTCCGCCGGGCGCCGCACCGCGCCCGAACCACAGGCCGTACCCGCGCCCGGCGCCGCGTGAATCCCCTGACCGCGCGGGTCGCAGCGCCTACGCTCGGCCCCATGCTGGAGATGGGCGCGGATCAGGTGGACGAGGCGGTCGCGGAGTGCGCGGAGCTGCTGCGGTCGGTGGCGGACCGGGACTGGGAGGTGCCTGCGGGCTCCCTTAAGTGGTCGGTGCGGTACACCGTGGAGCACGTGGCGGACGATCTCATCGCGTACGCCGGGCAGTTGACCGGCCGCGCCACCTCCGGGTACGTCGGGTACGGCATCACGCTGGAGGAGGGGCTGAGCAACGAGGACGCGGCCGGCGTCATCACCGCCACCGGCGGCCTGCTCTCGGCGGTGGTCCGCACGACACCGCCGGGGGTGCGCGGCTGGCACTCGTTCGCGTACGGGGCCGGGGACCGGACGGGGTTCGCGGGGATGGGCGTCGCCGAGGTGCTGCTGCACACGTACGACATCGCGCGCGGCCTCGGCGTGGCGGACTGGCTGCCTCCCGCCGGGCTCAGCCAGTCGCTGCTGGCGCACCTCTTCCCGCACGTCCAGCCGGGCCCCGACCCGGCGCGCACCCTGCTCTGGGCGACCGGCCGCGGCGACCTCCCGGCACGGCCGGCGGTCACCTCGTGGCGCTGGCACAACGCGATCGTGCTGCCCGTCGAGGACGGCGCGGACACCCTGGAGCTGCGCGAGCTCTCCCCGGCCGCCGCGATGGACCTCTCCGTCGGCGGCCCCGGCGGCCACACCTGGCTCGGCGACGACCCCGACGAGGGCAGCCGCGCGGCGGGCGCGATGGTGGCGCGGGCGTACGCCCGGGGTACCCACCGGCCCGAATGGGGCACCTTCGTCATCGTCCGGGTCCGCGACGAGCGGGCGCTCGGCACGGTCGGGTTCCACGGGCCGCCGGACGAGACCGGCAGCGCCGAGGTCGGCTACGGCCTCCAGGAGAAGGCCCGCGGCCACGGCCACGCCACCGAGGCGCTGCGCACCCTCGCCGTCTGGGGCCTGGGCCAGCCCGGCTCCCCCACGCTCCGCGCCCGCGTCGCCGCCGGCAACGGGCCCTCCCAGCGCGTCCTGGCCCGCGCCGGTTTCACCCCGGCCGAGCCGCCGTCGGCCGGGGACCTGGCGGAGGGACTGGACCTGCGGTACGAGCGACGGGCCTGACCCGGCAAGCGGCGCGACCGGGCCGCGCGGGCTGAGTACCGGCACTCAGGCGCGCACCGCTCCCGCACGCCGAACTGCCTGCCATGGAACCGAGTTCACCCGAGCCCGAGCCCGAGTACGGCGTCCGGCCCCGCCCGGCCGGCCGGGAGCCGATGGGGGCGCTCGCGCAGCTCGGCCTGGCGCTGGGACTGCCCGTCCTGGAGGCGGCGCCGGCGGCGGTCGTGCTGCTGCCTGGATCTGCGCCTCCCTCCACCTCGACACGGGCACCCCGGCCCCCGACGTCTCCCCCACCCCCTACCTGCTCGCGTTCGGCGCGATCGGGCTCTGCGCGGGGGTGGCCGCCATCGCCTCGGGGCCGACGCGCCGAGTGGGGGGCGGCCGTCACGCAGGGGCTCATGGCCGCCGTCCTGACCGGCGCCGCCCTGGCCGGACTCGCCCTTGAGGCCCGGGCGACCGCCCGCGAGGAACCCCCGCCGCCCGCACCGGGCATGGTGGGGTGCCGCAGCGGCGACGACAGCCGGGAGTGCGCGCACCCGGGCGGCTGAGCCGGGCGGTGGGCGCGCACTCCCTCCCGCCCCGGAACCTGCTCCACCGGCGCCCGGGCTCCTCCCCATCCCCCGTCGGGAGGAGCCGAGGCGCCGCACCGCGGCCCGGTCCCCCTCCGGGCGCAAGGGGAAGCCTGCCAGGGGCGCCGGGCGCTGTCCTTGACCTGGAGTCCACACTTCTTGACCTTGCGCCCACCCCCGCGCCCGCCCCCGGTTCCCTTCCGCCCCGGCCCCCGACGGCCGTGATCCCGCACGGCAGGATGGCCTCATGGCTGCTCTCCGCGTACTCCGCCGGACCCCTCGCCTGACCGGGCTCGTCGCGGGCGTCTGCGTGGTCGGGCTGGCCGGGGCGGCGGTGTGGGCGGCTGACCCGTTCGGCGGGCCGCCCGCCGGGGCGCAGGCGGCCGCGCGCGGCGCCGACCCCGCGTGCGCCGGGGTGGTGGACCGCGCGCCCGGTGATCTCGCCGGGCGGGAGCCGGCCGGGGGCAGCCCGCCCGGGGTCGCGGTCTGGGGGGACGGAGAGGTCGTCCTGCGGTGCGGGTTCCCGCCGCCGCCCGCGACCGTCGAGCACTGCGTCGACATCGACGGCGTGCACTGGGTGCTGGAGGAGGCGCAGCGCACCGGCGCCACCGAGCTGATCAGCTACGGCCGGGACCCCGCGGTCCGCCTCACCATCGCCGAGGGCTTCGACCGGACCGACACGGCCCTGATCGAGCTGAGCGCCGCCGTCGAGCCGATCCACCAGGAGCGGCACTGCATGGGCTGACCGGCTACCGAGGGCCGGCCCCACCCCACCGCTTGCGCTGCCGCAGCCCCGCCCGGGTCAGCAGCACCACCACCTCGCGGCTCGACACCTCGGCGGCCCCGGCCCGTACCGCGTCGGCGTACCGGTGCGCCGGCAGGTCGTAGTGGTCCCGTTCGAAGGCGCGCGGCGGCACGCCGAGGCGCGCGGCGAAGGCGTGCAGCTCCTCGTACGAGACGTCGCTGACCAGGTGCGACCAGAGGCGGCCGTGTCCGGGCCAGGCCGGCGGGTCGATGTAGATCACGGGCGCCCTCTCAGCCCGTGGCGCCGCCGAGCGAGCCGACCGGCGCGACCACGGCCCCGGCCTTGCCGCACACCCAGTGCGGGTCCTCGCCCAGCTCCGGCTCGACGTCCAGCGCGTGCGGGTCCTCGCCGCCGCAGACGGGGCAGAGCGGCCAGCGGCCGACCCGCTCCAGCAGGGCGTCCTGCACGTCCTGCGCGACCAGCCCGGTGACGTACGCGGCGCCCTCGGGCCACTGCTCGACCCACCAGCGCCGCCCGGCCACCGCGTCCTCCACCAGGTCGGCCTCCTCCGCCGACCGCGCCCCGAGATCGGCGAGGACCGCCGCCCGGGCGGTGTGCAGGGCCTGTTCCGTCCGCGCCATGTCGTTCATGGCTCCATTGTCCCCCGCGGCACGGCGTTGTCGGTGGGGCATGGCACGGTGACGTCCATGACTGCGCTCTCGCATGAAGCCGTCCGCGGTGCCGTCCGCGACGCCGGGCGGGCCCTTGGCCTGCCCGAGCCGGTGACCGAGGCGTTCGTCCGCCTGCTGCGCCCCTGCGTCCACCTCTGCCCGTACGAGATGCTGCCGGAAGAGCTGCGGAAGGACGCCCGTCCGGCCGCCCGGGTGGGCGGCCCCGCCCGAGTACCGGAGGGCGTGGACATACCCGACTACGTACCGCACGTGCTGACCATCGACTGCGCCGCCATACCCACCGGCGTCCTCGACATCGCCTTCCCCACCGACGGCCGCGTGGCGATCCTGACCGAGACCACGGACGACGGGGGCTTCTTCCTCCACGTGCCGACGGGCGCAGAAACCGTCGAACGCCACTCCCCGGAGCGGGACGACGGCCAGACGCGCCGCGGGCCGTTCCCGCTCTACGCCGTACCGGGAACCACCATCCCTGCCCGGCTCCACTGGTCGCACGTGGCGGAAGCGGCTGACTACGCCGAAGGGGACGCCGGGCGGACCGAGCTCGTGGACCGCCTGATCGAGCAGGCGGAGTCGCTGGTCGACGTGGGCTGGGGCCACGACATCCAGCTCGGCGGCTACTCCCCCGCCTGGCACGACCCGCTGGAGGACCGCGGGGACGTACTCGTCGTGGCCATCCCGTGGGGCACGGTCTCCGGCGACGACTGCATCACCTACGTCTCGGGCACACCCGAGGAGATCGCGGAGCGCCGCTACGCCGAACTCGCGTTCACGGTCGAGTGCTGACCGGACACCCCTAGGCCCTGTCCGGCGGATCTTCGTGGGCCTGCGACGCCTGGCACGCACTCTCGCCGTACGCCCGAATCACCCGAGTACGTCCAGTACGAGGGA
>NZ_JBHXJE010000055.1:0-40407 GCF_042723275.1 Streptomyces sp. NPDC058373 | reverse complement strand
GGAGTCCCGCCGCGCGCCGGAGCCACGGGGCCGCGCGCCCGGCACCGAATCCACCGGTGGTCCGGGGCGTGTGGCATACCTCGCATTGGCTGAGGTAGCGGGAGTCGGAGTTGCGGGCGGAGGCAGGGCGCGTGGTGGGATGACGCGATGCGTTCCCCCCACCGCATGACCCAGGACACCGACCGTTCACCGGAGGTACCGGCGTACGACGAGGAGGCCGCCACCCCCGGGCCCCACACCCCCGGCCCCGTCCCGCCGCCCCGCGCCGGCGGGCCCGTACCGCGCTACGGGCCGTACGAGTCCAACCCCGAGTGGGACAACCCCTACGAGCAGCTCGCCGGGCTCGACGACCGGGCCGTGGACACCTTCCTCCAGCAGGACGCGGACGCATTCGACCAGTTCGAGACGGGTAAGGCCCCCGCCCGCCGGGCGTCCCCGGCCGCTCCGTCCCGGCGCCGGGCGCGCGGGCGCGGCCCGCTCCGGCGCGCCTTCCGGACGCTGCACTGGGGCGCCAAGATCGTCGTCGGCGTCCTCGTCCTCGCCTGCTTCCTCGCCCTCGGCGACCGCTGGGCCGTGCTCTACGCCGAGAACAGGGCCGAGGACGCGCTGAAGGAGAAGATGGACCTCAGCGCCGCCCCCGAGGTCGACATCGACGGCTTCCCCTTCCTCACCCAGGTCGCCGCCCGCCGCCTCGACACCGTCCACCTCACCGTCCCCGACGTCGCCGCCGGGCGGGTCTCGCTCGCCGAGGTCTCCGCCACCGGCCACGACGTACGGATATCCGGGGAGGGCCTGACCGGCATCGACGGCGCCGACTTCGGCGGCGTCGACGGCGAGGTCCGGCTCTCCTTCGACGACCTCGGCCGCGAACTCGGCGCCTCCCAGGTCACCTTCACCGGCAAGGGCACCGACCGCGTGCTCGCCCGCGGCACCCTCCCCGTCGCCGGGCACGAACTGGTCCTGCGCGCCGACGCGGTGATCCGCCGCGAGGGCGACCGGGGCGTCACCACCGAGGTCACCGGCATGCGGCTCGACATCGGTGACCTCGCCACCTTCCGGCCCGGCACCGGCCCGGACGACGGCCTCCACCTCACCCCGAGCAGCCTGGAGGCGCTGGCGGGCGAGACCCGCAAGGCCAAGGCCCTGCTCTCGGTCCCGGCCATCGTGCACGCCCTCGGCGTCCCCGACTCCCAGATCCGCGCGGCCCTCGCCAACGACCAGAAGCTCGCCGACCTCCTCGGCACCCCCGCCGTCGTCGACGACCTCCTCGCCGTCAACCTGGTCGACCTCGCCGCCGCCCACCCCGACGTGCTGCGCCGCCTCGGCATCGACCCCGGCCTCCTCGACGCCCTCCTGGGCCTCACCCGCCCGCAGCTCGCCGACCGCCTCACCCTCGGCTTCACCCTGCCGGAACTGCCCGGCGAGGGGGACGTACGCCTCCGCGACGTCGGCGTGGAGCCGGACGGGATTCTGGTGCGGCTGGAGGGGACGGGGATGCGGTTCGGGAAGTGAGCGCCGGGGAGCGGGGCGAGGCCGCCGGCCGTACGCGGCTCAGCCCACGCCGCCGGCACCCCCCGGCGTCTCCCCCTCGCCGTCCTCCCCGCGCTCCGACCCGGGCGGCGGCGTCGGCGCCCCCGGCAGGATCAGCCGGACCAGGGTCCCGCCGCCCTCGGCGCGCTCGACGGCGACCCGGCCGCCGCACTGCTCGGCCGTCCGCGCCACGATGGACAGCCCCAGCCCGGAGCCCGGCAGCGAACGCGCCGACGGCGAGCGCCAGAACCGGTCGAAGACGTACCGGAGTTCGTCCTCCAGAATGCCAGGCCCCCGGTCGCGTACGGTCAGTTCGCCCCGGTGCAGCCGGACGTCGACCGTCGCGCCCGCCGGGCTGAACTTCACCGCGTTGTCGAGGACGTTGACGACGGCGCGCTCCAGCGCGGCCGGGCGGCACCGTACGTACCAGGGCGCCAGGTCGGCGGTGAAGGACAGCTCCGGGCCGCGCAGCCGGGCCCGGCGCAGCGCGGTCGCCGTCGTCTCGTGGAAGGCGACCACCTCAACCCGGCCCTGCTGCGCGCCGTCCGTGCGGGAAAGCTCCTGGAGGTCCCCGATGAGCGCCGCCAACTCCGTCATCTGCGCCTTGACCGAGTCGAGCAGCGCCGCCCGGTCCTCGGCGGGCAGCGCGCGGCCGGTGCGCTCGCTGCGGGCCAGCAGCTCGATGTTGGTCCGCAGCGAGGTCAGCGGGGTCCGCAGCTCGTGCCCCGCGTCGGCGATCAACTGCTGCTGCAGGTCGTGGGAGTCGGCGAGGGCGCTGGTCATGGCGTTGAACGAGGCGGAGAGCCGGGCGATCTCGTCGTCCCCGTCGACGGGGATGCGCACGGTCAGGTCCTGCGTACGGGCGACGTGCTCCACCGCGTCCGTCAGCCGGTCCACCGGCCGCAGCCCCGACCGGGCGATCCACAGCCCCGCCCCGCCCGCGCCGAGCACCCCCACGCCCGAGACCAGCAGCAGCAGCAGCGCCAGATCGTCCAGGGTGGCCCGGGTCTCCTCCAGCGAGTACGCGTAGAGGATCGCGGTGTTCCGGAAGTGTGCCGGGGGCGGCCCCTTGCCGATGGCGGGCGCGGCCAGCACGCGGACCTCGGTGCCGTCGGCGGCCTTCGCGTCGTGCGGCTCGGGCTCCGCGGGCGGCCCGGCCACCGCCACCGCCAGGTCGGCCGACTCCGGCTCGACCACCCCGGCCGAGGCCTCGGCGACACAGACCTGGCCGTCGGCGGTGACCAGCTGGAGGTACAGCTCGGGGTGGGCGCGACCGAAGTCGCCCGGGCCCACCGGCGTGGGCTCGTTCGGGCAGTCGGCGAGCAGGTCGCGCAGGGCGGCGGTGGGCTGCGCCTGGTTCTGCGCCTTCAGCTGGGCGTCGATCTCGTCGTACAGCTTGCCGCGCACCACGAACCAGCAGGCCACCGAGACGGCGGCGACCGCCAGCGCCACGGCCACCGCCACCAGCAGGGCGAGGCGGGCCCGCAGCGGGAGCGCGCCGAGCCGTCTCACTCGCCGCTCCCGGTGCGCAGCACGTAGCCGACGCCGCGCACGGTGTGGACCAGGCGCGGTTCGCCGCCCGCCTCGGTCTTGCGGCGCAGGTACATCACGTACACGTCCAGGGAGTTGGAGGTCGGCTCGAAGTCGAAGCCCCAGACGGCCTTGAGGATCTGCTCGCGGGTCAGCACCTGACGCGGGTGGGCCAGCAGCATCTCCAGGAGCGTGAACTCCGTACGGGTCAGCTCCACCGGCCGGTTGCCGCGCAGTACCTCGCGGGTGGCGAGGTCCATCCGCAGGTCGGCGAAGGCCAGCACGTCGTCGTCGGGGGCGGTGTCGGTCCGCTCGGCGGCGTAGGAGGAGCGGCGGAGCAGGGCGCGGACGCGGGCGAAGAGCTCGTCCAGTTCGAAGGGCTTGACCAGGTAGTCGTCGGCGCCCGCGTCGAGGCCGGTGACGCGGTCGCCGACGGTGTCGCGGGCGGTCAGCATGAGGATCGGCACGGTGTCCTGCGCGGCCCGCACCCGCCGGGCCGCGGTCAGCCCGTCCATCCGCGGCATCTGGATGTCCAGCACGATCAGGTCGGGCCGGTACGCGGCGGACTTCTCCAACGCGTCCAGCCCGTCGACGGCCACTTCGGTGCCGTACCCCTCGAAGGCGAGGCTGCGGCGGAGCGCGTCGCGGACCGCGGGCTCGTCGTCGACGATCAGGATGCGCTGCTCGCGGTCCTGGTCCTGCGGTTCGGCGGCCGGCATGGCGGGCTCCCTGGGGCTCGGGTGACGGGACTCGGTGCGGCCAGCCTCGCACGCGCGGGCGGGCGCGCGGGCGAACGCGCCGTCAGCGCTGGGAGCCGGAGCGCAGCGTGTCGAGGTCGGCCTTGAGGTCGTTGACGGGGATGGCGAAGCCGAGGCCGACACTGCCCGCGTCGGCCGACTGGCCCTGTGAGGAACCGGCCGAGTACATCGCCGAGTTGATGCCGATGATCTCGCCGTCCATGTTGATCAGGGCGCCCCCGGAGTTGCCCGGGTTGAGCGAGGCGTCCGTCTGGATCGCCTGGTACGTCGTGGTGCGCTCGCCGGTCTCCCCGTTGAACTGCTCCCCGCCGTACTCGAACGGCCACTCGCGCCCGCCGCCCTGCCCGCTGCCGCCCTGGCTCTCGTCGCGCGACACGGTCACGTCCCGGTCGAGCGCCGAGACGATGCCGCTGGTCACGGTCCCGGTCAGCCCCGCCGGCGACCCGATGGCCACCACGTCGTCCCCGACGGCCACCTTGTCGGAGTCCCCGAGCGAGGCCGTCTTCATCCCCGAGGCGCCCCGCATCTTGAGCAGCGCCAGATCCTTGGAACTGTCCGTCCCGACCACCTCGGCGCTGTACGTCTTTCCGTCACTGGTCGCCACCTGCACCTGCGAGGCCCCGGAAACGACGTGGTTGTTGGTCACGACCTCCCCGTCCTCGCTGATGACGACGCCGGACCCGGTCGACTGCCCCGACGACCCCGCCGCCCTGATCTCCACGATGCTCGGCCCGACCGCCTCGGCCACCCCGGCGACCGTCCCCTTGCTGGACGCGGCCACGGTGGTCCCGTTCACCTGCCCGCCCCCACCGGCCTGCCCGCCCCCGGTCAGCTCCTGGAACGCGTACGCCGTCCCGCCCCCGATGGCGGCGGCGGTCACCGCGACCGCGGCGAGCAGCCCGGCGGGGCCGCGCAGGCGGCGCCGGGCGCGCGGGGTGGGGGGCGCGTAGGCCGGGGGCGGGGGCCAGGCGCCGGGGGCCGCGGGGGCTTCGGCCGTCCCGCCGTACGCCTCCTCCGCCTGCCCGGCGTACTGCGCCTGCGGGCCGGGGTACGTGCTCGGGTACTCGCTGGGTGCGCCGTCGTGGCGGTAGCTCTCGGTCATGGGTACGACGATCCGGGCCCCGGATGAGAGGGAGCTGAGAGCCGACTGAGAAGAGGGGGAGAATCCTGTATGCCCGGTATAAAGGCGCGGGAGAGCGGGGGTGGGTCCGGGCGAAGGCGGCGCGCGGTGTCGCGGTCAGCCGCCCGTGCGGCTCAGCCCCCGGCGCCCGGTCCCCCTCAAGAACACCCGCAGGACCTCCGCACCACCAGTCGCGACGGGAACACCTTCTGCCGCTCCCGGCGGGACCCCGCCACCCGCAGCGCGTCGTCCAGGACCAGGTCGACGGCGGCGCGGGCCATCGCGGTGCGGTCGGAGGCGACGGTGGTGAGGGGCGGGTCGGTGAGACCGGCCTCCTTGACGTCGTCGAAGCCGGCGACGAGGAGTTCGCCGGGGACGTCGATGCGCAGTTCGCGGGCGGCGCGCAGGACGCCTATCGCCTGGTCGTCGGTGGCGCAGACGATGGCGGGCGGGCGGTCGGGGCCCGCGAGCAGGGTGAGGGCGACCTGGTAGGCGTCGTAGCGGTTGTAGGGGGCCTGGAAGAGGCGGCCCTCCGTGGTGCGGCCCGCCTCGGACATGGCGCGGCGCCAGCCCTCGACGTGGTCGGAGACCGGGTCGCCGACCGAAGGGGTGCTGGGGGTGCCGCCGAGGCAGGCGACGTAGGAGACGCCGTGTTCCAGGAGGTGGCGGGTGGCGAGCTGGGCGCCGCCCACGTCGTCGGTGACCACGGCCACGTCGTCGATCGCGTCGGGTCTGCGGTGCAGCAGGACGACCCGGGCGTCCCACGCCTCTATCTCGCTGGCGGCGGTCTCGCTCGGACCCTGGCTGACCAGGATCAGGCCGGAGACCCGCATGCCGAGGAAGGCGCGGAGGTAGTGCACCTCGCGCTCGTCGATGTAGTCGCTGTTGCCGACCAGGACCATCTTTCCGCGCTCGGCGGCGGCCTGTTCCACGGCGTGCGCCATCTCCGCGAAGAAGGGCTGCCGGGCGTCGGGCACGATCATGCCGACCAGGTCGGTGCGGCGGGAGGCCATCGCCTGCGCGACCCGGTCGGGCCGGTAGCCCAGCTCCTTGATCGCGGCGAGTACCCGCTCTCTGGTGGCCGGGGCGACCGGCCGGGGTCCGTTGTTGATCACGTAGCTCACGACGGCGGTCGATGTACCCGCCAGTCGCGCCACGTCGTCCCGCGTCACCTTGGCCACGGCGGCAGTCTACGCGGGTCGCGCCGGCGCTCCTAAGGGCTGTCCGCCCCTCAATACCGGCGCGGGAGCGCTCTCGCGAGCGCGCGCCCCGGCAGTGCTCCGCCCGCCTCCCGGCCGTGGTGCGCGGTGGCCGGGAGGCGGGCGGAGGAAGGGAGCGGGGGCGGGACTCAGCCCTTGGCGGCCTGCTGCTCCGCCGTCTTCTCCCCGGACCCGGCAGCCGCGGCCCGGGCCGACCGGACCTTCTCGGCCGCCTCCTCCTGCGCCTGCTCCTTCGCCGCCTTCTCCTTCGCCTCCGGCTTCTCCGGGGTGACGAAGCGGTAGCCGACGTTGCGGACCGTGCCGATCAGCGACTCGTGCTCGGGGCCGAGCTTGGCGCGCAGCCGCCGTACGTGGACGTCGACGGTCCGGGTACCGCCGAAGTAGTCGTAGCCCCAGACCTCCTGGAGCAGCTGGGCGCGGGTGAAGACCCGGCCCGGGTGCTGCGCCAGGTACTTCAGCAGCTCGAACTCCTTGAAGGTCAGGTCGAGGATCCGGCCCTTGAGCTTGGCGCTGTAGGTGGCCTCGTCGACGGAGAGGTCGCCGTTGCGGATCTCCATGGGGGAGTCGTCGGTGGTGATCTGCTGGCGGCCCATGGCCAGCCGCAGCCGCGCCTCGACCTCGGCGGGCCCGGCGGTGTCCAGCAGCACGTCGTCGACGCCCCAGTCGGCGGTGACGGCGGCGAGGCCGCCCTCGGTGACGACGAGGACCAGCGGGCAGCCGGGCCCGGTGGAGCGCAGCAGCTGGCAGAGGCTGCGGACCTGCGGCAGGTCGCGGCGGCCGTCGATCAGGATGACGTCCGCGCCCGGGGTGTCGACGAGAGCGGGCCCCTCGGCGGGGGCGACGCGGACCTGGTGGAGGAGCAGCCCCAGTGCGGGCAGCACCTCGGTGGAGGGCTGGAGGGCGTTGGTGAGCAGCAGCAAGGAGCTCATCGGCACTCACCCGCCCCGCGGCCGGACTCTCGACAGCTCGGATGGTGCGGGTTGGATCGGTCGCCCATGACGTCGGTTCCTCCTCGGTTCCCTGCGAGAGGGAGTCCGTCCGGAGTGGCGCGCCGGACGGACATGCGGCACTGCGTACGGATATTTCCGCGACCCCCGCGCCCTGGGGACCGCCGGCCTCCCGGAGCGCAGGACGCGACCGGGAGACCCGGTCGTATACAACGTGCCGGAAAGCACGAAAGGACCCGGGGGCGTCGCTGCCCGAGTCCTCTTCCCAGCACAATAACCCACATGAGTACGCCTACGTCAGGGCGCGACGTGTGCCCGGCCCCCTCCCAGGCCGCCTCCCGGGTCCCTCCGCAGGGCCGTGCGGAAGGCGTGGGGCAGGGGCCCGGGGGCAGCGCTCAGGGGCCCCGAGGAGCAGGCTTTCCCGCAGGTCAGGGAGGTTTCGCCGAAGGGGCCGAACGGGTGGTGCTACTGGCGGCGGACGGGGTCGCGCTGGAGGCGGTGTACGAGCCGGCGGATTCTGGCGCGGATTTGTCGGGGGAGCCGACCGATCAGGTGCCGGTCACCGTCGTGGCCCACGGCTTCACCGGCAGTGCCGGACGGCCGCACGTCCGCCGGGCCGCGGCCGTCTTCCGCCGTTACGGGGCGGTGGTCACCTTCTCGTTCCGCGGCCACGGGGCCTCCGGCGGCCGCTCGACCGTCGGCGACCGCGAGGTGCTCGACCTCGCCGCCGCCGTCGCCTGGGCCCGGCGGCTGGGTCACCGCACGGTGTGGACGGTCGGCTTCTCCATGGGCGGCTCGGTCGTCCTGCGCCACGCCGCCCTGCACCGCGCCGGGACCCCGGGCGCGTACGGGCCCGCCCACACCGACGCCGTGGTCGCGGTGAGCGCGCCCGCCCGCTGGTACTACCGGGGCACCGCCGCCATGCGCCGCCTGCACTGGGTGGTGACCCGGCCACTGGGCCGCGCGGTGGGCCGGTACGGACTGCGGACCCGCATCCACACCAGCGACTGGGACCCGGTGCCGCTCGACCCGGCCGAGGCCGCCGCCCGGATCGCCCCGACGCCGCTGCTCCTCGTGCACGGCGACAGCGACCCGTACTTCCCCCTCGACCACCCGCGCGCCCTCGCCGCGGCCGCCGGGGAGGACGCCGAACTGTGGCTGGAGCCCGGCATGGGCCACGCCGAGAACGCCGCCGGCGATGCGCTGCTGGGCCGCATCGGGGAATGGGTGGCCCGGCGGGCGCCGGGCGGGTGACGTACGCCGGTGCCCCGCGAGCGTCCTCAAACGCCGGACGGGCTGTGTTTGTCCTCAGGCGCCGGACGGGCTTCATGTGTCCTCAAGCGCCGGACGGGCTTCATGTGTCCTCAAGCGCCGGACGGGCTTCGTGTGTCCTCAAGTGGTGGCGGGGCTGAATTCCAGCCCGTCCGGCGTTTGAGGACACTCAGCCTGTCCGGCGCCTGAGGACCACGCCGGGTCGCCCGCGCCCCGCGAGGGCCTAACCTTGCGTCTCGGCGCGCCCGCGGACCGCGCC
This sequence comes from Streptomyces sp. NPDC058373, assembly GCF_042723275.1. Classification (NCBI taxonomy): domain Bacteria; kingdom Bacillati; phylum Actinomycetota; class Actinomycetes; order Kitasatosporales; family Streptomycetaceae; genus Streptomyces; species Streptomyces sp. NPDC058373. Next base: position 31,771 of record NZ_JBHXJE010000055.1, on the reverse strand, counting down.
AGGGAACAAGGACGGCCGCGCGACGGCCGTCCGCAGAGCACCGGGTTTCCGCGCCCGGCCGAGGAGGAGCGCCATGCCCACCGGCACGATCCGCTATTGGGCGGCCGCCAAGGCCGCCGCGGGGGTCGCCGAGGAGCCGTACGACGCGGCGACCCTCGCCGAGGCCCTGGACGGCGCCCGCAGCCACCACCCCGGCGAGCTGGTCCGCGTGCTCCAGCGCTGCTCGTACCTGGTCGACGGCGACCCCGTCGGCACCCGCGCCCATGAGACCGTACGGCTGGCCGAGGGCGGCACGGTCGAGGTGCTCCCGCCGTTCGCAGGAGGGTGACCCCCCACAGCATGAGCAATCAGCCGCAGCAGCAGCCGTACGACCCGTACAGCCAGCAGTACCAGCAGTACCAGCAGTACCAGCAGTACCAGCAGGGTCAGGAGAATTACTCGTACGACCCCGACGGCTCTTACGGCCCTCACGGTGCGCAGGGCGCGCAGTACGGGGCTCCGCAGGGGCACGACCCGTACCAGCAGCAGGGGTACGCCCAGCCCCAGCAGGGCGCCGACGGGCCCGCGCAGACCTGGCAGGGGCAGACCTGGGAGAGCCAGACCCACCCGACCATCGCGCCCGGCCCGGCACAGGGTTCGTACGGCGGCCAGGCGTACGGCGGCCCGTCGTACGGCGGCCACCCGGGGCCGGCCGCACCCTCGCCCTACGAGGAGACGGCCCTCATGCCGCCCACCCCGGCCGCCGGCCCGCCGCCCGCGGCCCCACGCGCGCCCCGCCCGCCCGCCCCGCCGAGCGCGCCCGGTCGGCCCGCGCCCTCCCCGTACGAGGAGACGGCGATGATGCCGCAGACTCCGGCGGGCGGCACCCGCCCCGCGCCGCCGCCCCCGGGCGCCCCGTCGTACGGCGGCCAGGGGCGGCCGGTCCCGCCGCCGTCGCCCTACGAGGAGACGGCCCTGATCCCGCCGACCGCCGCCGGGCCGGGTCCGGCCTCGCACGGCGGACAGCGGGGTGCGGTGCCGCCGCCGTCGCCGTACGAGGAGACGGCGCTCATCCCGCCGACCCCGGCCGCCGGTGGCCCCGCGTACGCCGAGACGGCGTACATCCCGCCGGTGACCGGTGCCGGGCCGATGCCCGCCGAGGCGCGGCCCGGGACGGGCGGCCATCGCGCGCCCGGCGGGCAGGGGACCGGCCAGGCCGTCGGCGCCCCGGCCGCGACCGGCAGCCACCGTGCTCCCCGCGGCGAGGAGCCGGCGGGGGCCGACGGGCCCGCCTACGGCCCGGCCACCGTCACCGGCAACACCCGGATCACCGACGCCCAGCGCGCCCGCGCCGAGGGGCGCTCGCCGATCATCGACCCGGGTACGCAGCCCGCGCTGCTCACCGCCGGCCTCGGCGTGCTGCTGGCGGGCGGGGCCGCGCTCGGCTGGTGGGGGACGCTGCTGCCGCTGATCGCCCTCCAGGGGCTGACGGCGGCCGGGTGGTTCCGGTTGAACGGGATGTGGCCCGCCCGGCAGGGCATCGCCCTCGCCTTCGCGGGCGCGCTCGCCGCCGACGCGGTGGTGCTGGTCGCCGGGCGGGAGCACGGCCCGGCCGCGGTGATCGGCACGCTCGGCGTCTGGGTGCTGCTCTGCCTCGTCCTGCAACTGCGCAGCAACGCCCCGGCCGACGACCGGCTGCACGGCCTCTTCGCCACCATCGCCTCGGCGGCGCTGGCGATCATCGCCGCCGGGTACCTGGCCGCCGAGCCGGACGCGGTGGTGGTCGGCGGGATCTCCGTCGCCGTCGCGGTCTTCGTCCGCTCGCTGCCGCTGCCCGCCGCCGCCTCGATGGTCGCCGCCGTCCTGGCGGGCGCCGGGGCAGGGGCGCTCGGCGGAGTCCTGACCGGGCTCGGCGCCTCGGCCGCGCTGATCGGCGCGGGTGCGGCGGTGTGCGCGGTGATCGGCCACCGGGTCGCCGCGTACGACTACCCGTCGCGGTTCGTGCACATGACGGCGGGCGTGGCCTTGCCGCTCACCGCCGCCGTCCCGGCCGTCTACCTGCTGGGCCGCGTGGTCACCGGCTGAGCCGCCCGCACGAAGCCGCACCGCGCCCTCGCCGGACACGGCGGGGGCGCGGTGCGCTCGGTACGGGCCGGAGGGCGGCTCGCCCCGCTCACTCAGGCGGGCCGGTGAAGAAGTCCGCCAAGGAGGCCGCGAGCGCCTCGGGCGCCTCCTCGGCGACGTGGTGGCCGGAGTCGATGCCGTGGCCGCGTACGTCCGTCGCCCACCGCCGCCAGATTCTGACCGGGTCTGCGTACAGTTCCTCCAGGTCGTCCCGGAGCGACCACAGGGCCAGGGCCGGGCAGGCGATCCGCGCCCCGGCGGCCCGGTCCTCCTCCTCGTGCCGCCTGTCGACGGTCAGTCCGGCCCGGTAGTCCTCCAGCATCGCCCGCACCACCTCGGGGTTCCTGGTGGCCTCCCGCCACTCCTCGTAGTTCTCCTGGCCCATGCTCCGCGGATCGCCGCGGTACCAGCTGTCCGGGTCGGCGTTGATCACGCGCTCGGGGATCTCCGGCTGGGCGAAGAAGAACCAGTGCCACCACCGCGTGGCGAAGTCGGCGGTGATCCGGGACAGGTGCTCGCTGACCGGCAGGCAGTCGATCAGCGCCACCCGCGAGACCGCCTCCGGGTGGTCGAGCGCGAGGCGCAGCGCGACGGCTCCGCCCCGGTCGTGCCCGGCGAGCGCGAACCGGTCATGGCCGAGGGAGCGCGCCACCGCGACCACGTCACCGGCGACGGCCCGCTTGGAGTGCCCCGCGTGGTCGGGCGTGGGAGCCGGGCCCCGGGAGCGGCCGTACCCGCGCAGGTCCGGACAGACGACGGTGAAACCGCGCCGGACGAGGAGCGGGGCGACGCGGTGCCAGGTCGCGGAGGTCCGGGGATGGCCGTGGAGCAGCACCACCGGCGGCCCTTCGCCGCCGTGGCGGACGAAGACCGAGGCTCCGTCGACCTGGACCCGCTTGGCCTCGAATCCCTCGAACACGGCCCGCACCTCCCGCCTCGCCGGCGTGCCGCCCACCGCGACCGCGCGTACCGGCAGGTGCCGCACCGGCACCGCCTTCCTCCTGCCCGCGCGGCCACCGCCGACACCGCACGTACGCGTACGGTCACGATCGGCCACCGGGGCGTCTCAGCTCGCACACACTCGGGCACGAACGATCGGGTCGTGGGGCCGTCCGGGTTACGCTCGCGGCCGGGTGCCCAGCGGGGCGCCACGAGCGAAGTCCACCTGGTGGGGGAAGCCGAACGATGCGCGCACTACGCATACTCCTGATCGTCGTCGTGGTCCTGGGGGGACTCTTCGTCATCGCCGACCGCCTCGCGGTCAACTTCGCCGAGGGCGAGGTCGCCGACCGGCTCAAGGCGAGCGGATCGATGAACGCCGACCCCGAGGTGACCATCCACGGCTTCCCCTTCCTCACCCAGGTCGTGGGCAGCGGCCTGGAGGACGTCGAGGTGTCGGTGAAGGAGTTCGACGCCACCACCGACGGCAAGAGCGTCCGGATCGCCGACCTCAACGCCCACCTGCGCGGCGTCGAGTTCTCCGGCGGCTTCAGCCAGGCCACCGCGAAGACCGCCGAGGGCACCGCCCGGATCGGCTACGCGGACCTGCTCAAGGCGGCCAAGCCCGACCCGATCGACGTCGCGCCCGGCGCCACCGCCAAGGTCGTCGGCCTCTCCGACGGCGGAAACGGCAAGATCAAGGTGGAGATCGAGGCGACCATCTTCGGTGCCGCCCTCCCCCAGCCCCTGGAGGTCCTCTCCACCCCGACCGTCAGGGACGGCGAGGTGCGGGTGAAGGCCGACGCGCTGCCCAGCCTCGGCATCAAGCTCGCCGAGGACAAGGTCCGCGAGATCACCGACTTCCAGCAGAAGGTCGGCGGGCTGCCCGGCGGCATCGAGCTGTCGAAGGTCACCCCGGCCAAGAACGGCGTCGAGATCAGTGTCGAGGGTTCGTCGGTCCGCCTCGCCGGGTAGGACGGGGACGGCCGCGCGGATCCCGGGGACGCGGCGGGGCGGCGTCCGCAGAGCGAGACGCGCCCGTCCGTGTTCCCCGCGTGTTCCCCGCCCGCGAGCCGGACGCGACCGCCTCCGCCCCTGCCGCAGCGGGCCGGGGCGGCTCCGTGCTGTCCGGACGCACCTGCGGTGACCACATTGCGGATGATCCTGTCTCAGATGGTGAAACGTCGGTGACATGGTCGCCGATTCGTCCCTACGATCGGACCCATGAAGCGACAGGCGGACCTCACGAAGCGGCGGGCAGTCGACCTGTGCCGCGTCGCCGCCATGCTCTGTCGCCGCGGCTGAGCAGCGCGGGGGCCGCACGCCCCGGCCCGGCCCCGTCCGAGGGCCCGGCCCGGCACCACCCCGCCGAGAAGCCCGGAGAATCCCGCGCGAGCGCCACGATCCCGCATCCTGTCCGTATCGCGGACACCGCCCCCGCCGGACCGCACCGGCAGGAGGCGGGCGGAATCCCCGCACCCGGAGCTCCGGCCCAGCACCGCCCACCCGCCACGCCGTACCAGCCCCGCAACTGCCCCGGAGGAATGCACCATGAGCCGTAGTGACGTCCTGGTAGACGCCGACTGGGTCCAGGACCACCTGGACGACCCGAACGTCGCCGTCGTGGAGGTCGACGAGGACACGTCGGCGTACGACAAGAACCACATCCGCAACGCGATCCGCATCGACTGGACCGAGGACCTCCAGGACCCGGTCCGCCGCGACTTCATCGACCAGGAGGGCTTCGAGAAGCTCCTCTCGGCCAAGGGCATCGCCAACGACACCCTCGTGGTCCTCTACGGCGGCAACAACAACTGGTTCGCCTCCTACGCCTACTGGTACTTCAAGCTGTACGGCCACGAGAACGTCAAGCTCCTCGACGGCGGCCGCAAGAAGTGGGAGCTGGACTCGCGCGACCTGGTCGCCGAGGTCCCCGAGCGCCCCGCCACCGACTACAAGGCCAAGCCGCAGAACACCGCGATCCGCGCCTTCCGCGAGGACGTCGTGAACGCCATCGGCAGCCAGAACCTGGTCGACGTGCGCTCCCCCGACGAGTTCTCCGGCAAGCTGCTCGCCCCGGCCCACCTCCCGCAGGAGCAGTCGCAGCGCCCCGGCCACGTGCCGAGCGCCCGCAACATCCCGTGGTCGAAGAACGCCAACGACGACGGCACCTTCAAGTCCGACGAGGAGCTGAAGGCGCTCTACGCCGACGAGCAGGTCGACCTCGCCAAGGACACCATCGCCTACTGCCGCATCGGTGAGCGTTCCGCGCTCACCTGGTTCGTCCTGCACGAGCTGCTCGGTGTCGAGAACGTCAAGAACTACGACGGCTCCTGGACCGAGTACGGCTCCCTGGTCGGCGTGCCGATCGAGCTCGGCGCCAACAAGTGACCCGCCGGGGCCGCGCGCACCGCGCGGCCCCGCGCCCCCGCCCCTGATTTGGTGAGCGGGGGCCCCGCAACAGCGAAGGACGGATGCAGGAATGTGTGGAGCCAAGGCCGGCGGCCCCGACGCCTCGACCATCAAGCCCGGTGAGACCACCATCCAGGGCAGCGTGACCCGCGACGGCGAGCCCGTCACCGGTTACGTGCGGCTGCTCGACTCGACCGGCGAGTTCACCGCCGAGGTCCCGACCTCGGCCACCGGTCAGTTCCGCTTCTACGCCGCCGAGGGCACCTGGACGCTGCGCGCCCTGGTCCCGGGTGGTTCCGCCGACCGCACGGTCGTCGCCCAGCAGGGCGGCCTGGCCGAGGTCGCCATCGCCGTCTGAGACGCACCGCCGTCCTCAGGCCGCCGTCCGCGCCCCGGCGAGCGCGGGCGGTGCGCAGGACCCGCCGGCCGCAGGGCCGCACCCCAGGGGGTTGGACGCCACCTGGCCGGGGTGCGGCCCTGCGGCCTGTCCGTGTGCGGCCCGCTACCCACCGGCGTCGCTGTCTCCCCTGGTCAGCGCCGTATTTCGAGGAGTTTCGCGAGGGGCCGGCCGTCGGGGTGCAAAGCGGGTGAACCTGCTTACGCTGGAACCATGTATGCGCGAAGGCGGCATGTGTACTTCGCCATGATGGGCTTCTGTCTGAGCCTCTTCGTCGTGGCGTGCGCGGTCGTGCGCCTCTGGTCGGTGCCGGCCGCCGTCGCGATGTGCGTGGTGGCGATGGTGATCCCGCCGTTCGCCGCCATCGTCGCCAACCGCAAGGGGCCCGAGGACCGTTGGTACGACGGCCCCGATCCCGGCCCCGGCGCCGAGCCGCCGCCCGCCCCGCCGACCCACGTCCGCAGAACAGGGCCGCGGGACGGGCCGGGGACGCCGCCGGTGAACCCGCCGGCCGGGCCGCCCGGACCGTCCGGGTCGACCGGGATCTCCGGTACGCCGGGCCCGCCCGGTGGGCGCGGGGGCCGGAGCGGGTCCCGGGGGTCGCTCTCCGACCAGGATCGCGTCCAGGGGCCCGACCCCCAGTCCGAGGCGTGGTGGCGGGAGTTGGACGGGCGGGGCAGCGATCCGCGGCGGCCGGGGCCCTGGCCGGACGAGTAGAGAGCCGCGGCAGCCGAGCCGCTCACGGCGTGCGGGTGTTCAGTAGACGAGCGCCTGCACGCCGTCCGCCATGATCTCGCTGACGAAGACCTGCGCCCCCGCGATCCGGACGCCCTCGATCACGTCGGCCTCGGTGATCTCCCGGCGGGCCGCGCACTGCGTGCAGAGGGTGATCCCGCCGCCCGCCATGATCCCCTCGATGAGCTCCGGCAGCGGGGCCGCGTGCGGGAGTTCGAACTCCGCCGCCCGCCCCGGCAGGGCGAACCACGAGGACTCACCGGTCAGCCAGAGGGACACCTCCACGCCGCTCGCCACGGCCACCGCGGCCACCGTGAACGCCTGCGAACAGCGTTCCGGGGCGTCCGCCCCGGCCGTCACCTTGATCACGAGCTTCTTCGCCATGGCCGAATCGTAATCAACGCGAGGGCAACCCCGTGCCCGCCCGGCCGGTCATCTGTGCGAACTGATCATGCACCGCACAGACACATGCGGAGCATGGGCTTCGACTTCGCGGACCCTGGGGGGACCTTGGACACGTCAGACACGGGCAGACCGGAGCCGGGCCCCTCGGGGCCCGAGGCGGCACCGCCGACCGGGCCGGACGCGGCGCCCGTACCGGCCGAGGCGCCGGAACCCGCCGCCGCCCCGGCCCCACCGCGTCGCCGCCCGCGCGGCCTCACCACGCTCATCGTGGCCTGCGCGGCGCTGGTCGGCGTGGTCGGCGGCACCGCCACCGGGTACGCCGTCCAGGCCGAGCGGAAGCCGACGCCGCTGCCGCCGCTCTCCCAGGGAGACCTGGCGTACCCGAGGAAGGCGCTGCCGGAGAGCGAGCGTCCGGCGCCGCTCCAGCCGAAGCACGACACGGCGGTCAAGGCCGGCGGGGATCTGCGGAAGTTGCTGGTGGGGAAGCCGAAGGGGTTCCGGAAGAATGCCGCCTTCTTCGTCGGCGGGGTCGCCCCCAAGGACGGCTGGCTCTCACCGGGCGGGTTCAGTGCCGAGTACACCGAGCCCGGCGACGTGCTCGTCGACTCGGTGAAGAACGGCATCCGCAGAGTCGCCGCGGCCAACTGGGCGCGCGGCGAGCACGAGCAGATCGCGGTGCGGCTGGTGCAGTTCCGTCCCGGCCCGGTGGCGGAGGCCCAGTCCTTGGCCGAGGACGGCCACCGGGACGCCGGAAGCCGTACCCGCTCCGGTGACCCGGAAGGCCGCGAGGTCAAGGCGGGCAGCGGAGCCCGGTACTTCGTCTACGCGCCGGACTCGAAGCCGGGCTACATGACCGTCTACGGGGCCCGAGTCGTCGGCTACCGCGGCGACATCATGTTCGACCTGCACTTCGTCGACACCAAGCCCCTGTCCGAGAAGGCGATCAAGGATCTCGCCCTCAAGCAACTGGAGCGCCTGTGACCGCCGACGAGGTGCCCGGGACCGTGGCCGACGAGGCCGTGTCCGACTCCGCCCCCGCCCCTGTCCCCGCTGCCCCGGCGCCGCGTCGCGGGGTCCGGCGGCTGCTGACCGTCGGCGTGCCGGTGGTCCTGGTCCTCGCCGTCTGCGGCGGCACGCTCGCCTGGACCGCGGAGACCGCGGCCAAGGCCGACAAGAAGGTGTCCACCGAACGCTGGGGGGAACTGGCGGAGCCCGGCAAGGACCCCGCAGAGCGCGCCTACGAGGGTCGTCACGACACCGAGCTGAGCAAGCTCCTGCTGCCCGCCTCGGAGGTGTACGCCCTCGGGCCGGACAGCGGCGAGCAGGGCAACGACAGCGAGGTGGACGGCGCCGAGGCGGTCGCCGCCGCCAAGGAGACGCTGCGCGGCATGCCGCAGAAGCTCCGCCGGGACATGGAGAAGCAGCTCGACCGCAGCGGCGTCGAGGGCATCGCCCTGCGCACCTACGCGCGCACCGACGACGACACCTTCCTCGCCGGGATGAGCATCGGCGTGCTCAATGACGCCAAGGCCGTCCGCGAACGGCACCGGAGCACCGCCAAGCTGTTCCGCGCGCTCGGCGTCGACAAGGGGCCCAAGATCGAGGGCCACCGTGACGCGGCGTGCTTCCGGTTCAAGGGCGAGAAGAAGAAGGACGTGCAGGAGCTGTACTGCACGGCCGCCAAGGGCAACCACCTCGTCTCCATGACCGCCGAACTGCCCGGCGTGGGCTCCGTGAAGGAGCCCGCCGAGCTGTTCCGCGACCAACTGGACCACCTCGTCTCCCCGGGGGAGTACGTATGACCGAGCAGACCCTGCCCAGAACGCCCGAGGAGTCCGCCGCTCCGGCCGAGGCTGCTGCCGCGCCCGCCCCCGCGCCCGCCAAGTCGCCCCGCAAACCGCTGCGGGAACGCCGCGTGCTGCGCGCCTTCGCCCGGTGGAGCCTCGCCGTCGTGGTCGCGGGCGGCCTCGGCGCGGGGACGGCCGCGCTCGTCACCGCGCAGGACCGCACCGACCTGCCCGGCCTCGCCACCGCCTCCGACGGCCGCTGGGACTTCCCCCGGCAGAAGCTCCCCGCGCTCCCTGCCGACGCGATGCGCCCGGACCACCCCCAGAACCGCGCGGGCGTCCACCACGCCGACCTCCGCGACCTGCTGGTCACCGCGCCCGCCGGGGCGAAGACCGCCGACGGCCTGGACGGGAAGGAGTGGACCCCCACCACCGCCTACCTCGCCGAGTACGCCAAGGGCGACCGCCGCGACCTCGGCGCCAAGCTCCACGAGTTCGGTCTGCGCCACCTAGCCTCCCGGGGCTGGGGCATGCCCGACGGCACCGAGGCCCGCGTCCACCTGCTGCGCTTCCCGTCGTCGGGGCTCACGGACCTGTACCGGGACCGGGGGCTCGACTTCGGGTCGACGACGGGCGCGTCCCTGGCACGGGTCGGGGAGACCTGGATGGACAAGCAGTGGACCAGCCTCGGCGTGCCCGAGACCGCCTCCGTCTACTCCTACGAGGAGCAGGCCCCCTACGGCGACGACGGCGTCCAGACCCGGGTGGCGTACATCGTCGCCGGGGACACCCTCGGGATGGTCGTGCACGAGAAGGAGGGCGGGGCGGCCCGCCTCCCCTTCCACCAGACGGTCGTTCTCCAGACGCAGCTGCTCGGCTGAGGCGTAGGACGGGGCGGGCCCGGGGAGCCGGGCCGCCCTCGCCGAGAGAGCCGGGGCCCGGCCGTCTAAGCTGGGTCCTGGCTTCGTATCCGCTCATCCACGCGTCACCGAGGAGCACCCCGTGCTTGAGGCATTCTTCTCCGCCCTGCTGGTTCTGGTCTGCGTCGGCGTTCTCGCCTTCGTCGGCCTGAGCGTGAAGAAGCTGTACCAGGGCCAGCGCTGACCCAGCTGCCCCGCCGACCCGAACCCCTGCGACGAAACGCGTGAGCCGCTCATGATCGAGATCCCGTCCGACCTCCATCCGGACCTCGTGCCGCTGACCTTCCTCCTCGGCGACTGGGCGGGCGCGGGTGTCTTCGACTTCCCCGGTGCCGAGAAGTGCAACTTCGGCCAGGAGGTCTCCTTCAGCCACGACGGCCGGGACTTCCTGGAGTACCACTCGCACACCTGGGTCCTCGACGAAGAGGGCAAGAAGGTGAAGCCGCTGGAGTCCGAGGCGGGCTTCTGGCGGATCGACAAGGACCGCAAGGTCGAGGTCGTCATGACCCGCGACGACGGGGTGGTCGAGGTCTGGTACGGCGAGCTGGCCGACCAGAAGCCGCAGATCGACCTGGCCACGGACGCGGTGGCCCGCACGGCGGCCTCCGGGCCGTACAGCGGCGGGAAGCGGCTGTACGGGTACGTCAAGAGCGACCTCATGTGGGTCGGGGAGAAGCAGACCCCCGAGGTGCCGCTGCGCCCCTACATGTCGGCGCAGCTCAAGAAGGTCGTGAGCCCTGGCGAGGTCGAGTCCTGGGCCAAGGACCTCGGTGACCTCCCGGACGACGGGATCGCCTTCTTCAAGTAGGCCCCTTTCCTGGCCTCGAGCGCCGGCCGCATCAAGCCCGGCCGGCGTTTGAGGCCACTTTTCAGCCCGGCCGGCGCTCGAGGCCACCCGCCTACACTGAGGACGTGGTGAGCATCGACTGGAAGAGTGACCTGCGGCAGCGCGGCTACCGGCTGACGCCTCAGCGCCAACTGGTGCTGGAGGCGGTCGACACCCTGGAGCACGCGACCCCGGACGACATCCTCGGCGAGGTCCGCAAAACCGCCGCCGGGGTCAACATCTCCACGGTCTACCGCACCCTGGAGCTCCTGGAGGAGCTGGGCCTGGTCAGCCACGCCCACCTGGGCCACGGCGCCCCCACGTACCACCTCGCCGACCGACACCACCACATCCACCTGGTCTGCCGGGACTGCGCCGACGTGATCGAGGCGGACGTCTCGGTGGTCGAGGAATTCACCGCCAAGCTCCGCGAGAGCTTCGGCTTCGACACCGACATGAAGCACTTCGCGATCTTCGGCCGGTGCGAGGCGTGCCGCGAGAAGGCCGCGCGGGCCTGATCCCGGAGAGGGACCCGTACGGAATATTCAGGCCCCCACCCGGCGTCCTAGGCTGTGTGTCCATGAAGAGTCCCCTGCTGTCCCTGCCCGGTGCCGTGCCCGCCGAGGGGCCCGACGAAGGCGTCGCCGCGCACTACGGCGACCTGTTCCGCGAACAGCGTGCCCTCGCCGACGGCACGGGGTTCGTCGACCTCTCGCACCGCGGCGTCCTTTCCGTCACCGGCGACGACCGGCTGAGCTGGCTCCACCTGCTCCTCACCCAGCACGTCAGCGAGCTGCCCGCCGGGCGCGCCACCGAGGCGCTGGTGCTCACCGCCAACGGCCACATCGAGCACGCGCTCTACCTGGTCGACGACGGCACCACCACGTGGATCCACGTGGAGCCCGGCACCCAGGGCGCGCTTCTCGCGTACCTGGAGAGCATGAAGTTCTTCTACCGCGTCGAGGCCGCCGACCGGACCGAGGAGATCGCCCTCGTCCACCTCCCCGCCGGTTCCATCGCCACCCTCCCCGAGGACGCGGCCCAGGCCGTCCGCGAGACCCCGTACGGGCGCGACGTCTTCCTGGAGCGGGAGCGGCTGGAGGAGTTCGCCGCCGCGCACGGCCCGGCCATCGGCGTCCTCGCCCACGAGGCGCTGCGGGTCGAGGCGCACCGGCCGCGGCTCGGCTTCGAGACCGACCACCGCACCATCCCGCACGAGCTGGGCTGGATCGGCACCGCCGTCCACCTCCAGAAGGGCTGCTACCGCGGCCAGGAGACGGTGGCCCGCGTGCAGAACCTGGGCAAGCCCCCGCGCCGCCTGGTCTTCCTCCACCTCGACGGCAGCGAGGTCCACCTGCCCGGGCCCGGTACGCCGGTCCGGCTGGCCGCCGACGGGCCCGACGGGCGGAAGCTGGGCTTCGTCACCACCTCGGCCCGTCACCACGAACTCGGCCCGATCGCGCTGGCCCTGGTCAAGCGGAACGTGCCGCTCGACGCCGAGCTGACGGTGGAGACGACGGCGGCGGCGCAGGAGGTCGTGGTCGAGCCGTAAGGGGCGCCCGGCTGCCACCTGGTCCGGGACGGGGAGCCCGGCGCGGTCGGTGCGCCCCCTGTGACACCGTGCGCCCTTTGTGCCCCCATGTGCGCCGTGGGGTGGCGGACGCGCGACCGTCGGGGGTGGCGAAACCCGCGCCCGGCGGCCCCGGCCCCCGGTCAGATCTCCAGCAGGACCGTGAACGGGCCGTCGTTGGTGAGCCCCACCCGCATCTTGGCGCCGAACCTCCCGGTCGCCACGGTCGCGCCCAGCTCGCGCAGCCGCGCCACCACCGCGTCGACCAAGGGCTCGGCGACCGGGCCCGGGGCCGCCGCCGACCAGGTGGGCCGGCGGCCCTTGCGGGCGTCGCCGTAAAGGGTGAACTGGCTGATGACCAGGAGCGGGGCGCCGGTGTCGGAGCACGAGCGCTCGTCGGCCAGGATGCGCAGCGACCAGAGTTTGCGGGCCAGTTGTGCCGCCTTCTCCGCGGTGTCCTCGTGGGTGACGCCCACCAGGACGCAGAGCCCCTCGCCGGTGATCTCCCCGACCGTCTCGCCCTCGACCACCACACTCGCGCCGTCGACGCGCTGCACCACTGCTCGCATGGGACCCATCATGCCGTGCGCCCGGCGCGTGCCGCGCACGCACCCGCGCGCCCGTCGCACTCCACGCCGGGCCCGGACGGTACCGCCGTACGGGCACGAAATCGGGCACTCCGGCACGTTGCGGTCATCCGGGGTGGCACGATGCTCCCACGCGGTGCAGCCCGCGGCCGGTTCGAGGGGACGGACGAGAAAACCATGAGCACGTCGAGCACATCGAGCACGTCGAGTACGGCAGGCACCGGGCGCCTGGCACCGGAGCGCCGGTCCGGCGGCGTCTACGGGACAGCCCGCCCGCCGACCCAGCGCACCGACAGCCCGCCACCCGGCGGCGGTCTGGCCGCCACCGGGGAGCCCACCCGCGACCTGGTCCTGCTCTCCCTCGCCGAACTGCGCACCGTGCGCCGCACGGCCCAGCGCGACGAGGGCGACCTGAGTTACGTACGGCGCATCCTCCAGGGCCGCCTGGACATCCTGCGGGCCGAGGCGGCGGCGCGCCGGGCCGAGCGGGCGGACACCCCGGGCCCCGAGGGAGAGCCGGGCGCCGGGGACGCTTCCGGTTGCGGGAGCGCCGGGTCCGGCAGTCCGCGCCCCGCCGGGGCCACCGGCGCCGGAGAGGGCACGGTCTCCGGTTCCGGATCGGGCGCCGTCCCGGCCCAGGCACCGCCCCGGGCGCTCGGGTTCGGCTCCGGGCTGACCGGGGCGGGCAGGCGGCTGGTGGTGGGGGCGCCGGTGGTGGCGCGCCTGTCGCAGATCCTCGCCGACGCCCCGACCCGGCACCGCGCCTCGGCCCGGCACGTGACGGTCTCCGTGCCGCAGGGCGAGGAGTACCGCAGGCTCGCCTCCGAGATGCTCTCCGAGGTGGAGCTCTCCGACCTGTCCGCCCTCACCGACGAGGAGCTGGAGACCGCCACCGCCCGCCTCGGCCGCTACGAGCAACAGGTCTCCCGCCGCCGCCAGCAGCTCCAGCGCACCGCCGACGCCTGCGGCACGGAGATCGCCCGCCGGTACCGGGAGGGCGAGGCCCAGGTGGACGACCTGCTGGTATGAGGGGGCCGGGGGACCCCGCCCGCGCCCGTCGGCCGGGGACGCCCAGAATGGACGTACCCGCTCCGGAAGGCCGACTGATGTCCCCCGATCTGCCCGTCCCGCCCCGCCCCGCCGACGAGGGCCGCGCGGCCCCGCCCGCCGGCGCTCCCGTGTACGGACCGTCGCCGGTCCTCGCCGAGGTGGTGCGGTCCGGCTTCGTGGAGGGCGTGCACCGGGGGAGCGCGGTGGTGCTGGAGGCCGACGGGAGCGTCGCCTGGTCCCTCGGCGACCCCGGCCGGCCGGTCTTCCCTCGCTCCGCCAACAAGCCGATGCAGGCCGCCGCGATCCTGCGGACCGGGCTCGACCTCGGCGGCGAACGGCTCGCGCTGGCCGCCGCCAGCCACTCCGGGGAGCCCTTCCACCTGGAGTTGGTCGAGCGGATGCTCGCCGAGTACGGCCTGGCCGCCGACGCGCTCCAGTGCCCGCCCGACCTGCCGCTGGACCCGGTCGAGGCCGAGCGGTACCTCGCCTCCGGCCAGGTCCGCCGCCCCCTCACCATGAACTGCTCGGGCAAGCACACCGCGATGCTCGCCGCCTGCGCTCTCAACGGCTGGCCGCTCGGCAGCTACCTCGACCCCGGCCACCCGCTCCAGCTCCTGGTCCGCGAGACCGTCGAGGCGGCCGCGGGCGAACCCGTCGCCGCGGTCGGCACCGACGGCTGCGGCGCCCCGCTGATGGCCCTCACCCTGCCGGGCCTGGCCCGCGCCTTCGCCGCCTTCGTCCGCGCCGAGCCGGGCACGCCGGAGCGCCGCGTCGCCGACGCGATGCGCGCCCACCCCGAGTACGTCGCCGGGACCCGCCGCCCCGACACCTGGCTCATGCGCGCCGTCCCCGGCGCCCTGTCCAAGATGGGCGCCGAGGCGATCCAGGCGGTGGCGCTCCCCGACGGCCGCGCCCTCGCCTTCAAGGTGGACGACGGCGCCACCCGCGCCCTCGGCCCCGTCCTCGCCCGCCTCCTGGAGCGGCTGGGCCACACCGGCGACACCGTCACCCGCATCGGCCACGCCCCGCTGACGGGCGGGGCCGAGCGGGTCGGGGAGATCCGGGCGGCCTTCTGAGGCGTACGCGAAGCGGGGGTGACGGTCAGCTCTGCCCGAGCAGTCCCGCCAGTGAACTGCGGCGCTCCTGGAGGCAGTTGAGGCGTTCGTCCATGGCGGCCAGTTCTCCGGCGAGGAGGTCGCGCAGCTCGGCACACCAGTCGACGCCGGTGTCGAACGTGTCCTGGTCGACGCAGGGCAGGACGGCCTGGATGACCTCCGTGGTCAGCCCCGCGTCGAGCAGGAACCTGATCCGGCCCACCGCCGTGACGGCGTCCTCGGCGTACGCGCGGTAGCCGTTGGGGCCGCGTTCGGCCTGGAGCAGGCCCTGGTCCTCGTAGTAGCGCAGCAGCCGTCTGCTGACGCCGGTCCGGCGGGACAGTTCTCCGATCAGCATGTACGCCCCCGATGCTCGCGGTCGGCCGGCGGTGATCCGGCTTGACCTTCTCACTGGTGTGAAGCCTTAACGTCCTTTCCCAGAGCGGCATTCCGCTCCACGGGGGGAATGCGGGGGCCGCCGCGCACCGCCGCCCGCCCATGGGGGAGCGGGCGGCGACCGGCCCTCGCCGCCCCCACCCGGCCACCCGTCCGCCCTCACACCGCTGGAGCACACCGTGACTTCGTTCCCCACCTCCGCCTCCGCCACCACCGTCGGCGCCGGGGACCAGGACCGCTCGTTCCTCTTCGTCCTCGGCAGCTCGCGCGCCGACGGGAACACCGCGCAACTGGCGCGGGCCGCCGCCGAGCACCTGCCCGCCGCCGTCTCCCGGCGCTGGGTCGACCTCAACACCCTGGAGCTGCCCGACTTCCGCGACGGGCGCCACGAGGGCGCGGGCTGGCAGCCCGGGGAGGCGGAGGAGAGCCTGCGCGAGGCGACCCTGGCCGCCACCGACGTGGTCATCGCCACGCCGCTGTACTGGTACTCCTTCTCCGCCCAGGTCAAGCGGTACCTCGACTACTGGTCGGGGTGGCTGACCGTGCCCGGCTCGGATTTCGCCCAACGGATGGCGGGCCGCAGGCTGTGGGGTGTCACCGTGATGGCCGACCGCGACGAGGTGGTCGCCGACGGCCTGGACACCTCGCTCCACCACACCGCGGCCTACCTGAGGATGAGGTACGGCGGCCTCCTCCTCGGCAACGGCTCCCGCCCCGGCCAGGTCGCCGCCGACGAGCGGGCGATGCGGCGCGCCAAGACCTTCTTCGACGGCGCCACGCCACTGGCCCGCTTCCCGTCCGAGGAGAAGGCCGGGGCGGCGTAACCCTCTTGGGACCGCGTCGGTCCGCGCTCACCCGTCGGCCGCCGGGCCTCCCCCGGCGGCCGACTCGGCGGTACGCTGCCCGGGCCGCGGCCGGTGCGAGACGTCGGCACCCTCCGCTCCGGCCTCCGGCACGCCCTCTGGTCTCCCTGCCGATCGAAGCGGACACTCCCCTCGTGACCTCTAGCGCGCACCTTCCCGAGCCGACCGCGGACGCCCTCTCCCGTTCCGACCTGAGCGCGGACCCCCGTGCGGCTGCCCCCGCGCTCCCTCCCGCGCTGGACGCGGAGAGCCTGGCGGCCGTCCGCGAGCTGGTCGCCGCCGCGAAGACGGTGATCCTCGGCTTCGACGGCCCCCTCTGCCGCCTCTACGACCCCCTCACCGCCCGCGCCGCCACCGACGCCCTGACCCGGCTCCTGCGCGAGCACGGGGTACCGGCCGAGGAGGTGCCCGGCCGCACCCCGCTCGCCCTGCTCCGCTCCCTGACCCTCGGTGCCCTGGACGACGACCCCGAGCTGAGCACCGCGCTGGACGCGCTGCTGACCGAATCGGAGGTGGCGGCCACGCTGACCGCCCGCCCCACCCCCTACGCCGACAACCTGGTCCGCACCTGGTCGGCGGTGGGCACCCGGCTCGCCGTCGCCACCGGCCACGCGGCCGACGCCGTCCACGCCTACCTCGCCGGACGCGGCCTCACCGCCTGCTTCGGGCCGCACGTCCACGGCCGCACCGGCGGCCTCGCCCACCTGGGCCACGACGCCCCGCCCCGGGCCCTGGCCGCGCTGGGCGCCGACCCGGCCGATGCGCTGGTGGTCGGCTCCACCCCCGACGATCTGCGGGCCGCGCGCGACGCCGGCGCGCCCTTCCTCGGCTACGCCCGCGACCTGCGCGGCTGGGAGCGGCTCCACGCGGCCGGGGCGACGCTGGTCACCGGCACCCTGGAGCCGGTCCGCCAGGCCGTCTGGGAACTGAACCTGCCGCGCCGCTGAGAGGCGGGGCCCGCTGTCACCGCGTCCGGTACCGGAAGAGGCCGTTCGACGCGGCGACGGCGACCAGCAGGACGCCGGCGCACCAGGCCAGCGCCGTCCAGGGCGCCGAACCGGCGGGCTGCCCCAGGAGCAGGGCGCGCAGCGACTCGATGAGCGGGGTGACGGGCTGGTGCTCCGCGAAGCCGTGCAGCCAGCTCGGCATCGTCTCGATCGGCACGAACGCGCTGCTCGGGTACGGCAGGAACATCAGCACGAAGGTGAACCCGGAGGCGGCGTCCGGCGTCCTGGCGAGCAGCCCGACCCCCGCGGAGAGCCAGGAGACCGCGGTCAGGTAGGCGAGCAGGATGCCCGCCGCGGCCAGCCAGGCGAGGGGGGTCGCGGCCGGGCGGAAGCCGATGAGCAGGGCGACGGACAGGACGACGGCGGTGGCCACGACGTTCCGGACGACGCTCGCCGCGACGTGCCCGGCCAGCACCGAGGTGCCGCTGACGCCCATGCTGCGGAAGCGGTCCACGACACCGGTCCGCATGTCCTCGGTGACCCGCATCGCGGTCCCGGCCGAGCCGTACCCGGCGCAGAGCACCAGCAGGCCGGGCACCACGTACGTCACGTAGGCGGTGCCGGTGTCGATGGCGCCGCCGAAGAAGTAGACGAAGACCAGCATGAGGAGGACCGGCAGCAGGATCGCCATCAGCAGGGCTTCGGTGTCCCGGCGGTTCATGCGCAGGCAGCGGCCGGTCAGGGTGAGCGCGTCAGACATGGCTGGGCTCCTTCCGGTCCTTGGGGGTCTCACCGGTGAGCGCCATGAAGACGTCGTCCAGGGTGGCCTGTCGCACGGTGAAGGCGGTGATCTCCGTGCGGTCCGGGTCGAGTTCGTCCAGCAGGGTGCGGACGTGCAGGGCGTCGCCGTCGGTGGGGAAGCCGAGGGTGAGCCTCTCGGGTGAGCGGTGCGCGACCGGATGCGGCGTGGCTCGCTCCAGCCGCGCGAA
Source organism: Streptomyces sp. NPDC058373 (assembly GCF_042723275.1). Classification (NCBI taxonomy): domain Bacteria; kingdom Bacillati; phylum Actinomycetota; class Actinomycetes; order Kitasatosporales; family Streptomycetaceae; genus Streptomyces; species Streptomyces sp. NPDC058373. The sequence goes on along the minus strand of NZ_JBHXJE010000055.1, from coordinate 13,751 downwards.
CGCCGCAGGACCGGCCGCCGTCACCTGGAGCCGGCTCTGCCCGGTCGCCGCCTTCAGCTCGTCCGGGGTCCCCTCGGCGGCGATGCGGCCGCCGTGCAGGACGGCGACCCGGTCCGCCAGCTGATCGGCCTCCTCCAGGTACTGCGTCGTCAACAGCACCGCGGTACCGGACGCGGCCAACTCCCGTACGACCATCCACAATTGTTGGCGGCTGCGCGGATCGAGCCCGGTCGTCGGCTCGTCCAGGAACATCACCCGCGGCTCGCCGACCAGCCCGGCCGCCAGGTCCAGCCGCCGCCGCATCCCGCCGGAGTACGTCCGTACGAGCCGGCCACCCGCCTCCGTGAGCGCGAACCGCTCCAGCAGCTCGGCGGCGCGGGCCCGGGCCGCCGTCCGGGTCAGCCCCGCGAGCCGGGCCGTCGTCCAGAGGTTCTCGGCGCCGGTCTGCGTCTCGTCCACGGCGGCGAACTGGCCGGTCAGGCTGATGGCGCGCTGCACGCGGCGCCGGTCGGCCACCACGTCGTACCCGGCGACCCGGACCGATCCGGCATCCGGCGGGGTGAGCGTGGCCAGGACGCGGACGGCCGTCGTCTTCCCCGCGCCGTTCGGCCCGAGCAGGGCGAGGACGCCGCCCTGCGGCACGCGCAGGTCGATCGAGCGGAGGACGGCGTGGTCGCCGTACGACTTGCTGAGGCCCTGGACCTGTACGGCGTCGGGCGATGGTGGGCTCATGGTGGTCCTCCGTCGGGGCGGCTGCCATTACTGCGTATGGCATACACGTTACTGTGTAAGCCTTACGCAGAAATAGGATGGCGTCAACCGGCCAGGTGGCGAAGGGTTCCCGAGTGGAGCCGTGGGAGGAGCGGGCATGGCGGCACCACCCCCCGAGGGGCGCGACGGAGTGGGGGAGACGGGGCTGCCCGCCAGCGTCGAGGCCGCCTGGGGGTTGCGCGGGCGCCCCACCAAGGGGCCGCGCCCGGGGCTGGGCGTGGACAGGATCGTCGACGCCGCCGTGCGGCTGGCGGCGAGCGAAGGGATCCCCGCCGTCTCCATGGGGCGGGTCGCCAAGGAACTCGGCGCCTCCACGATGTCCCTCTACCGCTACGTCGCCGCCAAGGACGAGCTGTTCATCCTCATGCAGGAGGCGGCCACCGGGCTCCCGCCCGAGGACTGCCCGCCGCCCTCGGCCGGGTGGCGGGCCCGCCTGACCTGGTTCGCCGAGGCCTACAGGGACGTCCTCGAAGCCAACCTCTGGCTCCTCCACATCCCCATCAGCTCCCCGCCCGCCACCCCCAACTCGGTCGCCTGGATGGAAGCCGGGCTCGACACCCTCGACGGGACCGGGCTCGACGAGGCGACCAAGCTCGGCGTGATGATGCTGATCGACGGCTACGTCCGCAGCCAGGCGGGCCTCGCGGCCGACCTCGCCGAGGCGATGCGCCGCAGCGGGCGCACGGCCGAGGAGTCCCACCGCCAGTACGTCCACACTCTCACCCGCCTCGCCGACCAGCGCGGCCCCGACAGCTTCCCCGCCGTCCGGCGGCTCCTCGCGGCCCAGGTGCTGGGTGAGGGGGATGATCCGGAGGCGGACTTCGACTGGGGGCTTCAGCGGGTGCTGGACGGGGTGGGGGTGCTCGTCGGCGGGGGCGCGCGCTAGCTGGGCTCCGTCCGGCGCGGGGTGGCCTCAAGCGCCGGCCGGGCTGTCTTTTCGGGTTGCTGTCCGGCTGCCGTCACGGGTGGGGGTGGCCTCAAGCGCCGGCCAGGCTGTCTTTTCGGGTTGCTGTCCGGCTGTCCGGCTGCCGTCACCGATGGCCTCAAGCGCCGGCCGGGCTGGGTTTTGGCGTGGTGTCGGGCAGCATCCGTCCGTAGCGCCACTTCCTAGCCCGGCCGGCGCTTGAGGCCACACTTCAGCCGGGCCGGCGTTTGAGGCCACACTTCAGCCCGGCCGGCGTTTGAGGCCACATCTCAGCCGAGCCGGCGTTTGAGGCCACCCCCGGGGCGAGGTTCGGCCCTACACGCGCAACCCCGGAGGGAAGCCCGTCCAGCGCAGCTCCTCCGGCAGGTGCCGGATGTCGTTGTAGACGATCAGCGAGGACGGCTGCTCAGGCGCGTAATGAATGATGGTGAGCGCAGCGTTGGCATGGTGCAGCCCGATCCACCGCCAGTCAGGCGCGTCCAGCGCCTCCCGCACCAACCACCCGATGACGAAGTTGTGCGTCACGACCAACTCGTGCCGGGCCGCCTCCCCGGGCACCGCCCCGGTGAACCTCCGCAAGGCGTCCCGGGCCAGCTCCGGCCCGGGCAGCCGCTCCCGCTCAGGGAGCTGGAGCAGCCACTCCCACGTGCTCTCGGGCAACCCCGCCGGGACCTCTCGCCGTTCGGGCAGGTACGGCACGTAGTCCCCGGCCGAGTCGCAGGGCCGCAGGGCCAGGCGCGGACCGTCCGCCCGGTCGGGCCGGTGCGCGGCGACGATCTCCGCGGTCTCCCGCGCCCGCGCCTGCGGCCCGTGATGGATCGCCGACAACGGCACCCCGCGCAGACGCTTCCCCAGGTAGGCGGCCTGTCTACGCCCGTCCGCGGAGAGCTCGCCCTCGTCACCCGGCGCGTCCCCGTGCCGGGCCAGGTAGAGCGTGCGGGATGCCATCCCGGTGGCGGCGGTGGAGGTCATGGGTCTGGGTCTCCGGATCTGTGGTGCGGACCGGCGCGGCGCGGTGCCGGTGGGGGCGTCGGGCAGCCGGGCGGCCGGGATGCGGCCGGTGGTTGTCAGGACTGCCGCCCGGGAAGGCGCGGTTCCGCGCGTGCGGGTGGCTGCCGACTCCCTCTGGTTGACGGGGCGTTCGGTGGGCGGGAGCCGCCGCGGTTCCGCCGCCCCGCTGGTGCGGCCCCACCGCAGGTGCGACGAGGCCGCACAGGGACTGCCCAGTCCCCGCCGTTCCATGACTGCGGACCAGGGGCGCGCGGTGGTGGCGGCGTGCGCGGGGGCGGACGCCCGCACCGCTCACGCCCCCTACAAACGGCCCCTCACGGCCGCGGCCGCGTCCCCTGCCCGCTCTCCGCCAGGTTCGCGTCGTCCGGCTCGGCGTACCGCTCCACGACCCGTGCCGCCAGCTCGCGGAGCCGGGTCCGGGCCTCGGGTGGGTCGGTCACGGTCGGCAGGCTCCTTCGTGCAGGGACCGGCCACCCGTCCCACGACGGAGAAGGAGCAGCCTCCTCATGACCCGCCCCAACATGTTCATCGTCCACGTCTCCGACGCCCCGGCCTCCGCCCGTTTCTACGGCGACCTGTTCGCGATGGAGCCCGCCTTCGAGTCCCCTCACTTCATCGCCTTCGACCTCGGCGGCGGCGTCCAGCTCGGCCTGTGGAGCGGCGTCGCCGAGACCCTGCCCCAGACCCGGGCGAGCGAGGTCTGCCTGAATCTGGACGGCGCGGAGGCGATCGACGCCCGCTTCGAGGAGTGGACGGCGAAGGGCGTCACCATCGTCCAGAAGCCCCACGACGCGGTCTTCGGACGCACCTTCGTCGCGGCCGACCCCGACGGGAGCCTGCTCCGGGTGGCCCCGCTGGACTGAGCGCCGACAGGGCTGCCTCCCGGCCGGCACAGGGGAGTTCAGAGCCCCAGGATCTCCGCCACGCCGGCCAGCGAGTCGACCTCGTACGCGTGGTAGTGCGGGGCGGACGGCTCGTACCCCCGGTTGAGGTACACCGTGTCCCGCACGCCGAGGTCGGTCGCCGACTGGAGGTCGTAGCGCGGGCTGGCGGAGACGTGCAGCGTCTCCTCCGGCCCGCACCCCAACTGCTCGTACAGGTACTCGAAGGCGGCCAGCCGCGGTTTGTAGGCGCGCGCCTGCTCGGCCGTGTGGATCGCGTGGAAGGGCGCGCCGAGCAGGGTGGCGTTCCGGTCGGCGTGCTGGTCGGAGGCGTTGGAGAGGATGACGAGCGGGAAGCGCTCGGCGAGCCGGGCCAGCGGTCCCGGCACGTCGGGGTGCGGCCCCATCTCCGGGATCGCCGCGTAGACCTCGGCCGGGTCGTCCGGCCGGAAGGGGATCCCGGCGCTGCGGCAGGCCCGCTCGAAGGCGCGGGCGAGCACCTCGTCGTAGGGGCGCCAGTCGCCCATCACCTCGTCGAGCTGGTAGGCGCTGAACCGCCGGAGGAAGAACTCCCGCTGCTCAGGACTGGTGATGTCCTCGACCGCCGCACCTGCGGCAGCCCCGACGGCGAAGTCCGTCAGCGTGCCGTACATGTCAAAGGTGATGAACTGGGGCTCCGGGCGGCTCACTGGGCTCTCCTCGTACGTCCCTGGGGCGGCGGGTCTCCGCGCAACCGGCCGGGCCCGCCGCTTATTCCCAGGCGGCGTCGAAGGGCGGGCCGGTCAGCGCGTGCCGACGTCGGCGAGGACCGCCTCCCAGCTGGCGCGGCATTCGGCGGCGAAGTCGAAGAGCGTGTCCCGGTAGCAGGGGAGCCCGGCGGCGCCCACCGCGACGCGTGCCCGTACGCCTCGCGCGCGGGCAGATCCCCAGAGCGGGGTGTGCTCGGCGTCGGGAGAGCCGACGGAGAGGGCCCCGAAGTCGATGACGGCGTGCAGCTTCCCGGAGGTCGGCCCACTCCTTTCCACTCTCAACGTATAGCTCACAGGGGGGCTTGCGGCAAGGCCCCGGTGGTACCGCAGAATGACCCGCCAAAGCCTGTACCTGCGGAAATGACGGGCTCGTGCCCATACCTGCGCTCTGTCCGTATGGGGGGCGCGCCTTCGCCGGCCGGCTGGAACTCCACGTGCGGCAAGCACGCGACTCGCGGAATGGACGTGAAGAGTGATGACTGACGTGATCGTGGTCGGTGGCGGACCGACCGGGCTGATGCTGGCCGCAGAGTTGCGGCTGCACGGTGTGGACGTCGTCGTGGTGGAGAGGGACGCGGAACCCACCGGGCACTCCCGCGCGCAGGGGCTGCATGTGCGCAGCATCGAGGTGATGGACCAGCGCGGGCTGCTCGACCGGTTCCTGGCGGTGGGGAGGAAGGTCACGTCCGGCGGGTTCTTCGCCGGGCTCGGCAAGGTCTGGCCGGAGCGGCTCGACTCGGCGCACGCCTACGTCCTCGCCATCCCGCAGACCGACACCGAACGCCTGCTGGCCGAGCACGCCGTCGCGCTCGGTGCGGAGATCCGGCGCGGCCAGGAGCTGGTCGGGCTGGAGCAGGACGAGGACGGCGTGACCGCCGAACTGGCCGACGGCACCCGGCTCCGCGCCCGGCACCTCGTCGGCTGCGACGGCGGCCGCAGCACCGTACGCGGACTGCTCGGCACCGGCTTCCCCGGTGAACCGAGCCGCGTCGAGACCCTGCTGGGCGACGTGGCGCTGACGGCGGGGCCGGAGGAGCTGGCCGCGGTGACGGCCGAGGTGCGGAAGACCCAGTTCAGGTTCGGCGCGATGCCGCTGGGGGAGGGGCGGTACCGCGTGATCGTGCCCGCCGAGGGCGTCGCCGAGGACCGCACGGCCCCGCCGACGCTGGACGAACTGCGCGCGCGACTGAGGGCGTTGGGCGGCACCGACTTCGGCGCCCATGACCCGCGGTGGATCTCCCGCTTCGGCGACGCGACCCGGCTCGCCGAGCGGTACCGGACCGGCCGGGTCCTGCTGGCGGGCGACGCGGCCCACATCCACCCGCCCGCCGGCGGCCAGGGCCTCAACCTCGGTGTCCAGGACGCCTTCAACCTCGGCTGGAAGCTCGCCGCCGAGATCGACGGCTGGGCCCCCGACGGCCTGCTCGACACCTACCACGCCGAACGCCACCCGGTCGCCGCCGCCGTACTCGACAACACCCGGGCGCAGATGCAGCTCATGGACCCCGACCCGGGCCCCCAGGCGGTGCGCCGCCTGATGGCCGAACTGATCGACTTCGAGGAGGTCAACCGCCACCTCATCGAGAAGATCACCGCCGTCTCCGTCCGCTACGACCTCGGTGACGCCCACCCCCTCCTCGGCCGCCGCCTGCGCGACCTCCCCCTGGGCCACCGCGGCCGCCTCTACGACCTGACCCACACCGGCCGCGGCCTCCTCCTCGACCAGACCGGCCACCTCTCGGCGAAGGGCTGGTCCGACCGCGTCGACCACGTCGTCGACACCAGCCCGGGACTCGACGAACTGGCCGTGCCCGCGGCGCTGCTCCGCCCGGACGGGCACGTGGCGTGGGTCGGGGACGACCAGGGGGGAGTGGAGGCGGCGCTGAGGCGGTGGTTCGGGGAGGCCGCGGCGGGGTGAGAGGTCAGGACCCGGCGAGCCGCGCGAGCACTTCGGCGGCGGGCTTCGGGTGGACGAGCCAGCGCAGATGGCTGCTGTCGAGGGTGTGGACCTCGAAGGGGTTGCCGGGGGTCAGCGCGTCGGCCTCGCGGATCATGCGGTCCTGCACGGCCGGCGGCAGGCTGGCGTCGGCGGCCAGACGTACGTACGTCCTCGGGACACGGCCCCAGGTCTCGGCCTGGGCGCGGTCCTCGGGCGTGCCCGCGTCGAGGTTCTCGTCGGGCTGGAAGGTGTTCAGGAAGGTCCGGAACTCGTCGTCGGTCAGGTCGGCGGCGAACGCTTCCTTGAAGGCGGCGAGCGCCTTCGGGTCCGCCGTACGGAAGTTGGTGCGGAGCAGGCCCAGTTCGGCCGGGTTCCCGACGAGCGTGGCGGCGAAAGCGGCCGGGTCGACCTCGGCCATCTCCGGCTCGGCGTAGTAGGCACCGACGTCCAGGGCGACGGGGCACCAGGCGGAGACGTAGACGATCCGGTCGATCAGGTCGGGCCGGGCGTTGGCGGCGGCGGTGATGGTGGCGCCGCCCCGGCTGTGGCCGACGAGGATCGTGGGCCCGTTCCGTCTGGCCCGTTCGAGCACCTCGATCACCCGGGCGGCGTTGTCGGCGAGGGTGACGCCCTTGATGCTCCCCGGCTCCGCGGCCAGTGCGCCGAGGTCCTGCGGGGCCTGGTAGGGCGCCGGAAAGGTCGCCTCGAACCCGTGGCCCGGCAGGTCCACCGCGACCGAGCGGTGCCCGAGCAGCCCGAGCTCGGCCTGGAGCGGGGCGAACGAGAACGAGTTGGCGAAGGCTCCGTGGACAAGGACGAAGGTCGGAATGTTTGGCATGCCTCAGCGTCCAACGGAACGGCCGGTTCGGCAAGGTCCTTTCGGGCAGGGGAACTTGGAGTCGCCGGGCGGGACTGACGCAGGACCGGTCGGTTCGCGGGCGCTACTTTTGCAAGCGGGCGCTTGCAAAAGTTAGCGAGGGTGGGGCATGGTGGGGGCATGGCATCGCTCAACGTCGGTGGTCTCGGGGAGTATCTGCGCGAGCAGCGGCGCTCGGCGCAGTTGTCGTTGCGGCAGCTCGCCGATGCCGCCGGGGTGTCGAACCCGTACCTGAGTCAGATCGAGCGCGGGCTGCGCAAGCCGAGTGCGGAGATCCTCCAGCAGATCGCCAAGGCGCTGCGGATCTCCGCCGAGACGCTGTACGTGCAGGCCGGGATCCTCGACGAGCGGGACCGCGGCGAGGTGGAGACGCGCGGCGTCATCCTCGCCGATCCGACGCTCGACGAGCGGCAGAAGCAGGTGCTCCTGCAGATCTACGAGTCGTTCCGCAAGGAGAACGGCTACGGGGTCGACGATGGCTCCACCGGTACCCCCGGTGGCGCCGGTGCCCGCAGGGCCGAAGGCGGCGGGCCCTCCGCAGGGGGCGAGGGGCCCGCCGGGACGGCAGAAGCCTCGTGACAACCGCTGCCGGGCGAACCGTCCGGCACACCCAACCCTCGAACGACGCATGACCGGGAGGACCACGTTCATGGCCATCACCGATGACCTGCGCAAGACCCTGAGTGAGTCGCGTCCCCTGTACTTCGCGGCCGGCACCGCCGACCTCGCCGTGCAGCAGGCGCGGAAGGTGCCGGGGCTGATCGAGCAGCTGAGGGCCGAGGCGCCCGAGCGGTTCGAGGCGGTGCGCAACACCGACCCGAAGGCCGTGCAGGACAAGGCCGCCACCCGCGCCAAGGAGGCGCAGGAGACCGTCCAGGCCAAGGTCAACGAGGTGTTCGCCTCGCTCGACACCGACCTGCGGAAGCTGGGCGAGAGCGCCCAGGGGCTGGCGCTGCGCTCCGTGGGCGTCGCCGCCGAGTGCGCGGTGAAGGCCAAGGAGGCGTACGACAAGGTCGCCGACCACGGTGAGCAGGCCGTGCGGACCTGGCGCGGCGAGACCGCCGAAGGCGTCGTCCAGGTCGCCGAGCTGGTCGACGAGGCCGCCGACGGCGTGGTGGACGTGGCCGAGAAGGTCGAGCCCGAGCCCGCTCCGGCCGCCCCGGCCGCCTCCGAGAAGGCCTCGACGGCGAAGTCCGCCGGGACGGGCGCGGTGGCGAAGAAGCCCGTCGCGCCGAAGAAGCCGGTGGCGCCGAAGAAGGCGCCCGCCCGCAAGCCCGCGGCCCGCAAGGACGCCCCCTCCGACAGCTGAGTGCCCGGATGCCGTACGGCCGGTCCGGCCCCGGTGTCCCTCCCCGCTGCGCACGCGGGCGGGGGGCGTGCCGGGGCCGGAGCGCGTGCGGTCGCCGGGTCGGGTGGGCGGAACGGGGGTAGGCGTACTCCCGTACGTACGTACGTCCGGGGCGCTCGCCTCGTGTCCGCGGGGCCGGGCGCCCGGTGAGCGGTATCGGGCATTTTGGATTCTGTGGCGTATTGCTCGCGGAATCGGGCACGATTTCGGTGCCGCTGTGCGTTGTCCAGGTGCGGGCGTGGCCGGTGTGTACGCGTCGGTCGGTGATTCCGGCGGCTGTCCGGGACACTGGGGGCAGGCCCGGCGCGGAGCCGGGCGACCGGTCCTCGGTGGTGTCCGCGGCACCGTGAATGTCGAAACTGGTGGTGGAGAGAGTGCTGATACAGGGATTCAACAGCCTGCTGGGGCTGCTGCAACTGGCGTTCGCTGCCTTTGCCGCCTTCGCGTTCATCGACGCGGTGACCCGCCGGGAGGACGCCTTCCGGGCCGCCTCGAAGCAGTCCAAGCCGTTCTGGCTGATCGTCCTCGGGATCGCGCTGGTCGTGAGCCTGCTGTTCGACATCATCTCCCTGCTGCCGATCATCGGCCTCATCGCCGTGATCGTGTACACGGTCGACGTCCGGCCCGCCGTGCGGGAGATCTCCGGTGGGCCGCGCCGGGGCGGGCGAGGCTCCAGCAGCGACGGGCCCTACGGGCCGTACAACGGCGGCCGCTGACCCGGGCCGCCAGGAGACGGAAGAAGCCGGGACCGCGTGAGGCGGTCCCGGCTTCTCGCTGTCCGCGCAGGTCAGGAGCGCGTCGGCACCATCCGGTCCAGGAGGAGGACGGCCACGTCGTCGGTGAGCTCGCCGCCGTTGAGGGCGCGGACCTCGGTCATCGCCGCTTCGAGCAGGGCGTCGCCGCGCAGCCCCTCCGCGAGCAGGCCGCGGACCAGGGAGACCATGCCGTCCTGGCCGAGGCGCTGGTTGCCCGCGCCGACGCGGCCCTCGACCAGGCCGTCCGTGTAGAGCATCAGGCTCCAGGAGCGGCCCAGCTCGACCTGGCGCCGGGGCCAGCGGGCCTGCGGGAGCAGTCCGAGAGCCGGGCCGTTGTCGTCGTACGGCAGGAGCTCGGCGAGGTGGCCCTGGCGGGCGACGAGCGGGGACGGGTGCCCGGCCAGGCAGAGCCCGGCCGAACGGCCGTCCGGCGAGATGTCGACGGTGCACAGGGTCGCGAAGATCTCGTCGTCCGAGCGCTCGTTCTCCAGGACCTTCTGGAGGGTGGAGAGCAGCTCGTCGCCGCAGAGCCCGGCGAAGGTCAGCGCGCGCCAGGCGATGCGCAGCTCGACGCCGAGCGCCGCCTCGTCCGGCCCGTGGCCGCAGACGTCGCCGATCATCGCGTGGACGGTGCCGTCGGAGGTGCGCACCGTGTCGTAGAAGTCGCCGCCGAGCAAGGCGCGGGAGCGGCCCGGCCGGTAGCGGGCGGCGAAGCGCAGCGGGGCGCCTTCGAGTAGCGGTGTGGGGAGCAGGCCGCGCTCCAGCCGGGCGTTCTCCTGGGCGCGCAGCCGCGACTCGGTGAGCTGCCGCTGGGCGTGGTCGGCCCGCTTGCGCTCCACGGCGTAGCGGACCGCGCGGGAGAGGAGCCGGCCGTCCAGCTCGTCGCGGTACAGGAAGTCCTGGGCGCCGACGCCTACCGCCTCCGGGCCGCGCGCGCTGTTCTCTGCGCCGGTCAGCGCCAGGACGGCGTGTCGCGGCGCGAGGCGCAGGACGTGCCGCAGCACCGCCAGCTCGTCCTCGGCGCCGTCCGGGGCGGCCTCGGTCCGGGGGGCCGGGGCGGGCAGGGCGAGGTCCAGCAGGATGCAGTGGACGTCGTCGGTGAGCAGCCGCTCGGCCTCGGTGAGGTTGCGGGCCGTGCGGACGCGCACCGTCAGCTCGGCCGAGTCCAGCAGCGACGGGATGTTGAGCGAGCCTGTCGGGTCGTCCTCGATCACCAGCAGGGTGAGCGCGGTCGACGCCGGTCCGGAGCCGGGCGATCCGGCCGCGACCGGGGCCGGTGCCTCCGCCGCCTCGGTGGCCGTGGGGGCCGCCGGACCGGAGGAGTCACCGCTTCTGTCCGCGCCGCCCGTGGTCCGCGGGCCGCCGGTGGCCGCGGTGTGGTTCTCGTGGTCGGTGGTGCCGCCGGGAGTGGTGCCCCGGGTGACGTCGGTGGGCGACCCCGCGAGCGGGCTCGACTGCGGTGCGGCGTCCCCGTCGTGACCGTTCTCCACGGCGGGGATGACTCTCTGCCGCGGTATGGGTACGGGCATCGTCTGGTTTCCTTCCCTCCCCCCGAGGGCGCGATGGGACGACAAGCGACGCCCATCCGACGGGGACCATAGCGGGTGGCCGCGCCCCGACGGAATGCCACGGCGCGCATGGCCGGAGTCATATGCCGGGCCATGTAAGGGGATTGGGGGCCTTTGTGGGGGAGGGTGATGACGAAGCTCACCCTCCGGGGAGGCGTGTGGGTGGGGTTGGTCACCCACTGGGCGCGTGGTGGGTGGGGAGCCCCGCGGGGCCGGAGCCAGGGCTGGTGCGCCGAGGCTCCCGGCGCGAGGGCCCCGACTCCCGGCGCCGGGAGCCTCGGCGCGTGGGGCGTGGGGCGTGGGGTGTGCCGAGTGCCGCGTGGGGCGCCCGGCCCCGAGGCCGGTCACCGGACAAGGCGCCCCCCGGCGGCGACCCACCCCTTACGCGTCCGGGCGGACGACTCCGAGGATCGTCATCGTGCCCGCGCCCGCCAGGGTGATGTCCCGGCCCGGCCGAGGGGCGTGGACGATGGTGCCGTCGCCCACGTACATGCCGACGTGGCTGGCGTCGTCGTGGTAGATGATCAGGTCGCCGGGGCGCATCTCGCGGATGGGGACGCGTTCGAGCTGGCGCCACTGCTCCTGCGAGGTGCGGGGGATGGGGACGCCGGCGGCGGCCCAGGCCTGCGAGGTGAGGCCGGAGCAGTCGTACGAGCCGGGGCCCTCGGCGCCCCAGGCGTACGGCTTGCCGATCTGCTCGCCCGCGTACTCCAGGGCCTTCTTGCCCGCGGCCGAGGCCTTGCCGGAGATCGCGTCGAGGATGCCGGAGTCCACCCAGGCGCTCTGGGCTCTGCGCTGGGCCGCCTCCTCCAGCTTCCGGAGCCGCTCGCGCTCCTCGGCGGCGAGCCGGGACTCCAGCTTCTCGGCGGCGCTGATCTGCTTCTTGATCTCCTTCTTCGCCTTCGCCTCGGCCTTGCGGTGGGTCTCCAGCTTCTTCCACCGGGCGGAGGCGGCGGCGCGGTCCTTCTCCAGCTTCTCCTGGGTGGTCCGCAACTCCGCCATCAGCCCCTTCGCGGCGTGCTGGCCGCGCTGGAAGCGGTTGGCGTTGTCCAGGAAGAGGCGGGGGTCGTCGGTGAGGAGGAACTGGGCGCCCTGGGGGATGCCGCCGCTGCGGTACTGCTCGCGGGCGGTGGCGCCGGCGCGGTGGCGCAGCAGGTCGAGGCGGTCCTGGCCCGTGGTGATGGCGCGGCCCAGCCGGGCGACCTCCTTGGACTGGCGCTCGGCCTTCTCCTCGGCGGCGTTGTAGGCGTCGGTGGCGACCGAGGCGCGGTGGTACAGCTTCTCGATCTCCTTCCGCACCTCTTCGAGGGCGCCGGGCGTCGCCTGCTCACCCTCGGGTGGCTGAGCCGCCGGGTCACCGGGGGTGCCCGGTACGGCCGGTGCCGTGGCGGTGGGGGACGGGTCCGGTGCGGCGAAGGCGGTGCCCGCCGAGGCCACTCCGCCGACGCAGGTGATGCCGCACACCAGTGCCACCGCGGCAAGGGTCGTCCTTCGCATGCCGGTCACTCTCCGCCCCCACAAAGTTATTTCCCGCCAGTAACATCGGGGATGCTGCCATGTCCGGCCCAGATACGACAGACCCGACACCGGCCTTGCTCGGCGGCGCCCCCGCCGCACGGGTCACTTTGCCCGCACTCCGGCGGCTTCAGGCGAAAACACCGCACAGGCCGTTCACTTACTTCCGGGGGCGGTCACGGTTCTCCACCCCTGAGGGGGACGGCGTACGGCAGCGCCGGGCTCGCCCCTCAGCCCCGCGGCGCCAGCGCCCCCCACGCCACCGTGGCCTCCCCCTGGCGCCACCGCGCCGGACCGTCGAGCACCGGCCAGTCGGCGGCCAGGTCGCGGACCGCGCGCTGCCAGCGCTGGCGGGCGCCGTACGAGGCGTACGGGGCCGCCGCCGCCCAGGCGCGGTCGAAGTCGCGGAGGAAGGCGTGCACGGGCTCGCCCGGGACGTTGCGGTGGATCAGTGCCTTCGGGAGGCGCTCGGCCAGGTCGGAGGGGCGGCCGAGGGAGGCGAGGCGGGCCGCGAAGGTGACCGTGCGGGGGCCTTCCGGGCCGAGGGCGACCCAGACGTGGCGGCGCCCGATCTCGTCGCAGGTGCCCTCCACGAGCAGGCCGCCGCCGTGGCCGTCCGGGCCGGGCCGGGCGAGGCGGGCGGTCAGGCGGTCCCAGACGGCGCGTACCTCGTCCTCGTCGTACTGGCGCAGGACGTTCGCGGCCCGGACCAGGTGGGGGTTGCCCGGGACGGGCAGTTCGAAGCCGCCCCGGGCGAAGGTGAGGCCCTCGCGGGCGTGCGGCCGGGCCGCGGCCACCCGGGCCGGGTCGATCTCGATGCCGGTCACCGTCACGGTGGGGGCCGCTGTGCGCAGGCGGGTCAGGAGCTCCACGGCGGTCCAGGGGGCGGCGCCGTAGCCCAGGTCCACCGCCACCGGGTGGTCTGCTCGGCGCAGGGCTGGGCCGTGGACGGCCGTGATCCAGCGGTCCATGCGGCGCAGGCGGTTGGGGTTGGTGGTGCCCCTGGTCGCGGTTCCCACGGGGCGCGAGGGCGCGGGCATGGTTCGAGTATGGCGTCCGGCGCCGGCCGGGCCGGGGGCGGGCTCGCGCTGCGCCCGGGGGCTTCGGCCGTCCCGGGCCGAGGCGGGGTGGCGTGGCCTCAAGCGCCGGCCGGGCTGTTGGGGGCTTGGGCTGTGCCCCAGGGCTTCGGCCGTCCCGGGCCGGGCGGGGTGGCCTCAAGCGCCGGCCGGGCTTCATTTTGCTCGCGTGGTGCCTCGGGTGCGGCTTACGACAGCCCGGCCGGCGCTTGAGGCCGCCCCCCCCCCCCCCCCCCCCCGCCCCGTAACCTTTGGGCAAAACGGGACCCCCCCGGCCCCCCGGGGGGTTTTAACCCGGGGGCGGCGGGGGTTGCCCCCCGGCGGGCAGGGGGGTGG
>NZ_JBHXJE010000054.1:0-41113 GCF_042723275.1 Streptomyces sp. NPDC058373 | reverse complement strand
CCTCCACACCTACAACCACCACCGCTGCCACACCGCACTCGACGGGCACCCACCCATCAGCCGCGTCAACAACGCTGCGGGTCAATACACCTAGGGCGGGCGGCCTCCCCTACGTGTGGAGAGGCGTGTGGGAGGGGACTGAGCGCGAGAGCGGACCCCACGGCAGCCAGTTGCGCGAGGCCCCCTTCAACGGCGAGGCACGGTCCCGGCGTCCTCCGTCCGCGGTGCTCTCTCGCGGGCTCCGCGCCAGGTGCTCCTCTCGTGCACGACGTGTCCGAGAGTGTGACCCAACTCGGTGAGCGCGTACACGACCCGTGGCGGCACCTCCGGGTACACCGTCCGGGGCCAGGGCAACGACCACCATCCGCCCCGCACCGCGTGGAATCGTCAGAAGAAGCCGCGCTTCAACGCCCAGCGGCGCAAGAGCCCCGACTCGGCAAAGTGATCGGCCCCATGGGGGCGGGAGCCTCCGGCGGCACCGGTCCTGACACCCCGCCTCCGCGGCGGCGTGCCTGGGCCGGCGATGAGCCGGCACCCGCAGCTGTTCACGCCCGGGGAAGGCGCTGCCTCAGGAAGAAGCCCCCCTGGCGATCGCCGCCGTGACCGCCCCCGTCAGCCCCACCAGCACCTCGGGCGCCAACTCGACCTCCAGCCCCCGCCTCCCCGCCGACACGCAGATCGTCGGGTGGTCGACCGCCGACGCGTCCAGGACCGTGGGCAGCCGCTTCCGCTGGCCCAGCGGGGAGATGCCCCCGCGGACGTACCCGGTGGTGCGTTCGGCGGCGGCCGGGTCGGCCATGGCGGCCTTCTTGCCTCCGGCGGCGGTGGCCAGGGCCTTCAGGTCGAGGGTGCCGGAGACGGGGACCACGGCGACGGTGAGGTGGCCGTCGACCTCGGCGACCAGGGTCTTGAAGACGCGGTCGGGCGAGACGCCCATGGCCTCGGCGGCCTCCTCGCCGTACGAGGGGTGCGCGGGGTCGTGCTCGTAGGCGTGGGTGGTGAACGGGGCGCCGGCGGCGGCCAGGGCGACGGTGGCGGGGGTGCCGCCGGCCTGCTTCTTCTGCTTCTTGGCCATGGGTGCCGGGCTCCGGGCGGTCAGTTGAGGCTGGTGGGCGAGCGGGTCAGCTCCGCGGCCGGCAGCGAGGGGAGGTGCCGTATCACCGCGGTCTCGCGGCGCAGCAGCGCCAGTTCGTCGCGGAGGCGGGAGGCGGTGTCGGGGGCCTGGAGCAGGCGCTGGCGGGTGGGGACGTCGAGGACGGTGGCGGCGGCGACCAGGTAGGAGACGACGGAGGGCTCGTCGGGCAGGTCGGCGTTGGCGGTCAGGGTGAGTTCGCGGGCCCCGGCCAGGCGCTTCTGGTACGAGCGGAAGGCGCGCAGGACGCCTTCGGCCAGCGCCCCCGCCTCGTCCCCCGGGTCCTCGGGCAGCGGTTCGGCCTCGGCGGTGAGGTAGGGGCCCGAGGTGTCGATGGAGTGGAGGCGGACGCGGGTCGTGCCGGTGGCGAGGACCTCGTAGCCGCTGTCCTCGCGTTCGCGGATGGTGGCGGCGTCGGCGATGCAGCCGACGGCGTGGAGGGAGCGCGCCGGGTCGTCGCCGAAGCCCGTCATGGGCCCGGCCTCGGAGCCTCCGGCGTCGTCGGGCATGCCCGGCTCGCTCGGCGCCACCTCGTGGCCGTCGCGGATGGCGACGACGATGAACTGGCAGGGCTCGTCGGCCTCGGGATCCTCCGGGAGGGAGTCCAGGAGGTCGCGCATCATGGCGCGGTAGCGCGCCTCGAAGACATTGAGGGGCAGCACGAGCCCCGGGAAGAGGACCGTGTTCAACGGGAAGAGCGGCAGCCGGACGGTGGTCACGACCGGCAAGCCTAATGGTCCCCGGGCTTCCCGCGCCTCCGCGTCCCCCGCAGCGGCAGTGTCGCGGCCACTTCGATGCGTACCCCGTCGCGTGCCTGGAGGAACTGGCCGAGCGGATCGTCGCTGATCCGGTCCCAGGGGAAGGAGGTGGCGCGGGTGCCGATGAGTCTCGCCTGCTCCAGTGCGTCGGCCCAGCGTTCGAGGCGGATCAGCACGTAGAAGAGGACGTTGCGGATCTCGGCGGGCCAGGGGTCGCCCGCCGGGTACTCGGCGGAGAGGGCGATCGCGGTGTCCGCCGCCGTGTCCAGCCGCTCCCGCAGAACCGGGCCGCCCCGCCCGGGCGCGTCGGGCCCCTGGTGGAGGGCGCCGAAGGCGGCCCGGACCGGCAGGGCCCGCACCAGGGAGCCGGGCAGCGCGTCCTCGGCGGCGCGCTCGGCGAAGGCGAACGACTCGCGGTGCGAGCCGAACCAGGCGGCCGACAGGTACTGGAGCGCCGCCACGTGGCAGCCGTAGTGGTACGAGGAGCGGCGCACCGCCTGCTCCCAGCGCGCCTCGAACTCGGTGTGCGGGGCGCCGGTGCCCCGGGCGTGGTCGAGGGCGATCCGCCAGGGGACCGGGTCGGCGGGCTCGGCGCGGGCGGCGGCGGCGATGAGCGGGGTGACGTCGTGGAGGAGTTCGGCGCGGGCGGGTGACTCCCAGCCGCGGCGGACGGCGAGTTCGGCGCGGACCAGCGCCACGTCCGGGTCGTGGGGCGCCGCGTACTGCCAGGCGTCGAACCACTCGGGCCGGTTGCGGGCGAAGGCGGCGAGCCGCTGGACCTGCCGGTCGCGGGTCTCCCAGGCGGCGGCCTCGCGACTGGCGGCGAGGGCGGCGGCGACCGGGCGGTGGTCCCCGAGTCCGGCGGCGGCCAGCGCGGGGGCGAGCCGGTCGTCGGGCAGGTCGAGGTAGACCTCCTCGTCGGGAGGCAGCCCGGTGGCGAGGCGGGGCGTGTGGGTCACCATCCGGGCCGTCCGGATCAGGGCTTGGAGCAGGGCCATCGTGCCGACCATTGAAAACCGCAGGTGAAGCCTGGACCAGAGGGGCCGGGTGACGCTTTCGTATCGGTCGATCGGTTGCCTGGAAAAAGGTCAAGAGAAGGCAAAGAAGGGGGGCGCGGGGAGAGTTGAGGCGGGCCGGGGGCGCCCGGCGGTACGGGCGCGCCCCATGGCCCGGACCGGTCGGCGCCGTCCCGCCCGCAGTGGCCGCCGTCAGCCCCGCCGCAGCAACCGCGTCGCCCCCGCCGCCACCGTCGTCGCCAGGATCCACCCGAGCAGGATCAGCAGGGCGCTCACCCACTGCCAGAGGCCGTCCAGGTGCCAGTAGCCGGTCTGGCCCAGGTCGATGACGGGCAGCAGCAGGTCGAGGGTGAAGAGCGAGGAGCTCCACGGCGGATGCTCGTCGGCCTTGATCGGCGCCGGGTCGACCCGGGCGAAGGCCAGCGCGCTGACCGCCCAGAGCACCGCCATCCACAGCGCCGCCCGCCCCGGCCGGTATCCGTACGCCACCGTCCAGTCCTGGGCGTACCCCCAGACCGTCCCGGCCAGCCCCAGCGTCTCGCGGCGCCGCCGCTGCTTGGCGAGGAGCACCTCGCGCGCGTCCGCGTCCTCCCCGCCGGAGCGCAGCACCGCCGCCAGGAGCTCGTACGGCTCCGGGTTGTACTCCGGGGTTGCCGCCTCCACCCAGGTCAGCCGCTCGGCGAGGGTGAAGCGGCCGCGCGGGACCAGGTTGTCGTAGGTGAAGCCGCCCATCGCCAGGCCGCCCGGGCCCGGCCAGCTCAGGGTCTGGTCCATCAGGTTGCCGACGCGGGCGCCCGAGAGCACCACCCGGCCCTGCGCCGGACGCTCGCAGAGGAACCGCAGCTCCGGCGTCTGCACCCGGCGCATCGACAGCTCCTGGTACTCCTCCATCACGAACCGCGCCTGGTCCAGGTCGATGGCGTCGCCGACCCGGCCGTCGTCCAGCCGCACCCCGCCCCGGCACTCGAAGCGCTGCACCCGCGTGCCGCGCGCCGGGGTGGTGCCACTGGTCAGCGCCGGGTTCCCCACGCCCGCCGGGGTCAGGTAGAGGGTGCGGCCCACGGTGAGCTGCGGGGCGTTGAGCGCGCGGCGGCCGTACGGGTTGGCGAGGCGACTGCCGCGCAGGCTCAGCGACACCCCGATCTGCGCGCCGCGCAGACTCACCTCGCCGTGCGCCTCCATCATCTCGGCCTGGAAGTCCTGGCCGACGGAGAGGCCGTCGCCCAGCAGCGAGGTGCCGCGCCGGTCGCGGTGGACCACCGCCTGGTTGAGCAGCAGGTCGGTACCGATCTGCGCGTCGGTCAGCCGCACCCCCCGGTGCACCCGGCAGCGCGGCAGGTGCAGATCGCCCTCGGTGCTGACGCGGGCCGCCTCCAGGCGGGGGAGCGAGCAGTCCACCAGCCGCAGCGTGGTGAACCGCGCCTCCGGCAGCAGCACCTCCTTCTCGAACCGGCAGCCGATCAGCTCCACGTACGGCTCGACGGTGCCGCCCGCCAGGTCCAGCACGTCGGTGATCTGCACCCCGGCCAGCTTCAGCGAGGAGACCCGGCCGGGCAGCGGGTCGGGGCCGTGCAGCAGCAGCAGGCTGACGACGCGGGCGCGGACGCTGCGCTCCTCGCCCCACGGCAGCCCGCCGTGCGGATCGTCCAGCGCGGCCTCACCGGCCCGCAGGTCGTAGGTGCTGCCGTTGCGGAACGCCTGCCACATGCCGTACTCGGCGGCCGTCAGGCCCTGTGGCGGCTCACCGTCCAGTTCGGTGGACACGCGTCTGCCTCCCCGTGCCGTGCCGCGGACTCCTCGACGGGGGCGGGCCCGCCCCCGAGCGCGGCGCCGACGGGGACGGGGCCCGTGTGCCCAACGGGGCGGGCCCCACCCCGGTGATGCCCGCTGAGTGACGAATTGAACGCTCATCGTCACGGAATGTGTCCGACGCCCCGTATCAAACGCTGATACGGGGCGCCGGTGACGTCAGGCGGTCTGAGAGAATTGCCGTGTGATCTCTCGAATCGACCTGCGCGGCGACGCCCTCCCCGAGGGCCCGGCCCTGCGCGATCTGCTGCCCCGTGCCGACTTCGACGTGACGGCCGCCCTGGAAAAGGTGCGGCCGATCTGCGAGGACGTGCACCATCGCGGCGACGCGGCGCTGATCGAGTACGCCCAGCGGTTCGACCAGGTCGCCCTGGAGCAGGTCCGGGTCCCCGCCGAAGCCCTCGCCGAGGCGCTCGCCGGGCTCACCGACGAGGTCCGCGCCGCCCTGGAGGAGTCGATCCGGCGCGCCCGCGCCGTCCACCGCGAGCAGCGACGCGCCCCGCACACCACCCAGGTCGCCCCCGGCGGCACCGTCACCGAGAAGTGGGTCCCCGTCGACCGCGTGGGCCTGTACGCCCCCGGCGGCCGCTCGGTCTACCCGTCCTCCGTGATCATGAACGCCGTCCCGGCCCAGGAGGCCGGTGTCCCCTCCATCGCGCTCGCCTCACCCGCGCAGGCCGACTTCGGCGGCCTGCCGCACCCCACGATCCTCGCCGCCTGCGCCCTGCTCGGCATCGACGAGGTCTACGCCGCGGGCGGCGCCACCGCCGTCGCGATGTTCGCGTACGGCACCGAGTCCTGCCCCCCGGCCCGCATGGTCACCGGCCCGGGCAACATCTGGGTGGCCGCCGCCAAGCGCTACTTCACCGGCCTCATCGGCATCGACACCGAGGCCGGGCCGACCGAGATCGCCGTCCTCGCCGACGACACCGCCGATCCGGCGCACGTCGCCGCCGACCTCATCAGCCAGGCCGAGCACGACCCGCTGGCCGCCGCCGTCCTCGTCACCGACTCCGACGCCCTCGCGGACGCCGTGGAGAAGGAACTGGCCCACCAGGTCCCCGCGACGCGGCACGTCGAGGACCGCATCGCGCCCGCCCTCGCCGGCCGCCAGTCCGCGCTGGTCCTCGTCGCCGACCTGGAGGACGGCCTGAAGGTCGTCGACGCCTACGGCGCGGAGCACCTGGAGATCCAGACCGCGGACGCCGCCGCCGTAGCCGACCGCGTCCGCAACGCCGGCGCGATCTTCGTCGGCCCGTGGGCTCCGGTCTCCCTCGGCGACTACTGCGCGGGCTCCAACCACGTCCTGCCCACCGGCGGCTGCGCCTGCCACTCCTCGGGCCTGTCCGTGCAGTCCTTCCTGCGCGGCATCCACATCGTGGACTACAGCCGCGACGCGCTCGCCGACGTCGCCCACCACGTCGTCACCCTCGCCGAGGCCGAGGACCTGCCCGCGCACGGCGCGGCGGTGAAGGCCCGGTTCGACTGGAAGGTCCCCCAGCAGTGAGCTCCGCCCTCTCCCTGGACCAGCTCCCCGTCCGCGAGGAGCTGCGCGGCAAGTCGCCCTACGGCGCCCCCCAGCTCGACGTGCCGGTCCGGCTCAACACCAACGAGAACCCGTACCCCCTGCCCGAGCCGCTGGTCCGCCGGATCGCCGAGCGGGTCGCCGAGGCCGCCCGCGACCTCAACCGCTACCCGGACCGCGACGCCGTCGAGCTCCGCACGGAGCTGGCGCGCTACCTCACCCGCACCGGCGGCCACCCGGTCGCCTTCGAGCAGGTCTGGGCCGCCAACGGCTCCAACGAGGTGCTCCAGCAGCTCCTCCAGGCCTTCGGCGGCCCCGGCCGCACGGCGCTCGGCTTCGAGCCCTCGTACTCGATGCACAGCCTCATCGCGCGCGGCACCAACACCGGCTGGGTCTCAGGGCCCCGCCGCGAGGACTTCACCGTCGACGTCGAGGCGGCGCGGCAGGCCATCGCCACCCACCGCCCCGACGTGGTCTTCATCACCTCGCCCAACAACCCGACCGGCACCGCCGTCGACCGCGAGACGGTCCTCGCCCTCCACGAGGCGGCCCAGGCCGTCAAGCCGACCATGGTGGTGGTGGACGAGGCGTACGTGGAGTTCAGCCGCGGCGAGTCACTGCTGCCGCTGCTGGCGGGCCGCCCCCACCTGGTGATCTCCCGCACCATGTCGAAGGCGTTCGGCGCCGCCGGGCTCCGCCTCGGCTACTTCGCCGCCGACCCCGCCGTGGTCGACGCCGTCCAGCTGGTCCGCCTGCCGTACCACCTCTCGGCCGTCACCCAGGCCACCGCCCTGGCCGCGCTGGAGCACACCGACACGCTGCTCGGCTACGTCGACCGCCTGAAGGCGGAACGCGACCGCGTCGTCACCGCACTGCGCGCCCTCGGCCTGGAGGTCACCGACTCCGACGCCAACTTCGTCCAGTTCGGCCGCTTCGAGGACCCCGGCGGCCAGCACGCCGTCTGGCAGCGCCTCCTCGACCACGGGGTCCTGGTCCGCGACAACGGCGTCCCGGGATGGCTACGCGTCAGCACAGGAACCCCCGAAGAGAACACCGCTTTCCTCGAAGCGGTACGCGAGGCAGCAGGGCCGTACCTCGACATGCCTCGCGGTCTGAGCGCCGCCCCCGGCGAAGACCGCCCAAATGAGAAGGAGCAGTTGTCATGAGCCGCGTCGGGCGCGTCGAGCGCACCACCAAGGAGACCTCGGTCCTGGTCGAGATCGACCTCGACGGCACCGGGCAGGTCGACGTCGCCACCGGCGTCGGCTTCTACGACCACATGCTCGACCAGCTCGGCCGCCACGGCCTCTTCGACCTGCGGGTCAAGACCGACGGCGACCTGCACATCGACACCCACCACACCATCGAGGACACTGCCCTGGCCCTGGGCGCCGCCTTCAAGCAGGCGCTCGGCGACAAGGTCGGCATCTACCGCTTCGGCAACTGCACCGTGCCGCTGGACGAGTCCCTCGCCCAGGTCACCGTCGACCTCTCGGGCCGCCCCTACCTGGTGCACACCGAGCCGGAGACCATGGCGCCGATGATCGGCACCTACGACACCACGATGACCCGGCACATCCTGGAGTCGTTCGTGGCGCAGGCGCAGATCGCCCTGCACGTCCACGTCCCCTACGGCCGCAACGCCCACCACATCGTGGAGTGCCAGTTCAAGGCGCTGGCCCGAGCCCTGCGCTACGCCAGCGAGCGCGACCCCCGCGCCGCCGGAATCCTCCCCTCGACGAAGGGTGCCCTGTAACCGTGAACGGTGTCTCCACGGCGCTGATCGTCCTCGGACTGTTCTTCCTCGGCGGCGTCTACTCCTTCTACAAGCAGAAGCTGCCCACCGGCATCCTCGTGGTGCTCGGGATCGGCGCGGCCATGTCCCTCACGGCGGGCGTGCTCCGCCTGGACGTCTGGGGGTGACGTCATGACCACCAAGAACGTCGTCGTCTTCGACTACGGCTTCGGTAACATCCGCTCCGCCGAGCGGGCCCTCGCCCGGGCCGGCGCCGAGGTCGAGATCACGCGCGACTACGACCGCGCCATGAACGCCGACGGCCTCCTGGTCCCCGGTGTCGGCGCGTTCGCCGCCTGCATGACCGGGCTCCAGGAGGCGCGCGGCGACTGGATCGTCGGCCGCCGCCTCTCCGGCGGCCGTCCCGTCATGGGCATCTGCGTCGGCATGCAGATCCTCTTCGCCCGCGGCATCGAGCACGGCATCGAGACCGAGGGCCTGGACGAGTGGCCCGGCACGGTCGGCCCGCTCAAGGCCGAGGTCGTCCCCCACATGGGGTGGAACACCGTGCAGGCCTCGGCCGGTTCGCGCCTCTTCCAGGGTGTCGATCCCGAGGAGCGGTTCTACTTCGTCCACTCCTACGCGGTCCACGACTGGAGCCTGGAAGTCACCAACCCGGTGATCCGCGCCCCCCACGTGAGCTGGTCCACCTACGGCGAGCCCTTCGTCGCCGCCGTGGAGAACGGCGCCCTGTGGGCCACCCAGTTCCACCCCGAGAAGTCCGGCGACGCCGGAGCCCAGCTCCTCACCAACTGGATCGAGACCCTCTGATCATGGCCAAGCAGCTCGAACTCCTCCCCGCCGTCGACGTCCGCGACGGACAGGCCGTCCGCCTGGTCCACGGCGAGTCCGGTACGGAGACCTCCTACGGTTCGCCGCTGGAGGCCGCCCTCGCCTGGCAGCGCTCCGGCGCCGAGTGGCTGCACCTCGTCGACCTCGACGCCGCCTTCGGCACCGGCGACAACCGGCAGCTCATCGCCGAGGTCGCCGGCGCCATGGACATCAAGGTGGAACTCTCCGGCGGCATCCGCGACGACGACACCCTCGCCGCCGCCCTCGCCACCGGCTGCACCCGCGTCAACCTCGGCACGGCCGCCCTGGAGACCCCCGAATGGGTCGCCAAGGTCATCGCCGAGCACGGCGACCGCATCGCCGTCGGCCTCGACGTGCGCGGCACCACCCTGCGCGGCCGCGGCTGGACCCGCGACGGCGGCGACCTCTACGAGACCCTCGCCCGCCTCGACTCCGAGGGGTGCGCGCGCTACGTCGTCACCGACATCGCCAAGGACGGCACCCTCCAGGGCCCCAACCTGGAGCTGCTGAAGAACGTCTGCGCCGCCACCGACCGGCCCGTCGTCGCCTCCGGCGGGGTCTCCTCCCTGGACGACCTGCGCGCGCTCGCCTCCCTGGTGGACGAGGGCGTCGAGGGCGCCATCGTCGGCAAGGCCCTCTACGCCAAGGCGTTCACCCTCGAAGAGGCCCTGAAGGCCGTGGCATGACCACCGCGGAAGGCGGTCGGGAGCGGATACGCCGGGTCATCTCCTCCGGCGGTCCGTACGAGCAGACCCGTACCGCCTTCCGCACGGCGCCCGACGCCCGGGACACCGAGGCGGCCGGGCGTGCCCGCCACGAACTGTTCGACGCGGCCCGACCCGCCGCGTCCGTGATCACCGTCTCCGGCTTCACCGACCCCCGGCTGGTCGTGGAGGTCGAGGCCGAGGCGTACCGAGGAGCTGCCCGATGACCCTCGCGGTCCGAGTCATCCCCTGCCTGGACGTGGACAGCGGCCGCGTCGTCAAGGGCGTCAACTTCCAGAACCTGCGCGACGCGGGCGACCCCGTCGAGATGGCCAAGGTCTACGACGCCGAAGGCGCCGACGAGCTGACCTTCCTCGACATCACCGCCTCCTCCGGCAACCGGGAGACCACCTACGACGTGGTCCGCCGCACCGCCGAGCAGGTCTTCATCCCGCTCACCGTCGGCGGCGGCGTCCGCACCGCCGACGACGTGGACAGGCTGCTGCGTGCCGGAGCCGACAAGGTCGGCGTCAACACCGCCGCCATCGCCCGCCCCGACCTGATCCGCGAGATCGCCGAGCGCTTCGGCCGTCAGGTCCTCGTCCTCTCCGTCGACGCCCGCCGGGCCCCCGACGGCGGCTTCGAGGTCACCACCCACGGCGGCCGCCGCGGCACCGGCATCGATGCCGTGGAATGGGCCCACCAGGCCGCCGAACTCGGCGCAGGCGAGATCCTGCTCAACTCCATGGACGCCGACGGCACCAAGGACGGCTACGACCTGGAGATGATCACCCAGGTCCGCCGCCACGTCACCGTCCCCGTCATCGCCTCCGGCGGCGCCGGCCGCGTCACCGACTTCGCCCCCGCCGTCGAAGCCGGAGCCGACGCCGTCCTCGCCGCCTCGGTCTTCCACTTCGGGGAACTCCGCATCGGGGACGTGAAGGGAGCCCTGCGGGCGGCAGGCCGCCCCGTAAGGTAGTCCGCCCCTGACCGGGGGGGACTCGACGCGTACTCCGCCCCGTCACCAGCGGCGGGGGCACGGGCGCCGCCTGGTGGAGGCGTACCTCGCCGTGCTGCGGGGCCGCGGGGTGGCCGGGGTCCGCCTGGGCGTGGTCACCGCCAACACCCCGGCCCGCGCCTTCTACGACCGTCTCGGCTTCCACGAGATCCCGGTGGCCGACCCCGGGGCCGCTCACCTACTTGGGGCTGCGGCTCTCCTGAGCCCGGCCCGCTCCCGGCCGGGGGCGGGCCGGGCCCGAGCGGGTCAGGAACCGCCGTGGGTCCGCGCCACCGTGGTCACCAGGGAGGTCAGCGCCGGGACCTGCGTGCCCGCGCGGTCCGCCTGGCGGAGCAGGGCGCGGCCGATGGCCTCGATCTCCACCGGGCGGCCCGCGGCGGCGTCGCGCTGCATGGAGGAGCGCATGCCCTCCGGGGCGTTGTCGAACTTGGCCAGCAGGGCCGACGCCTCGGTCGGCGCCCCGACGGTCGCCGCGACCCGCGCCACTTCCGCGACGACGGCGGTCAGTTCCTCGCGGTGCTCGGTGCGCACGGTGCCCACCGGGGCGGCGTGGCGGGTGGTCAGCAGGGCGAAGGGGGCGAGGAAGGCCAGCTTGTCCCAGAGCAGGGCCGTCTCGTCCTCGTGGACCAGGCCGCGCATGCCCGCGTCCTCCAGGAGCGCGCCGAGCGCGGCGAGACGGGCGGCCGGGGCGGTGGCGCCGGCCAGCTCGATCCGGCAGAACGGGGTGGTGTGCTCGATGACGCCGGGCGCGGTCCGTGTCGACTCCGCCCAGATGACGGCGGGCACGACCTGCCCGGCCGGGTAGGTCTCCCGCAACAGGGCGACGTGCTCGAAGCCGTTGAGCAGCGGCAGCACCAGGCCCGTGCCGAGCGCCGCGGCCGGTACCCGCTGGAGGGCCTCGGCGAGCCCCGTCTCCTTGGTGGCGATCACGCACAGGTCGACCGGCTCGGTCAGCTCCGTGACCGCCTCGACCTCCACCGTGCCGTCACCGAACTGGCCGCTGCGCAGCGCGAGGCCCTGCTCGTTCAGGGTCTTGGCGGTCTGCTCGCCCGCCACGCAGATCACCCGGTGCCCGCGGCGGGCCAGCAGCGAGGCCACCAGGCCGCCGATGCCGCCGGGGCCGAGGACCGCCACGGTCCAGGGCGCGGGGTTCTGTCCCGTCGTCGCTCGTGTGTCCATGGGAGCAGGGTGCCAGAGGCCCCGGACCGCACGGCACCGGGCGGGCGACAAGGGGGCGGCCCGCCGGGTGGCTTGCGGGTAGGGCCACCCGTACGGCCCGGCTCCTGCTTCCGCGCCCCCGCCGCGGCGGGGGCGGACGGATCAGAAGCCGAGTTCCTTGGTGGCGGTGGCCTTGGCCACCGCTTCTTCCTCGCCGTCCAGGGCGACCTCGGCGTGGGGCTGACGGCCCATCGCGAAGAGGGTCAGCTCGCCGGGCTCCCCGGTGACCGTGACCACCGGCGTCCCCCGGTGCGCGACCGCCGTCCGCCCGTCCGGGCGGCGCAGCACCAGGCCGACCGGCGCCTTGCGGCCCAGGCCCCGGGCCATCTTCTCCAGCCGGGACCACAGGACGTCGGAGAAGACCGGGTCCAGCTCGCGGCCGGTCCACTCCGGCTGCGCCCGGCGGACGTCCTCGGCGTGCACGTAGAACTCGACGGTGTTGGCCGCCTCGTCGATCTGCTTCAGGCCGAAGGGGGAGAAGCGCGGCGGGCCGGTGCGGATGAGCTGGACCAGTTCGTCGTACGGCTTGGCGGTGAACTCGGCCTGCACTCGCTCCAGGCGGGCGGCCAGCGGCTTGACGAGCATGCCGCCCGCCGCGTCGGGGCGGCGCTCGCGGAGCACCACGTGAGCGGCGAGATCCCTGGTCAGCCACCCTTCGCAGAGCGTCGGGGCCTCAGGGCCCGCGGACTCCAACAGATCGGCCAGGAGCAGGCGTTCACGCTTCGCATGAGTCGACATGGGCCCAGCCTACGGCCGCCCCCACGCCCTGACCACGGCCGCCGCGCCCGCACACCCCTACGGGCCCGGCACAATGGGAGCCATGAGCAGCAGCACGCCCGGCCCCTCGGCCGGACTCGACCCGTCCGTCGCCTCCCGCCTCAAGCGGACCGCCGACGGCCTGGTCCCCGCGATCGCCCAGCAGCACGACACCGGGGAGGTGCTGATGATGGGGTGGATGGACGACGAGGCCCTGCACCGCACCCTCACCACCGGCCGCTGCACCTACTGGTCCCGCAGCCGGGGCGAGTACTGGGTCAAGGGCGACACCTCGGGCCACGTCCAGCACGTCAAGTCCGTCGCGCTGGACTGCGACGGGGACACCCTGCTGGTCAAGGTCGACCAGGTCGGCGCCGCCTGCCACACCGGGGCCCGGACCTGCTTCGACGAGGACGTCCTGCTCTGAGGCGCCGCCGGGTCAGCGCGAGAGGTAGCGGAGGGTGATCGTCTCGCCGTCGCGGAAGACGATGTCGTCGGCGTCACCCGCCCACGGCCGTCCGTCGACCCAGGCCAGCGGCGCCCCGAAGCGGGTGTCCTCGCGGGGGGTGCCCCACTCGGTGAGGAGCTGGCCGAGGGTGAAGTCGCGCCACTCGGCCGACTCCACGTGGATGGTGCCGGTCTCGTCGTGGGTGTGCAGCGGGCTGTAGCGCGGGCTGGGGCCGGAGCGGTCGATGCCGATGTCGGCGGGGACGGTCACCTGCTCGCCGTCGGCGAACACCTCCAGCGTGGTGTGGATGTGCATGGCGAGCTGCTCGGTGTCGAGCATCGTCAGACCGGCCTTCTCGACCTGCGCCGCCGTGTTCCCGGCCGCCGGCCACTCCACCCCGCCGGCGACGGCGGCGGCGGGACCGGCCGCCAGCAGCAGCGCCAGCGAGGCCGCGCAGAGCGTGCGGCGCAGCACTGGCAGCGCCCGGCGGGCGCGGAACGGAGCCGGGGCGGAGGAGGCACGGAAGGGAGCGGGGGAGTGCTGAGCAGTCATGGCTCATGTTCTAGCGGCCCGCGGCCTCCGCGAGCGTCCACGACACGGAACTCTCCGTGACCGCGTACCGCTTGCCTCTATCCTTCCGCGCATGGATCTCGACACGTTCCGCAAGCTGGCCCAGGACCGCCGGGTCATCCCCGTCAGCCGCAAGCTCCTGGTGGACGGCGACACCCCCGTCGGCCTCTACCGCAAGCTCGCCGCCGAACGCCCCGGCACCTTCCTCCTGGAGTCCGCCGAGAACGGCCGCAGCTGGTCCCGGTACTCCTTCGTCGGCGTCCGTAGCGCCGCCACCCTCACCGAGCGCGACGGCCGGGCCCACTGGCTCGGCACCCCGCCCACCGGCGTCCCCACCGACGGCGACCCGCTGGCCGCGCTCCGCGCCGCCGTCGAGACCCTGCACACCCCCTCCGACCTCGCCGCGGACCTGCCGCCCTTCACCGGCGGCATGGTCGGCTATCTCGGCTACGACGTCGTACGCCGCCTGGAGAAGGTCGGTGACGGCGGCCGCGACGACCTGCGGGTGCCGGAGCTGACCATGCTCCTCACCTCCGACCTCGCCGTCCTCGACCACTGGGACGGCTCGGTCCTGCTGATCGCCAACGCCATCAACCACAACGACCTCGACACCGGCGTGGACGAGGCGTACGCCGACGCCGTCGCCCGGCTCGACGCGATGGAGGCCGACCTCGCCCGCCCCGTCGCCGCCCCGCCGCTGGCGCTGCCCGCCTCCGAACTCCCCGACTTCACCGGCGAGTGGGGCGGCGGGGCGTACCGGGCGGCCGTCGAGGACATCAAGGAGCGCATCCGCGCCGGTGAGGCCTTCCAGGTCGTCCCCTCGCAGCGGTTCGAGACGCCCTGCACCGCCTCCGCCCTCGACGTGTACCGGGTGCTGCGCGCCACCAACCCCTCGCCGTACATGTACCTCTTCCGCCTCGACGGCTTCGACATCGTCGGCTCCAGCCCGGAGGCGCTGGTCAAGGTCGAGGACGGCCGCGCCATGGTCCACCCCATCGCCGGGACCCGGCCGCGCGGCGCCACCCCCCAGGCCGACCAGGCGCTCGCCGAGGAACTCCTCGCCGACCCCAAGGAGCGCGCCGAGCACCTGATGCTGGTCGACCTCGGCCGCAACGACCTCGGCCGGGTCTGCTCGCCCGGCAGCGTCGAGGTGGTCGACTTCATGTCCGTCGAGAAGTACTCCCACGTCATGCACATCGTCTCGACCGTCACCGGGGAGGTCGCGCCCGGCCGCACCGCCTTCGACGTGCTCACCGCCTGCTTCCCGGCGGGCACCCTCTCCGGCGCGCCCAAGCCCCGCGCGCTCCAGATCATCGACGAGCTGGAGCCGACCCGGCGCGGCCTGTACGGCGGCTGCGTGGGCTACCTCGACTTCGCCGGCAACTCCGACACCGCCATCGCCATCCGCACCGCCCTGCTCCGCGACGGCACCGCCCACGTGCAGGCCGGAGCCGGCGTCGTCGCCGACTCCGACCCGGTCGCCGAGGACACCGAGTGCCGCAACAAGGCGGCCGCCGTCCTGCGCGCGGTGCACACCGCCAACCGCCTCGGGACGACCGCCTGAGCACCCCCGGGCCGCACCCGCACGCCCCCGCCCGGTGGAGCGGCGGCCCGCGTGAGGGATAGTGGAGGGGTGACTTCAGCCGTACCCCAGCCCCGAACCGAAGCCGCACCGCCCGGCGAGCCCGCCGGGCGCCGCGGTGCCCGGCGCAGCCTCGCCCTGGCGCTGCTGCTCGGCGCCGTCGGCGCTGCGGTCTCCCTGCTCGCCACCCGCCAGACCTGGGCGCGCGGGAGCGTCGCGGTGGCCGGCGGCGACTTCCCGCTCACCGCCACCGGCAGCGACGTCACCGGCGTACCCGCCGCCCTGGCCGTCGTCGGTCTCGCCGCGCTCGTCGCCGTCTTCGCGGTCCGCCGCTCCGGCCGCTACCTGGTCTCCGGCCTCCTCGCCCTCAGCGGCGCCGGCACCGTCGCCGCCGCCCTCCTCGGCGTCGGCGACGGCGGCGCCCTGGACGAGAAGGCCGCCGAGACCAGCGGCGACGCCGCCGCCACCGTCACCGGCCTCACCCACACCGGATGGCCCTACGCGACCGTGCTCGGCGGCGCCCTGCTGCTCGCCGCCGGGCTGCTCGCCCTCTGGTTCGGCCGCCGCTGGCCCGCCATGTCCGGCCGGTACGAACGCGACGGCACCCCCCGCCCCCGCAAGGCGGCCCCCGCCGTCGACCCCGACCGGCCCGAGGACCTGTGGAAGGCCCTGGACCGCGGCGAGGACCCGACCCGGGAGAGTTGACCGGGCCGCGCCGGACCCCGAGCGCGCCCCATCCCCCGCCGTACGGAACAATGAGCGCGGACACCGCGCCGTCACGACGCGGCGCCGGGACCACCCCGTAACCCTTTACAGCAACCGAGGAGCAAGACATGTCGGGCAGCAGCCACGGCCACACTCTGGCCGCATGGACCGGCGTCATCATCTCCTTCATCGGCTTCTGCGTGGCCGGTGTCTTCATGGTGATGGCCAACACCGTCGGCTTCTGGGTCGGAATGGTCATCACCGTGGCCGGTGCCGCCGTCGGCGGCATCATGCACCTGCTCGGTCTCGGCCAGAAGCGGATGAGCAAGGCCGCCGTCGAGCAGAAGACCGCCAACGCCGCCTGACCGGCTTGCCGCACCCGACGCGGGGCCCCGCCGGTACGTCCGGCCGGGGCCCCGCGTGCGTTCCGGGCATTCGGCCCACCCGGGCGCGGCACGGTGGGCGCCCGGGCGCGCCCCGGGCCACAATGCCCGCGTGAGCGCTCCCGCCGACCCGACAGTCCCACCGCCCACCGCCGACGCCCCGAAGCCCCCCGGCCCCGCCCGCAGGCTCGCCGTGCCCGCCGGCGTGCTGGCCGCCGTCGTCGCGGGCTTCGCCTACGTGGGCACCGTCGACCCCAACGAGCCCGGCCACTACCCGGCCTGCCCGCTGCTGACGTACGCCGGGATCTGGTGCCCCGGCTGCGGCGGGCTGCGCAGCGCGCACGCCGTCTGGCACGGGGAGCTGGCCACGGCGCTGACGGCCAACGCCCTCGCCGTCGCCGGGTACGCGCTGTTCGCCGTCTGCTGGCTCGTGTGGGCGGTGCGGGCGGCCCGCGGACGCCCCTTCCGGCTCGCGCTGGGGCCGGTCCACGCCTGGGCCGTGGGGGCGGCCCTCGTCTGCTTCGGCGTGGCCCGAAACATGCCCCAAGGGGCTTGGCTGCACCCCTGACCCACTTTGGCGCACCACCGCTGAGCTGCGGCGGAACCCGCCGGCCCGGGCGCACGCGGTGTCCATGGGGTGGGACCGCGGCCGACCGGATGCGCCCCTACCGGCCCCCGGCCGTTACCATCGCAGGTGCCTCCTCCTCCGCGGCGTCATGACCGGACGCGTCCGGATCGGGGCGGGGGGTCACCGAGACCACCAGCACTACCGTCCGGGAAAGGGGGCCGCTCGCGTGAGTGTGCTCGACGAGATCATCGACGGAGTCCGTGCCGACCTCGCGGAGCGGCAGGCGCGCGTCAGCCTCGACGAGCTCAAGGAGCGCGCCGCGGCCGCCCCCCAGGCCCGCGACGGTTTCGCCGCCCTGCACGGCGACGGCGTCAGCGTCATCTGCGAGGTCAAGCGCTCCAGCCCGTCGAAGGGCGCGCTGGCCGCCATCGCCGACCCGGCCGCCCTCGCCGCCGACTACGAGGCGGGTGGCGCCTCCGTCATCTCCGTCCTCACCGAGCAGCGCCGCTTCGGCGGCTCGCTCGCCGACCTGGAGGCGGTCCGCGCCAAGGTCGACATCCCCGTCCTGCGCAAGGACTTCATCGTCACCGCCTACCAGCTCTGGGAGGCCCGGGCCTACGGCGCCGACCTCGCCCTGCTGATCGTCGCCGCCCTCGACCAGCCCGCGCTGGTCTCCCTCATCGAGCGCGCCGAGTCCATCGGGCTCACCCCGCTCGTCGAGGTGCACGACGAGGAGGAGGCCGAGCGCGCCCTGGAGGCCGGGGCCCGCGTCATCGGCGTCAACGCCCGCAACCTCAAGACCCTCAAGGTCGACCGCGACACCTTCGAGCGCGTCGCCCCGGAGATCCCCGCCGACCGGGTGCGGATCGCCGAGTCCGGCGTCCGCGGCCCGCACGACCTCATCGCCTACGCCAACGCCGGCGCCGACGCCGTCCTGGTCGGCGAGTCGCTGGTCACCGGCCGCGACCCGAAGACCGCCGTCGCCGACCTGGTCGCCGCCGGCGCCCACCCGGCGCTGCGGCACGGACGGAGCTGACGCGTCCGTGCCCCTCACCCGACCCCGGCGTGCCACGCCGGCCGCCTGCGGACCGCCGCGCCTGATGCGCGGCTGCCGTCCGCGAGGCTGCCGCGCGCCCGCCCGCCGGGTCCACGGGCGACGGGTGCGGTACGTCATCGGGGACGAACCCGGACAGGTCAACGGCATGCGATGGTGCCGCTGAGCGACAGCTCAGCGACCGCCCCCGCCCGGCCCCGGCGCCCCTTCGCGCGCTCCGGCCCCGGCGGGCGGTCCCACGCATCCCACCGATCCGTCCGCCTCGCTCAGGAGTTCCGTCATGCCCAGCGAGTACTTCCTTCCCGACCCCGAGGGGCTCAGCCCCGACGCCCGGGGCTACTTCGGCCCCTTCGGCGGCAAGTTCATCCCGGAGGCGCTGGTCGCCGCCGTGGACGAGGTCGCCGTCGAGTACGACAAGGCCAAGTCCGACCCGGCGTTCGCCGCCGAGCTGGACGGCCTGCTCGTCCACTACACCGGCCGCCCCAGCCCCCTCACCGAGGTGCGCCGCTTCGCCGAGCACGCCGGGGGCGCCCGGGTCTTCCTCAAGCGGGAGGACCTCAACCACACCGGCTCCCACAAGATCAACAACGTGCTGGGGCAGGCGCTGCTGACCCGGCGCATGGGCAAGACCCGGGTCATCGCCGAGACCGGCGCCGGACAGCACGGCGTCGCCACCGCCACCGCCTGCGCCCTCTTCGGCCTCGACTGCACCATCTACATGGGCGAGATCGACACCGAGCGCCAGGCGCTCAACGTCGCCCGGATGCGGATGCTCGGCGCCGAGGTCGTCGCCGTGAAGTCCGGCAGCCGCACCCTCAAGGACGCCATCAACGAGGCGTTCCGCGACTGGGTCGCCAACGTCGACTCCACCCACTACCTCTTCGGCACCGTCGCCGGACCCCACCCCTTCCCCGCCATGGTCCGCGACTTCCACCGGGTCATCGGCGTCGAGACCCGCCGCCAGGTCCTGGAGCGCGCCGGGCGGCTGCCCGACGCCGCCGTGGCCTGCGTCGGCGGCGGCTCCAACGCCATCGGCCTCTTCCACGCCTTCCTGCCCGACACCGGCGTCCGCCTGATCGGCTGCGAGCCCGCCGGGCACGGCGTGGAGACCGGAGAGCACGCCGCCACCCTCACCGCGGGCGAGCCCGGCATCCTGCACGGCTCCCGCAGCTACGTCCTCCAGGACGAGGAGGGCCAGATCACCGAGCCCTACTCGATCTCCGCCGGGCTGGACTACCCGGGCATCGGCCCCGAGCACGCCCACCTCAAGGACACCGGGCGCGGCGAGTACCGGGCCGTCACCGACGCCGACGCCATGGAGGCGCTGCGGCTGCTCTCCCGCACCGAGGGCCTCATCCCGGCCATCGAGAGCGCCCACGCCCTCGCCGGCGCCCTCGACGTGGGCCGCGAACTCGGCCCCGAGGGCCTGATCGTCGTCAATCTCTCCGGACGTGGGGACAAGGACATGGACACCGCCGCCCGCTACTTCGGGCTGTACGACGTGGACGCCGAGGTCGCGGCCGACGAGGAGGGCACCAAGTGAGCGGGAACATCCAGCTGCTGGACGACACCCTGGCCCGGACCCGCGAGGAGGGCCGCGCCGCCCTCATCGCCTACCTGCCCGCCGGGTTCCCCACCGTCGACGGCTCCATCGCCGCGATCAAGGCCGTCCTCGACGCGGGCGCCGACGTCGTGGAGGTCGGGCTGCCGCACAGCGACCCGGTCCTCGACGGGCCCGTCATCCAGACCGCCGACGACATCGCCCTGCGCGGCGGCCTGAAGATCGCCGACGTGCTCCGCACCGTCCGCGAGGCCCACCAGGCCACCGGCAAGCCCGTCCTCGTCATGACGTACTGGAACCCGGTCGACCGCTACGGCGTCGACCGGTTCACCCAGGAGCTGGCAGAGGCCGGCGGCGCCGGGTGCATCCTGCCCGACCTGCCGGTGCAGGAGGCCGACCTGTGGCGCGAGCACGCCGCCAAGCACGGCCTCGCCACCGTCTTCGTCGTCGCCCCCAGCAGCCGCGACGCCCGCCTCGCGGAGATCACCGCGGCCGGGTCCGGCTTCGTCTACGCCGCCTCGCTGATGGGCGTCACCGGCACCCGCGACTCCGTCGGGGAGCAGGCCCGCGCCCTGGTGGAGCGGACCCGGGCCGCCGGGAACCTCCCGGTCTGCGTCGGCATCGGCGTCTCCAACGCCGTGCAGGCCGCCGAGGTCGCCGAGTTCGCCGACGGCGTCATCGTCGGCTCCGCCTTCGTCAAGCGGATGCTCGACGCGCCCGACGCGGAGTCCGGCGTCGACTCCGTACGCGAGCTCGCCGCCGAGCTCGCCGAAGGCGTCCGCCGCACCGGCTGACCCGGGAGCACCCGGGTCGCACCGGGCGCAACGGCGTTCGCACGCCCGGCACCTCCCCTCACCCGTACGGGTGGACCTCGACCCGGACAGGCGCATACGCGCCGGTCCGGGTCGTTTGTCCGGGCGTGAGTGAGACGAACCGTGAGGGAAAGCGCGCCGCCCGCGAGCGGCTGAAGGCCGAGCGCGCCAAAGAAGAGTCGCGGAACAAGCGCCGCCGGGGCCTGGTGGTCGGCGGCTCGGTGGTGGGGGTGCTCGCTCTGGCCGCCGCCGTCGGCGTCATCGCGGCGAACGCGGGCGAGACCGAGCAGAAGGCGGGCCCCGTCGTCGCCCCCAAGGGCGCCACCGGCGAGGACGGCCTCGCCATCCCCGTCGGCGACGCCTCCGCCAAGTCCACCCTGGTCATCTGGGAGGACTTTCGCTGCCCGGCCTGCGCCAACTTCGAGAACGCCTACCGCTCGACCATCCACGAGCTGACCGAGAAGGGCCTGCTGAAGGTCGAGTACCACCTCGCCACCCTCATCGACGGCAACATGCGCGGCGAGGGCTCCCACCGCGCCGCCAACGCCGCCGTCTGCGCCCAGGACGCCGGAAAGTTCCCCGAGTACCACGACGTGCTCTTCGCCAACCAGCCGCTGGAGACCGAGGACGCCTTCGCCAGCGACGACCATCTGCTGGACCTGGCGGAGAAGGTCGACGGACTGGTCACCCCCGCCTTCACCTCCTGCGTGAAGGACGGCGGGCACGACGCCTGGGTCACCGAGTCCCACAAGGCCTTCCAGAAGGGCGACTTCCCCGGCACCCCCACCGTGCTGCTCAACGGCAAGAGCGTCTTCGGCGACCAGAAGAACCCGCTCACCCCCGAGAAGCTCAAGCAGCTCGTGGAGGAGAAGGCCGGAGCCTGACCCGGGCCCGGACCAGCCGGCCCCCGGCGCCGCACGGGGGAACGGCCGGGCCCGTTATGGAGCCGTTGCCCGGCCGGGGACCCCGTCCCCGCGCCGGGCACGGTAGCGTCGGGTCTTGCCATGGACCTTGCCTATATCCCCAGCCCCTCGCACGGTGTGCTCTACCTCGGCCCCGTACCGCTGCGCGGCTACGCGTTCTGCATCATCATCGGCGTCTTCGTGGCCGTCTGGTACGGCAACCGGAGGTGGATCGCGCGCGGCGGCCGCTCCGGCACCGTCGCCGACATCGCCGTGTGGGCGGTGCCCTTCGGCCTCGTCGGCGGCCGGCTCTACCACGTCGTCACCGACTACCAGCTGTACTTCGGTGAGGGCCGCGACTGGGTGGACGCCTTCAAGATCTGGGAGGGCGGCCTCGGCATCTGGGGCGCCATCGCGCTCGGCGCCGTCGGCGCCTGGATCGGCTGCCGCCGCCGCGGCATCCCGCTCCCGGCCTACGCCGACGCCCTCGCCCCCGGCATCGCCCTCGCCCAGGCCATCGGCCGCTGGGGCAACTGGTTCAACCAGGAGCTCTACGGCCGCGCCACCGACCTGCCCTGGGCGGTGAAGATCACCAGCGTCGACGGCGGCCGGGTCCCCGGCACCTATCACCCGACCTTCCTCTACGAGTCGCTGTGGTGCATCGGCGTCGCCCTGCTCGTCGTCTGGGCCGACCGCCGCTTCAAGCTCGGCCACGGCCGCGCCTTCGCCCTGTACGTCGCCTCCTACTGCGCCGGGCGCGCCTGGATCGAGTACATGCGCGTCGACGAGGCCCACCACATCCTCGGCCTGCGGCTCAACGTCTGGACGGCGATCATCGTCTTCGTCCTGGCCGTCACCTACATCGTCGTCTCCGCCCGGCTGCGCCCCGGCCGCGAGGAGGTCGTGGAGCCGGCCGCCGAGGACGAGACCACCGGCTCCGGCGACGAGGAGTCCACCGACACCACCGGCGACGAGCCCGCCGGCACCGCGACCGCCGGAGCGGGCAGCGGCAAGAACCTCCGCAAGAGCCCGGGCAAGACCGGCAAGGACTGACCCCGGCCCGACCTGCCGAAGGCCGCCGCCTCCCCACCGGGACGCGGCGGCCTTCACCGTCGTACGGGGCCACGCGGACGGTACGTCCCCGGGCGCTCAGCCCAGCCGCGCCCCCAGCGCCAGCGTCCGCCGGGCCGCGGCGACCACCGCCGCGTCCACGAACCGCCCGTCGGGCAGGGCCTGCGCCCCGGCCTCGGCGGCGGCCGCGGCGATGATCTCCTCGGCCGCCGCGACCTCCGCGGGCAGCGGCAGATAAGCCCGCTCGATCACCGGCAGCTGCCGCGGATGGATCGCCGCCCGCCCCAGGAACCCCAGCGCCCGGCCCCGCGCGCAGGACACCGCGAGCCCCGCCTCGTCCCGTACGTCCGGGTGGACCGACTGCACCGGAGCGTCGAGCCCCGCCGCCCGGCACGCCACCACCACCCGGCCCCGCGCCCAGTCCAGCCCCGCCTCCTCGCGCATCCCCAGGTCCGCCCGCAGGTCGGCCTCGCCCAGCGCCAGCCCCCGCACCGCCGGGTGGGCCCGGGCCACGGCGTAGGCGTGCTCGACGCCGAGCGCCGACTCCAGCAGCGCCCACAGCGGCGGCACCCGGTGCCCGCCGCCCGGCCCGTCGGCCTGCCGGGGCAGCGCCGCCAGCTCCGCGCACCCCACCACCTCCCGCGCCGAGGCCACCTTCGGCAGCCTGAGCCCGGCCAGCCCCGGCAGCCCGGCGACGGCCCGCACGTCCGCCGCGCCCCAGGCGCCGGGCAGCGGGTTGACGCGGACGTGGACCGGTACCGGCTGCGGCTGCGAGAGCAGCTCGGCGGTGGCCCGGCGGGCATACTCCTTGCGGCCCGGGGCGACCGCGTCCTCCAGATCGACGATGACCACGTCCGCGCCCGAGGTGAGCGCCTTCGCCACCCGCTCCGGCCGGTCCCCGGGCGTGTAGAGCCAGGTCAGCCACGGCCCGGCGGGTCCGCCGCTCATACCGCGCCCGCCGCCCGCAGCGCCGCCACCTCGGCGGGGGCGAACCCGGCCTCGGCGAGCACCGCGTCGGTGTCGGCGCCGTGCGCCCGGCCGGTCCAGCGGATCGCGCCGGGGGTGCCGGTCAGCCGGAACAGGACGTTCTGCATCCGCAGCGGCCCCAGGTCCGGGTCGTCCACCTCCGCGAGCGTGCCCAGCGCCGCGTACTGCGGGTCGGTCATCACCTCCCGCACGTCCTGCACCGGCGCCGCGGCCGCCTCCGCCTTGTCGAAGGCGGCCAGCACGTCGGCGCGGGTGTGCCGGGCGATCCAGGAACCGACCGCCTCGTCCAGCTCGTCCGCGTGCGCCGCCCGGCCCGCGCCGTCGGCGAACCACGCCTCCTCGGCCAGCTCGCCCCGCCCCACCAGTGCCATCACCCGCTCCGCGACGGACTGGGCCGAGGTGGAGACGGCGACCCAGGCGCCGTCGGCGGTGCGGTAGGTGTTGCGGGGCGCGTTGTTGACCGAGCGGTTGCCGGTGCGCGGCTGGACATGGCCGAGCTGGTCGTACCAGAGGGGGTGCGGGCCGAGCGCGGTGAGGATCGGCTCGATGAGGGCGAGATCCACCACCTGGCCCTCGCCGGTCCGGTCGCGTCCGGCGAGCGCCGCCATCACCGCGTAGGCCCCCGCGATGCCCGCGATCGAGTCGGCGAGGCCGAACGGCGGGAGCGTCGGCGGGCCGTCCGGCTCCCCGGTGATCGCCGCGAAGCCGCTCATCGCCTCCGCCAGCGTCCCGAACCCCGGCCGGTGCGCGTACGGCCCGAACTGGCCGAAGGCCGTCACCCGGGCCAGCACCAGCCGCGGGTTGACCGCGCTCAGCTCCGGCCAGCCCAGGCCCCAGCGCTCCAGGGTGCCCGGCCGGAAGTTCTCCACCACGACGTCCGCGTCGGCGACCAGCCGCAGCAGGGCGCTCCGGCCGCCGCCGGTCGACAGGTCCAGGGTGAGGGTGCGCTTGTTGCGGCCGAGCAGCTTCCACCACAGGCCGTGGCCGTCCTTGGCCGGGCCGTGGCCCCGGGACGGATCCGGGCGGCGCGGATGCTCCACCTTCACCACCTCCGCCCCGAAGTCGCCGAGCAGGGTGGCCGCCAGCGGACCGGCGAAGAGCGTCGCCAGGTCCAGCACCCGCAGCCCGGTCAGCGGTCCGTCCGCCGTGCTCCGCCCGCCCTGCACCGCGCCGGTGCGCGGGGCCGCCGTCACGAGGCCACCGCCGGGCAGGCCGCGTCGATCTCGGCCCGGTACGGCGCCGAGGCGGCCCCGCCGGGCCGGCTCACCGCCAGCGCGGCCGCCGCCGACGCCCACTCCAGCGCCCGCGCCATCGGCCTGCCCTCGCAGAGGGCCGCCGCCAGCGCGCCCGTGAAGGTGTCCCCGGCGCCGGCCGCGTCCACCGCCGTCGCCTCCGGCGCCGGGACCACCATCGGCTCCCCGCCGCGCACCGCCCACAGGCACCCCGCCGCCCCCAGCGTCACCACCGCCTCGGGGACCAGCTCCAGCAGCGCCCGCACCGACCGGTACGGCTCGGTACGCCCCGACACCTCCGCCGCCTGGTCCTCGTCGGCCACCAGCAGGTCGGTCGCCGCCAGCAGCTCACCGGGCGGCGGGCCCACCGCGGCCGGGGTCAGTACCGTCGGCACCCCCCGCTCCCGGGCGGTGAGGGCGGCGGCGGTCACGGCGGGCAGCGGGATATCCGCCTGGAGGAGCACCGCGTCACCGGTGCCGATCAGCGCCTCGTCGCCCGGCGTCAGCGCGGTCAGCGAGGCGTTGGCGCCGGGCACCACGACGACCGCGGGGGAGCCCGCGCCGTCCACGGTGATGTGCGCGGTGCCGCTCGGCCCCTCCACCGTCCGCAGCAGCTCCACGTCGACGCCCTCGGCCACCAGCCCGGCCCGCAGCCGCCCGCCGTACGCGTCGCTGCCGACCGCCCCCGCCAGCGACACCGCCGCGCCCGCGCGGACCGCCGCCACCGCCTGGCAGGCGCCCCGGCCGCCCGGCACGACGGGGAGCTCCCGCCCGGGGGCGGACTGCCCGCGCGCGGGCGCCCGGTCGGCCTGGGCGACGAGCTCCATGTGCACACTGCCGAACACCACGATGTGGGTCATACGGTCCTGGCCTCCTGGAGGGTGAGTGCCGCGAGGGTGTCGAAGCCGACGCCGTCGAACCCGGCGACGGCCGTGCTGAGCCGGTTCTTCAGCGGCGCGGTCCACCGCTCGCCCAGCGCGTCCGGATGCCCGGCCAGCAGCCCGGCCACCGAACCGGCGGTGGCGCCGTTGGAGTCGGTGTCCCAGCCGCCCGAGACCGCCCGGGTCACCGCACCGGCGAACGCGCCGCCGGAATGGGTGAGGGCCGCCGCGACCAGCGCCGCGTTCGGCACCACGTGCACCCAGTGGTACGCCCCGTACTCCTCGTGCAGTCTGTCCACGACGGCTTCGAAGTCGGCCTCCACCGAGGCCAGTTCACGGCCCCTGCGGATCGCGCGGGCCAGCCGCGAGTCGGGCGGGACCACGCCGAGGCCCGCGTCCAGGCAGCCGTGCACGTCGGCCCGGCCGCCGGCCGCCTCGGCGATCAGCGCGGCCGCGAACATCGCCCCGTAGACGCCGTTGCCGGTGTGGGTGAGGACCGCGTCCCGGTGCGCCTGCTCGGCCGCCGCCGCCGGATCGCCCGGCCGGGTCCAGCCGTGCGCGTCGGCCCGGATCAGCGCGCCGATCCACTCGCGGAACGGGTTGCGCCGCCGCGCGGTGTCCGGCGGCTCCACCCCCGACAGCAGATTGCGGTACGCGACCCGTTCGGCGGTGAAGGTCCGCCCCGCGGGCAGCTCGTCCAGCCAGAGCCGCGCCAGGTCCTCGGTGGCGAACTCCCGCCCGTGGCGCCGGATCAGGGTCAGCGCCAGGAGCGCGTGGTCCAGGTCGTCGTCGGGCGGCATCCCGTCGATGTTCTCCGCCAGCGAGTTGCCCGCGCTGCGCCGGTTCCACGGATGGGCGCGGGCCAGCTCCGCGGGCAGTCCGCGCGCCGTGAAGTACCCGGCGAGCGGCCAGTTCCCGGTGGCCCGGGCCAGCTCGCGGACGGCGGCCAGCTCCAGCTTCTCCACCGGCTTGCCCAGCAGACACCCGGCCGCCCGCCCGAGCCACGCCGCGTGCAGCCGGTCCCCGAGGCCGGGCGCGACGCGGTCCGGGCCGGGCGCGGCGGGCCAGAGCGGGCAGGCCGCGCGGATCGAGGCGAAGCCGGTCGGCTCGCGGGTCTCGGTCGAGCGGGGCAACGCGTCCAACTGGTCGAGGAGTTCCTCGGCGAGCGCCCGCAG
Source organism: Streptomyces sp. NPDC058373 (assembly GCF_042723275.1). NCBI lineage: Bacteria > Bacillati > Actinomycetota > Actinomycetes > Kitasatosporales > Streptomycetaceae > Streptomyces > Streptomyces sp. NPDC058373. The sequence goes on along the minus strand of NZ_JBHXJE010000054.1, from coordinate 14,638 downwards.
CCGCGGCGAGGCGGGCACCGGCGAGGCGCCGCCGCGCTCCGGCACCTCGGGGCCGCCCGCCGCCAGCCAGCGGGCCCGCGCCTCGGTGGTGTCGCGGCCCTCCTCGTCGCACTGGCGCAGCTCGTGCCCGATCAGGTCCTCCGGCTGGGTCCAGGTGACCCGCAGCGGCCCGCTCACGCGCCCAGCCCCGCGTCCGCGGCCCCGCCGGCCAGCGCGGCGAACGCCTCGGCGTGCGCGCGGTGCCGGACCTGGTCCCGGGCGAAGACCTCCCGGGCCACCTCCGCCAGCCGCAGCGCCGGGCCCTGGAGATCGAGCCTGCTCGCCTCCGCGACCTGCTTGGCCCACTCCCCGGGCACCGACGCGGCGCCGCCGAGCGCGCCCGCCACGGCGCCGCCCATGGTGGCGATCGAGTCGCAGTCCCGCCCGTAGTTGACCGCGCCCAGCACGGTCCGCCGGTAGTCGCCCTCGCCCACCACCAGCATGCCGAGCGCCACCGGCAACTCCTCGATCGCGTGCAGCCGCGAGGGACGGCGGGCGCCGAGCGAGGGCGCCCGGTAGTCGGGCCCGACCGTGTCGAAGGGGGCGACGGCCCGCCGCAGCGGCTCCAGCGCCGTCTCGAAGTCGCGGTGCCCGGCGGCCACTTCGCAGACCGCCTCGATCGCGGCGCGGGTGCCGTCCTTGGCCAGCGCCAGGCAGGCGTCGATCACCGAGGAGACGGTGGCGCCCGGCGCGCAGGCCGCCGCCACCGCCGCCGCGAAGACCCCGGCCGCCTCCCGCCCGTACGAGGACTGGTGCGGCGCCGCCACCTCCAGCGCCTCGGCGTACGCGGCCTCCGGGCGGGCGGCGTTGATCAGGCCGACCGGCGCCATGTACATCGCCGCCCCGCAGTTGACGATGTTCCCCGCGCCCGCCTCACGCGGGTCGACGTGGCCGTAGTGCACCCTCGCCACCAGCCACTTCTCGGCGAGGAAGACCCGCTGGAGCGGCAGCGCCGCCGCCTCCAGCTCCGGGATCCACCGCGGTTCGCCGATCATGCGCGGCACCAGGTGCGCGGCGACCGCGTACGCGTCGAGATGGTCGCGGACCTCCTCGTACACCTCGATCAGCAGACGGGTCATCAAGGTGTCGTCGGTGACGTGCCCGTCGCCCTTGTGGTACGGCGCGATGGGGCGGGCGGTGCGCCAGTCGTCGTACCAGGGGCCGACGAGGCCGCGGACCCGTCCGCCGTGCCGCTGGCTGATCTGCTCGGGCGTCCAGCCTTCGACGGGCCCGCCCAGCGCGTCGCCGACGGCCGCGCCGACGAGGCTGCCCGTGATCCGGTCGTCCAGGGTCGATGTGAGCGTCATGCCCGAATCATCCCCCCGGGGTGTCCCCGTCCCGTGGTACGAGCCGCCCGGCGAGTTCCACCAGATCCGTACCGGCCAGCCACGGCAGCGCGCACCCCGACAGCGTCCGGCACGCCTGCCGCCAGCTCTCCGGTACGGCGGCCGGGCCGGCCAGCGCCCCGGTCAGCGCGCCGGTCAGTGCCGGGGCCGAGTCGGCCACCCGGGAGAGGCAGGCCGCCGCCGGGACCGCGCCCGCCGGGGACCCCTCGGCCGCCACCGCCAGCGCGAGCGCCACCGGCACCGTCTCGGCCGCGGCGATGCCGTAGCTGTAGACGTGGTCGACGATGCGGTGTTCCAGCAGCGGCACCAGGCCGAACGCGCCGCCGGACTCCCGCGCCCCTTCGGCGAGCCGCAGCGCCTGCCGGGCGTTGCGGCCGATCTCGGTGGCGGCGGGCAGCTGGGCGAGGGCGAGGCGGGCGCACTCCCCGGGTCCGGCTCCGGCGAGGGCGCCCGCCAGCGCCGCCGCCATCGCCCGCGCCCCGTGCACGCCGTCGCCGTCCTGGGTGTAGCGGGCGTCGAACTCGGCGAGGTCGGCGGCGGCCGCGGGATCACCCGGCCGGGCCAGCGCCAGCACGCAGGCGCGTACGCAGGCGGCGTCGTCGAAGTAGTGCGGGTTGTCGTGGCCGGTGGCGGGCGGGCCGAGCCCCGCCGCGAGGTTGCCCAGTCCCGCGCGGACCGAGATGCGGGCCCGCAGCGGCAGCACCGCCGACTCGACCTCGGGGGCGTCGGCGGACGCCTCGGCCACCTCGTCGGCGAGACGGCGCCAGGCGGCGTCGACGGCGGCCCGCACCCCGCCGGGCACCCCGGCCCCGGCGAGCAGGTTGAGCGCGGTGAAGGCGGCCCACTCGGCGTCGTCGGAGGGACCGAGCCGCAGCGGCTCGGGCGGTTGGTTGAGGGCGATCGGCACCGGCAGGGTGGTGGTGGCGTTCTCCTCGGCGAAGGTGTCCAGCTCCCGGGTGAGCCGCCGGGTCCACCGCGGCATCCGGGCCGCCCGGTGCCGGGCCGCGGGCCAGCCGGCCGCGTCCCCGGCCGCGAGGCCCAGCAGCATTGCCTCGGCGCGGGCGGCCAGGTCCGGGGCGGTGTGGAGCGGGGGCGGCAGGGGGCCGGTGGCCGTCGCCCCGGCCTCGCCGGTCCCGGCGGCGGGCCCCTCCAGCGGGCTCACGGGCGGGCTCCGGCCGGGTCGCGGCCTGCGGGGGCGGAGGCGCCCGCCGTCGGGCGGGTCCCGGCCCGTGCCGGTGGTCCGTTCGCGCCGAGCCGCCGCAGGGCCCGGTCGGCGCGCCCGGCCGGGGTGAGGACGTCGTCGGGCAGATCGGCGCAGCGGCCGACGGGGGAGTGGCGGACGGATTCCTCCGGGTCGGGGGTGAGCAGGTCGGCGACGTCCAGGACGTGCAGGCCCGCCATGGACGGCAGGCAGGAGCCGCGCACCGGCCCGATCCGGGTGGCCCACTCGGCTGGCACCGCCGCCGCCCCGCCCATCGCCCCGGCCAGCGCGCCCGCGACGGCGGCGGTGGTGTCGGCGTCGCGGCCCATGTTGACGGCGGTCAGCACGGCGGCCGGGAAGACCCCGCGGGCGGCGGCGAGCGCCCCGAAGGCGAGGCCGACCGCCTCGGGGGCGAGGTCGGTCCACGGGTAGCCGCCGACGACGACGGCCGAGCGGACCGCCCGCTCGCCCCGGTCGGCCGCGGCCACCGCCCGCCGGAGCGACCGGGCGGTCCAGGAGTCGGCGGGGACGACCGCGAGGGCGGCGGCCACCACGGCGTCGGTGCCCGCCCCGCCCATCGCCGCGGCGACCCCGGCCGCGACGGCCTGCCCGCCGTAGATGCCCTCGCCGTCGTGGCTGACGGTGCCGTCGACGGCGACCAGCCGGGCCGCCTCCTCGGGGCGGCCCGCCGCGAAGACGCCGAAGGGGGCCGCGCGCATCGCCAGTCCGTCGCTCCAGGCGTGCCGGTGCTGGGCGGTGATCGGGGCGGTCAGGCCGCGCCGCAGGTTCTCCAGGGTGCCGCGCTCGCTGAACCCGGCGCCCCGGAACGGCCCCTCGTCCAGGTCGGCGATCCACCGGTGCCAGGCCGCCTCGACGCGGGCCGTGGTCAGCGCCGACCCGTACCGGGCGAGGAGCAGCCCGGAGAAGATCGCGTACTCGGTGTCGTCGGTCCCGGCCGGGTGCTCGGCGACGTAGCCGGTGACGCGGCCCCAGCGGCGGCGGATCTCGGAGGGCTTGAGGTTCTCGGCGGGGGCGCCGAGCGCGTCGCCGACGGCGAGGCCGAGCAGGGCGCCCCGGCCGCGTTCGCGCAGGGCGGCGGGTGGCGGGAGGGTCGGGCGGGTCGGCGCCATCGCGGGCCTCTCTCGGACGGGCCGCGCGGACCGGGGGACCCGGCCGGCGGGGATCGCGGGCTTCGTGGCCTGTCAGGCGATGTGTGCCACGCGGGCGGCACCGGTGGAGCGCCAGGGGGCGTTTTGTCACTCCTTCGACACCCTCCCGGGGGTGCGTACGGCCGGTGACCGCCGGCTCGCCGAGGGTGCGAAACCGCAGGTAAGTACGGCCTTCCTTGCTGGCAGGCGCCGGATTTCGGGCGTACTTTCGCACACGTGGGGGCCGGGCCGCGCAGGCGGTGCCCGGCCGACGAGAGAGGGGCTCACGGCCGTGGCGTTCATCGACGACGAGGCGGCGCTCCACGGGGCGCACCGCGACAACCACACCCACCGCGACGTCAACGGCGGCTGGCTGCGTCCCGCGGTGTTCGGCGCGATGGACGGCCTGGTCTCCAACCTCGCGCTGATCACCGGCGTGGCCGGCGGCTCGGTGGCGCAGCAGACGATCGTGCTGACCGGCCTCGCGGGGCTGGCCGCGGGCGCGTTCTCGATGGCCGCGGGGGAGTACACCTCGGTCGCCTCCCAGCGGGAGCTGGTCCAGGCGGAGGTCGCCGTGGAGCGCCGCGAGCTGCGCAGGCACCCTCGCGACGAGGAGGCGGAACTGGCCGAGCTGTACGTCTCGCGCGGGGTCGAGCCGGAGCTCGCCCGCGAGGTGGCGCGGCAGCTGTCGGCCGACCCGGAGCAGGCCCTGCAGATCCACGCCCGCGAGGAGCTGGGCGTCGACCCGGGGGACCTGCCCTCGCCGACGGTGGCCGCCGTCTCGTCGTTCGGGGCGTTCGCACTCGGCGCGCTGCTGCCGGTGCTGCCCTTCCTGCTCGGCACCCACGCGCTGTGGCCCTCGGTGGTGGTGGCGCTGGCCGGGCTCTTCGGCTGCGGGGCGCTGGTGGCCCGGGTGACGGCGCGCAGCTGGTGGTTCAGCGGAGTGCGCCAGTTGGCTCTCGGTGCTGCCGCCGCCGGTGTGACATACCTCCTTGGCAGCCTCTTCGGGGCGAGCCTAGGGTGATGGCTATACGAGGGCTCGCATAAAGTTTCGTTACTCGGCGGTTTCAATCGTTTGACGACGGGGCATGAGCCGTACGCGCCGCGGGCAACGAAGCCCATCGCGTCCGGACCGAGGCCGTCCCAACGCCGCGAAGGTCCCTCCCACGACACCCGCACCCCGGTGTCCGCATGCTGGAACGTGTTATCCGTTTACCGAGATGCGCTCCATCATGTAACTTGCTGGAAATTTCGCAGAGGGCCAACGTCGTCCCTCGGCACCTTGCATATGCCACTGACGACGACGGGAGAGCCGATGCGTACGCCGCGCCAGCCGTCCCAGGCTTCCGTGAACTCGGCCACCACCGAGTCCGCCTGGTCCCACATGGACGCTCGCCCTGCCCAGCAGGGCCTCTACGACCCGCGCAACGAGCACGACGCCTGCGGCGTCGGCTTCGTGGCCACCCTCACGGGCGAGCCGCACCACACGCTGGTCGACCAGGCACTCACCGTTCTGCGGAACCTGGAACACCGCGGCGCCACCGGCTCCGAGCCCGACTCCGGCGACGGCGCCGGCATCCTCACCCAGGTTCCCGACGCCTTCCTCCGCGAGACCGCCGGATTCGGCCTCCCCGAGGCCGGCGCCTACGCCGTCGGCATCGCCTTCCTCCCCGAGGAGGGCACCGACGAGGCCGCCGCCCGTATCGACACCCTCGCCGCCGAGGAGGGCCTCACCGTCCTCGGCTGGCGCGAGGTCCCCGTCGCCCCCGCCCTGCTCGGCGCCACCGCCCGCGCCACGATGCCCGCCTTCCGGCAGCTCTTCGTCACCGCCGAGGACACCACCGGCATCGCCCTGGACCGGCTCGCCTTCGTGCTGCGCAAGCGCGCCGAGCGCGAGGCCGGCGTCTACTTCCCCTCCCTGTCCTCGCGGACCATCGTCTACAAGGGCATGCTCACCACCGGCCAGCTGGAGCCGTTCTTCCCCGACCTCTCCGATCGCCGCTTCGCCAGCGCGATCGCCCTGGTCCACTCCCGCTTCTCCACCAACACCTTCCCGAGCTGGCCGCTCGCCCACCCGTACCGCTTCGTCGCCCACAACGGCGAGATCAACACGGTCAAGGGCAACCGCAACTGGATGCGCGCCCGCGAGTCCCAGCTCGTCTCCGACCTCTTCGGCGGCAGCGAGAAGGAGCTCTCCCGCGTCTTCCCGGTCTGCACCCCGGACGCCTCCGACTCCGCCTCCTTCGACGAGGTCCTGGAGCTGCTCCACCTCGGTGGCCGCTCGCTGCCGCACAGCGTGCTGATGATGATCCCGGAGGCCTGGGAGAACCACGCCTCCATGGACGCCTCCCGGCGGGCGTTCTACCAGTACCACGCGGCCATGATGGAGCCCTGGGACGGCCCGGCCTGCGTCACCTTCACCGACGGCACCCAGGTCGGCGCGGTCCTCGACCGCAACGGCCTGCGCCCTGGCCGCTACTGGGTCACCGACGACGGCCTCGTCGTCCTCGGCTCCGAGGTCGGCGTCCTCGACATCGACCCCGCCAAGGTCGTCCGCAAGGGCCGCCTCCAGCCGGGCCGCATGTTCCTCGTCGACACCGCCGAGCACCGCATCATCGAGGACGACGAGATCAAGGGCACGCTCGCCACCGAGCAGCCCTACCAGGAGTGGGTCGAGACCGGCACCATCGAGCTGCACGACCTGCCCGAGCGCGAGCACATCGTCCACACCCACGCCTCGGTCACCCGCCGCCAGCAGACCTTCGGCTACACCGAGGAAGAGCTGCGCGTCATCCTCGCCCCGATGGCCAAGGCCGGCGCCGAGCCGATCGGCTCGATGGGCACCGACACGCCCATCGCCGCGCTCTCCAAGCGCCCGCGGCTCCTCTTCGACTACTTCACCCAGCTGTTCGCGCAGGTCACCAACCCGCCGCTGGACGCCATCCGCGAAGAGCTCGTCACCTCGCTGTACTCGACGCTCGGCCCGCAGGGCAACCTCCTGGAGCCGACCGCGGCCTCCTGCCGCGCCGTCACCCTGCCCTTCCCGGTCATCGACAACGACGAGCTGGCCAAGCTCGTCCACATCAACGCCGACGGCGACATGCCCGGCATGAAGGCCGTCACCCTCTCCGGGCTCTACCGCGTCTCCGGCGGCGGCGAGGCCCTCGCCGAGCGCATCGAGGAGATCCGCGCCGAGGCCGACGCCGCCATAGAGGCCGGCGCCCGTCTGATCGTCCTCTCCGACCGGCACTCCGACGCCGAGCACGCGCCGATCCCCTCACTGCTGCTCACCTCCGCCATCCACCACCACCTCATCGGCACCAAGCAGCGCACCCAGGTCGGGCTGCTCGTCGAGGCGGGGGACGTCCGCGAGGTCCACCACGTCGCCCTGCTCATCGGCTACGGCGCCGCCGCGGTCAACCCCTACCTCGCCATGGAGTCCGTCGAGGACCTCGTCCGCGCCGGAACCTTCCTGCCCGGCATCGAGTCCGAGACCGCCATCCGCAACCTCATCCACGCCCTCGGCAAGGGCGTGCTGAAGGTCATGTCGAAGATGGGCATCTCCACCGTCGCCTCCTACCGCGGCGCCCAGGTCTTCGAAGCGGTCGGCCTGAAGGACGACTTCGTCCGCACCTACTTCTCCGGCACCACATCCAAGATCGGCGGCGTCGGCATCGACGTCGTCGCCCGCGAGGTCGCCGCCCGCCACGCCAAGGCGTACCCCGCCTCCGGCGTCGCCCGCGCCCACCGCGCGCTGGAGATCGGCGGCGAGTACCAGTGGCGCCGCGAGGGCGAACCGCACCTCTTCGACCCGGACACCGTCTTCCGCCTCCAGCACGCCACCCGCAACCGGCGCTACGACATCTTCAAGCAGTACACGGAGCGGGTGAACGAGCAGTCCGAGCGGCTCATGACGCTCCGCGGCCTCTTCGGCATCACCGGCGGCCGCCCCTCGATCCCCGTCGAGGAGGTCGAGCCGGTCTCCGAGATCGTCAAGCGGTTCTCCACCGGCGCCATGTCGTACGGCTCCATCTCCCAGGAGGCGCACGAGACCCTCGCCATCGCCATGAACCAGCTGGGCGGCAAGTCCAACACCGGTGAGGGCGGCGAGGACGCCGAGCGGCTCTACGACCCGGCCCGGCGCTCCGCCATCAAGCAGGTCGCCTCCGGCCGCTTCGGCGTCACCAGCGAGTACCTGGTCAACGCCGACGACATCCAGATCAAGATGGCCCAGGGCGCCAAGCCCGGCGAAGGCGGCCAGCTCCCCGGCCACAAGGTCTACCCGTGGGTCGCCAAGACCCGGCACTCCACGCCCGGCGTCGGCCTCATCTCGCCGCCCCCGCACCACGACATCTACTCCATCGAGGACCTCGCCCAGCTCATCCACGACCTGAAGAACGCCAACCCGCAGGCCCGCATCCACGTGAAGCTGGTCTCCGAGGTCGGCGTCGGCACCGTCGCCGCCGGTGTCTCCAAGGCCCACGCCGACGTCGTCCTGGTCTCCGGCCACGACGGCGGCACCGGCGCCTCCCCGCTGACCTCCCTCAAGCACGCGGGCGGCCCCTGGGAGCTCGGGCTCGCCGAGACCCAGCAGACGCTCCTCCTCAACGGCCTGCGCGACCGCATCGTCGTGCAGACCGACGGCCAGCTCAAGACCGGCCGCGACGTGATCGTCGCCGCCCTCCTCGGCGCCGAGGAGTTCGGCTTCGCCACCGCGCCGCTCGTCGTCTCCGGCTGCGTCATGATGCGCGTCTGCCACCTCGACACCTGCCCGGTCGGCATCGCCACCCAGAACCCGGTGCTGCGCGAACGGTTCTCCGGCAAGGCCGAGTTCATCGTCAACTTCTTCGAGTTCATCGCCGAAGAGGTCCGCGAACTCCTCGCCGAGCTGGGCTTCCGCTCCATCGAGGAGGCCGTCGGCCACGCCGAACTCCTCGACACCGAGCGGGCCGTCGCCCACTGGAAGGCCGAGGGCCTCGACCTGGAACCGCTCTTCCACGTCCCCGACCTGCCCGACGGCGCCGTCCGCCACCAGATCACCACCCAGGACCACGGCCTGGAGAAGGCCCTCGACAACGAGCTGATCAAGCTCGCCGCCGACGCCCTGGCCGCGCACACCCCCGAGGACGCCCAGCCGGTCCGCGCAAGGGTCGCCATCCGCAACATCAACCGCACCGTCGGCACGATGCTGGGCCACGAGGTGACGAAGAAGTTCGGCGGCGCGGGCCTGCCCGACGACACCATCGACATCACCTTCACCGGCTCCGCCGGCCAGTCCTTCGGCGCCTTCGTCCCGCGCGGCGTCACCCTGCGCCTGGAGGGCGACGCCAACGACTACGTCGGCAAGGGCCTCTCCGGCGGCCGCCTCGTGGTCCGCCCCGACCGCGCCGCCGACCACCTGGCCGAGTACTCGACCATCGCGGGCAACACCATCGGCTACGGCGCCACCGGCGGCGAGATCTTCCTGCGCGGCCGGACCGGCGAACGCTTCTGCGTCCGCAACTCCGGCGCCACCGTCGTCTCCGAGGGCGTCGGCGACCACGGCTGCGAGTACATGACCGGCGGTCACGCCGTGGTCCTCGGCGAGACCGGCCGCAACTTCGCGGCCGGCATGTCCGGCGGCGTCGCCTACGTCATCGACCTCGACACCGACCGGGTCAACGCGGGCAACGCCGCGGCCGTCGAGGCGCTCGACGACACCGACCTCCGGTGGCTGCACGACGTGGTGCGCCGCCACCAGGAGGAGACCGGCTCCACCGTCGCCGAGAAGCTCCTCGCCGAGTGGGACACCGCCCGGACCCGCTTCAGCAAGATCATCCCGACCACGTACAAGGCAGTGCTCGCCGCCAAGGACGCCGCCGAGCTGGCCGGTCTGACCGAGACCGAGACCACCGAGAAGATGATGGAGGCGGCGACCCATGGCTGACCCGAAGGGCTTTCTCACCACCGGCCGCGAGGTCGCGCAGTCCCGCCCCGTCGAGGAGCGGGTCCGCGACTGGAACGAGGTCTACGTCCCCGGCTCCCTGCTGCCGATCATCTCCAAGCAGGCGTCCCGGTGCATGGACTGCGGCATCCCCTTCTGCCACAACGGCTGCCCGCTCGGAAACCTCATCCCCGAGTGGAACGACTACGCCTACCGCGAGGACTGGCAGGCCGCCAGTGAGCGGCTGCACGCGACCAACAACTTCCCGGAGTTCACCGGCCGCCTCTGCCCCGCCCCCTGCGAGTCGGCGTGCGTGCTCGGCATCAACCAGCCGCCCGTCACCATCAAGAACGTCGAAGTCTCGATCATCGACAAGGCCTGGGAGACCGGCAACGTCGCCCCCCAGGCCCCCGAGCGGCTCTCCGGCAAGACCGTGGCCGTGATCGGCTCGGGCCCGGCCGGACTCGCCGCCGCCCAGCAGCTCACCCGCGCCGGGCACACCGTCGCCGTCTACGAGCGCGCCGACCGCATCGGCGGCCTCCTGCGGTACGGCATCCCCGAGTTCAAGATGGAGAAGCGGCACATCAACCGCCGCATAGAGCAGATGCGCGCGGAGGGCACCAAGTTCCGCACCGGCGTGGAGATCGGCCGCGACATGCCCGCCGACGCCCTGCGCCGCCGCTACGACGCCGTGGTCATCGCCGCCGGCGCCACCACCGCCCGCGACCTGCCCGTCCCCGGCCGTGAGCTGAACGGCATCCACCAGGCGATGGAGTACCTGCCGCTCTCCAACAAGGTGCAGGAGGGCGACTTCGTCACCCCGCCGATCACCGCCGAGGGCAAGCACGTCGTCGTCATCGGCGGCGGCGACACCGGCGCCGACTGCGTGGGCACCGCCCACCGCCAGGGCGCCGCCTCCGTCACCCAGCTGGAGATCATGCCCCGCCCCGGCGAGGAGCGGAACGCCGGCCAGCCCTGGCCGACCTTCCCCATGCTCTACAAGGTCACCTCCGCCCACGAGGAGGGCGGCGAGCGGGTCTACTCCGTCTCCACCACCCACTTCGAGGGCGACGAGGACGGCAACGTCCAGTGGCTCCACCTCACCGAGGTCGAGTTCAAGGACGGCAAGCTGGAGCAGAAGCCCGGCACCGAGCGGAAGATCCCGGCCCAGCTGGTCACCCTCGCCATGGGCTTCACCGGCACCGACCAGGACAACGGCCTCGTCTCCCAGTTCGGCCTGGAGCTCGACGCCCGCGGCAACGTCGCCCGCGACGAGCGGTACGAGACCAACGTGCCCGGCGTCTTCGTCGCCGGTGACGCCGGACGCGGCCAGTCGCTCATCGTCTGGGCCATCGCCGAGGGCCGCTCCGCCGCCCGCGGCGTGGACCGCTTCCTCACCGGCGCCAGCACCCTGCACGCCCCCATCCGCCCGACCGACCGCTCCCTGACCGTCTGAGCGGACCGGCCCCCGCCGCCACCCCGGCGGCGCGGGCCGGATAGCCTCCACCAGGCACACCTCAGGGAGTGCCCCAGCTGTTCCGTACAAAGGCGTACGGATCTGAACGCGGCGCCCGCCCGTCCCCGACCGGACACCAGCGGGCGCCGCGGCCTTTCCCGGGTGCGGGCGGGTGGGGCTCACCCCTCGACGCGGAAGCTCTCCCCGTAGATCTCCCAGGTCAGCGGCGTCGACAGGGCCAGGTTGCCGTTCCGCAGGAAGACCCGCTGGGCGGAGTCGATGCGGGAGGTGTCCCGCTGGAAGCGCTTGCCCTCGCGGATCACCGCGCGCCGCGCGTCGAGGAACGCGTCCAGGTACGCCCGCTCGTCACCGCCCGCCGCCTTGGTCTCCGCCTTCTCCAGGGCCGCCGCGCGGATGCCGTAGAAACTGTCGGCGCCCTTGCCGGGGCCGTGCAGCAGCATCGCGTCGTAGTAGATGAACTGTCCCAGCGTGCCCAGGCCGTCGATCTTCGCCATCCGTACCGCCGGTTCGAAGTACCGCTCGTCCCGCTCCCGCTCCTGCGCCTTCCGGAACGCCGGGACCTCCGCCTCCGCCTGCCACGCCTCGGTGAATCCCGGGTCGAGCCCCTCGTGGGAGTCGGAGCCGTCCACCTCGCGCAGCGCGGGCAGGTAGCGGGCCAGGCCGTTGTCCGGGTGGTCCTTCGTGTACCGCTCGACCAGGCCCAGCAGGTCGTGGGTGCCGGTGCAGAAACCGGCGATGCCCGCGGTGTAGCCCCGCCCGTCCTCCAGGTCCTCGATGTAGCCGTAGAGGGTGCGCCACTTGAGCGTCGAGTTGTCGGCGCTCGCCACCAGCTGGAGCGCCATCTCCTTCTTCCCCGGCGCCGCCAGACCGGCCGGCATCCGGGCGATCCGCTCCTCCGTCTCCCGGTCGGCCTGGTCGGGGTCGCCGTCGTCGGCGCCCTTCGCGCCGCCCTCACCGCGCGCGGCGGCCGACGCCGAGGAGCCCGACTCGCCGGGGGGCCGGCCCGCGTCGGGGTCCGGGCTGAGGAGGAAGACCGCCGCCGTCGCCAACGGGGCGAGAGCGAGCACCACACAACCAACACGCTTCATTCGCCCAAGCGTACGGACCTCCACCCGCCCCACCGACCGCCCCCGGCGATCTTGACCGATCCGGTACGCGCGTCCGGAGGGGGCCGGGGGCGCCCTCCCAGGGGCGCTCCGCCGCACGTCGGAGCGGTGCGTGGCGCACCCCGCGGGCGGGGGCGACCGTGTTAGGCTGGGAGACGTTGCAGTTGTGGTACCCATGATCTTTATGTGCGCCTGACGAGAACTCGCTCAGGCGCATTATTGTTTCCCGGCCCTCCGGCCTTGCCGGCTCTCCGGTGTGGGGCTCTTTTGTGACACTTCTTCCCGCGGACCCGCGGAAGGAACACCGGCCCCTCAACACCCCAGGGAGTGCATATGGCCACCGGAACCGTGAAGTGGTTCAACGCCGAGAAGGGCTTCGGCTTCATCGAGCAGGACGGCGGCGGCCCCGACGTCTTCGCCCACTACTCCAACATCGCCGGCCGGGGCTTCCGTGAGCTCCTGGAAGGCCAGAAGGTCACCTTCGACGTCACGCAGGGCCAGAAGGGCCTGCAGGCGGAGAACATCGTCGCCGGCTGATTCCAGCCCCGACGCGTACCTCCTGACCGGGGCCCGCACCACGCTCGGTGCGGGCCCCGGTTTGTGCTGTCCCCAGGAAGGCAGAGACCGCCCCATGACTCGATCCGAACGCCCCGACCGCCAGGCAGCGGGGAACCGCGCGGCCCAGGGAAACCGTCAGGCCCGCGCCGCCCAGCGACCCGGCCAGGACTCCGGCGGCAGCCGCCCCGGACGCTCCCGAGGGGGCCGACGGACCGGGCGCCCCACCACCTCCCGCACCCCCGCCGCCCCGCAGGGCGGCGACTTCGCGCTCCCCGAGACGCGCACCCCGGCGCTGCCCGCCGTGGCCGCCTTCGCCGAGCTCGACCTGCCGCAGCCGCTGCTGGCCGCGCTGGCCGCCGAGGGCATGGCCGAGCCGTTCCCCATCCAGGCCGCGACGCTCCCCAACTCCCTCGCCGGACGCGACATCCTCGGCCGGGGCCGCACCGGCTCCGGCAAGACCCTCGCCTTCGGCCTGGCCCTGCTCGCCCGCACCGCCGGGCGCCGCGCCGAGGCCGGGGCGCCGCTCGCCCTGGTTCTCGTGCCCACCCGCGAGCTGGCCCAGCAGGTCACCGACGCCCTCGCGCCGTACGCCAAGGCCCTCGGCCTGCGCATGGCCACCGTCGTCGGCGGGCTCTCCCTCAACAAGCAGGCCAACGCCCTGCGCCGGGGCACCGAGGTCGTCGTCGCCACGCCCGGCCGCCTGAAGGACCTCCTGGACCGCGGCGACTGCCGCCTCGACCAGGTCACCGTCAGCGTCCTGGACGAGGCCGACCAGATGACCGACATGGGCTTCATGCCGCAGGTCACCGCGCTCCTGGACCGGACCGCCCCCGACGGCCAGCGGATGCTCTTCTCCGCCACCCTGGACCGCAACATCGACCGCCTGGTGCGCGGCTACCTCTCCGACCCGGTCGTGCACTCCGTCGACCCCTCGGCGGGCGCCGTCACCACCATGGAGCACCACCTGCTCTACGTCGCCGACGACACCGACAAGAAGGCCGTGGCGCTGCGCATCGCCGCCCGCGACGGCCGCGTCATCCTGTTCGTCGACACCAAGCGCTCCGCCGACCGGTTCGCCAAGCGGCTCCTCGCCAACGGTGTACGCGCCTCCGCGCTGCACGGCGGCCGCTCCCAGCCGCAGCGCAACCGCACCCTGGAGCAGTTCAAGAACGGCCAGGTCACCGCGTTGGTGGCGACCAACGTCGCGGCCCGCGGCATCCACGTGGACGACCTCGACCTGGTCGTCAACGTCGACCCGCCCACCGACCACAAGGACTACCTGCACCGCGGCGGCCGCACCGCCCGCGCGGGGGAGTCCGGCAGCGTCGTCACGCTCGTCCTCCCCGAGGAGAAGCGCGAGATGACCCGCCTCATGTCGGCGGCCCGCATCACTCCGCAGACCGCCCGGGTCAAGTCCAGCGACGAGGAGCTGGCCCGCCTCACCGGCGCCCGCGAGCCCTCCGGCGTGCCCGTCACCGTCGAGATCCCGCAGCAGCCCACCCCGCCCAAGGCCAAGTCCGGCGGCCGCCCCCGGCGAGGCCGCTCCGGCGGTCCCCGCTCGGCCGCGGCCTCCACGGGCCGCGGCACCGGCACGGCCGCCCCTCAGGCCGGCACGACCGGCCGCGGCGCGGGCGCCGGGCGCACCGGCGGCGGTACGGGCCGTACGGGCGGCGGGACCGGTCGCGGCGCCGCCGGGGCGGGCCGCGCCGGCGGCGGCTCCGGCCGCGGCTGCGGGACGTCGCCGGGGGGCGCGGCCGGCAGGGGGGGGCGGGGTGACCGCGGCGCAGGGGGGGGCGTCGGGGCGGCCGGCGTCCGGGTCGCGGGTGCGCGGCGCGACGGC
>NZ_JBHXJE010000053.1:0-41560 GCF_042723275.1 Streptomyces sp. NPDC058373 | reverse complement strand
CCTCTCCAAGCGCCGCGACCCCCGGGGTCCGCCTCACACGCGGGGGGGTGGGCGGGGGGCACCCGAATGGCGGTGGGGGCCGAGGCTGTTGAGCCTCGGCCCGCACCGCCTTCGGGCGGATGCCCCGGTGCCGGGCGTCCGGGTCAGCCCTCCAGGAAGGCCGTCAGGGCGTTGGCCAGAAGGAACGGGTCATCGGCTCCGCACAGCTCGCGGGCGCTGTGCATGGAGAGGATGGCGACGCCGATGTCGACCGTCTTGATGCCGTGGCGGGCGGCGGTGATCGGGCCGATCGTCGTGCCGCAGGGCATCGCGTTGTTGGAGACGAAGTTCTGGAAGGGCACGCCGGCCTTCTCGCAGGCCTCGGCGAAGACCGCCCGGCCCGAACCGTCCGTCGCGTAGCGCATGTTGACGTTGACCTTGAGGATCGGTCCGCCGTTGGCGCGCGGGTGGTGGGTCGGGTCGTGGCGCTCCGGGTAGTTCGGGTGGACCGCGTGGCCGGTGTCCGAGGAGAGGCAGATGGTCCCGGCGAGGGCGCGGGCGCGGTCCTCGGGGGAGCCGCCCCGGGCGAAGACCGAGCGCTCCAGTACGGAGCCGAGGAGCGGGCCGTCGGCGCCGGTGTCGGACTGCGAGCCGTTCTCCTCGTGGTCGAAGGCGGCCAGCACCGGGATGTACGGCAGCTCTCCGGTGGCGGCGGCGGCCGCGAGCGCGGCGGTGCCGGCGTGCACGGAGAGGAGGTTGTCCATCCGGGGCCCGGCGGCCAGTTCGCGGTCGCGGCCGAGGTATGCGGGGGCTTCCACCGGGTGCGGCATGAGGTCCCAGCCGACCACGTCGGCGGCGTCGACTCCGGCCTCCTCGGCGACGAAGGCGATGAGGTCGCCCTCCTCGACCTCCCCGAGGCCCCAGATCGGCTGCATGTGCTTCTGGCGGTCCAGCTTCAGACCGTCGTTGGCACTGCGGTCCAGGTGGATGGCGAGCTGCGGGACGCGCAGCAGCGGCCGGTCGATGTTGACCAGGACGTCCCGGCCGTCCTTGAGCGTGATCCGCCCGGCGAGGCCGAGGTCCCGGTCGAGCCAGGTGTTGAGCAGCGTGCCGCCGTAGAGCTCCACGGCGACCTGCCGCCAGCCCGCCGCACCGGTGTCCGGCAGCGGCTTGACCCGCAGGTTCGGGGAGTCGGTGTGCGCGCCGACGATCCGGAAGGGGGTGTGGGGCTCGGCGCCCTCCGGGACGAACCAGGCGATGAGGGCGCCGCCCCGCAGGACGTACTTGCCGCCGCTGGTCCCGTCCCAGGCGTCGGTCTCCTCGACCTTGCGGAAACCGGCCTTCTCCAGCCGCTCGGCCGCGTTGGCCACCGCGTGGTACGGGGACGGGCTCGCCGCCAGGTAGGTGAGGAGGTCGTCGGTGTGGCCGCGGTCGAAGCGGGCGGGTCTGCTCATACGTCCAGCCTAACCAGCCGTCTCGCCCTGTGGACCGGGGGCGGCGGAGACCAGGCGAGTTCGGCGGGAAGCGCCATGAAGAGTGAGGAAAGGCCTTTTGGGGCGCTTGAGCGGCCCTTGGGTGTACGGCCTCTCTCGGGATGTTTCACGTGAAACATCGCACCGAGTACGCGAGGAGGCGAGCGATCGTGAAACGGCATGTTTCACGTGAAACATGCCGGGTGGCCGCAGGCAGGGGGCCGCCCGCCGATGACCGGGGCGGCGGAGTATTGCCACCTCCGCGCCGGGGCCGTGTACCGCCGTGTGCGCCTCGGTCAAGTCGATGCTCACTCCCGGGTGTTCACCCGCCTGCCCCGGCGTTGTCAGTACCCCGTGCAAGCATCGCGGCAGGCGCGTGGGGCCGGGAAGGTCGGGGGTCCGGCCCGGTCCCGCGCGCTGTCGGCCCACCACCGGAGGCGGGCCGGCGGTGACCGCCGACCGAGGGGGGACCAGGTGACCTCGCAGACCTACCATTCCGCGTACACCGCCCGTGAGCCCGGCGCTGTCCGGGCTCTGCCCGAGAGCTCCCGGAGGCGGCCGCCCGCCTCCCGCCACCGTGTGGCACCGGAGCGCTCCCCCTCGGACCCCGGCGCCGTGGTCCCGCAGCAGGCGGGCCCGCCGCCCGGCCCCGCCTGCCCGGCCTGCGGGGCGCCCGGTGCGCGCTGGCACGGCCCGCTGGAGCTGCCGCTCTGCCCCAGTTGCACGGGCGCGGCCTCCCCGGCGCCGGCCGGTGACCCGGTCCGGCTGGGCGATCTGCTGCCGGTGACCACCGCGACGCTGGTCCGTGCCGAGCACGGCCAGCCGCTCGCCGAGCGCCCGAAGGTGCCCTCCCCGGGCGAGGGCAAGCCGATGACGTGCCGGTACTGTTTCGCCCCCGGCCGCTGGCACACCACGGTCGGCGGTGCCTGGATACCGATGGAGCCCGACCCCTTCCCCGCCTACCGCGTCCCGCCCCGGCACCGGTGGCGGATCGCCCCGGACGGCACGGCGCTCCCGCTGGGCCGCGCGGTCCCGGCGGACACCTGCCGGGTCAGCCACTTCTCGGTCTGCCCGGCCCGCCCGGCCCCCCTGGAGTCCCCAGAGCTGATGGCCCGCCGGCGCGCCCACGGCGGACGGGGCTGACCCCGTACGACGCGTGCGCCCGACCCGTACGGCCCGTACGACGGGACCGGTACCAGCCGTACGACCGGTGCGCCCGTACGAGCAGAGGCGGTTCGCGGCCCGGGGTCCAGGGGCTGAGGGCCCGGGCCCAGGGGATCAAGGGACCAGGATGACCTTTCCCGTGGTCCGGCGGGCCGCCATCTCCGCGTGGGCGTGGGCCGCGTCGCTGAGGGCGAAGGTCTGGTAAGCGGCCTCCAGGCGGCCGTCGGCGCCGGCTTCCAGGGCCCGGGTGCGGGAGAGGCGGCGGTCGGTGGGCTGGGCGGCCCACCGCTGGATGGCCGGGACGACCGTCACCGAGCGGGCGGCGGCCTCGTCCGGGTCGGGGGCGAACCATGCGCCGGAGGACGAGCCGATGGTCACCAGCCGCCCGCCGTCGGCCATCAGTCCGTACGCCTCGGCGGCCTTCTCCCCGCCGACCCCGTCGAGGACGGCGGTGACGGGCCGGCCGGTGCCGAAGTGGGCGCGGACGGCCTCGCTCCACCCCGGCTGGTCGTAGTCGACGGCGAGGTCGGCGCCGAGGCCGCGTACCGTCTCGGTCTTGGCGGGGCCCCCGGCCGCGCCGATCGCGGTGGTGCCGAGCCGGCGGACGTAGGGGATGGCGAGGCGGCCGATGCCACCGGCGGCCGAGAGGACCAGCAGGACGTCGTCGGCGACGGGTTCGAGCTGGTCGAGGAAGTCCAGGGTGATGGCGCCGGTGCCGATGAGGGTGACGGCGGCCTCGTAGCCGATGGACTCCGGCAGTGGGTGGAGCTCGGAGACGGGCGAGGTGACCACCGAGGCGTAGCCGCCGGGGCTGGGGGAGCGGGTGACGACGCGCCGCCCGAGCCACTCGGAGCCGACGCCGTCGCCGACCGCGTCGACCGTGCCCGCCGTCTCGCTGCCCATGATCGCGGGCAGCTCGGGAGCGGGCGGCATGCCCTCGGCGCCCCCGGCCCGCAGGAGGCCCTCGATGAAGTGGACGCCGGACGCCCGTACGGCGATCCGTACCTCTCCCGGGCCCGGTAGGGGGTCGGGCATCTCCTCGTACCGCAGCACCTCGGGTCCGCCGTACTCGCGTATGACCACTGCCTTCATCGTGCTGTCCCCTCGTCCGTCCGGGCGTGCGTCGGGTCTGCGACCGGTCTGTGGCGGTCGTCCCGGTACTCACCCTCGGACCTCAAGCGGAGTTCAGGTCAAGGGCCGCAGGTGTGCGCGGTGGTGGGGGGCGCGCAGAAGGGCGCGAAAACGGTCCGGAGCGGGGGCGGCGGGCGGATACCGTCCTTCCATGCCGCAGCTCATCGCTCCCTCCCCCACCCTGCACGCCTCCTGGCTGGCCGCCCGCGCCGAGTGGGAGGCGCTCGGCGCCCAGGACGGGGCCGGGCTGCACCTCGTACCGGACCAGGGGCTGGAGACGGCGGAGGGGTTCCGGCTGTGGACGGAGACCCTGCGGGAGCAGGAGACCAACCCGGTCGGCGGCTACGTGCCCGCCACCCACCGGTGGATCGTGGAGGACGGAACCTTCCTCGGCGCCATCGACCTGCGCCACCGGCTCAACGGCTTCCTCTTCGACGCGGGCGGCCACATCGGCTACTCGGTCCGCCCCTCGGCGCGCGGCCGGGGCTTCGCCACCTGGGCGCTGGGCGAGATGCTGAAGGAGGCCAGGGAGCGCGGGATCGACCACGTACTGATCACCTGCGACGAGGACAACGAGGCCTCGGCGCGGGTCGCCGAGCACCACGGCGCGGTGCTGGAGGACATCCGGGACACGGTGCTGGGCCGCAAGTGCCGGTTCTGGATCGACCTCGCCGGCTGAGAGCCTCGACGGCTGAGAGGCACGGCTCGCGGGGCCCGGACAGGACGAAGGCCCGCCCCCCGGAAGGAGCGGGCCTGTCACACCCGGTACTGCTACGACCCGGCGCGGGCCGTGAGGCGGCGGATCAGAAGGACGCCTCGTCCAGCTCCATGACGTCCAGGTCGACGGCCTCGGCGAGGGCGCGGGCCTGGGCGACGCCGGGCAGGACGTTGGCGGCGAAGAACTTCGCGGCCGCGATCTTGCCCTCGTAGAACGCCTTGTCCTTGGCGGAGGCGGTCTCCAGCGCGGCGGCGGCCACGGCGGCCGACTTGACCAGCAGGTAGCCGACGACGACGTCACCGGAGGCCTGGAGCAGGCGCGTGGTGTTCAGGCCGACCTTGTAGATCGCCTTGACGTCCTTCTCGGTGCCGGCGAGGTCGGTCAGCATGACGCCGACCAGCGCCTCCAGCTCCACGGCGGCCTTGGCGAGCTGCTCGCGGGCACCGGCGAGCGCCTCGCCACCGGTGGCCTCGGCGAGAAAGCCCTTGATCTCACCGGCGAGGGTGTTCAGGGCGGCGCCCTGGTTGCGGACGATCTTCCGGAAGAAGAAGTCCTGGCCCTGGATCGCGGTGGTGCCCTCGTAGAGGGTGTCGATCTTGGCGTCGCGGATGTACTGCTCGATCGGGTACTCCTGCAGGTACCCGGAGCCGCCGAAGGTCTGCAGCGACTGCGCGAGCTGCTCGTACGACTTCTCCGAGCCGTAGCCCTTCACGATGGGCAGGAGCAGGTCGTTCATGGCGTGGTCGGCCGTGGCGTCCTCGCCCGCGGTCTCCTTCGCCTGGATGGTGTCCTGCACCGAGGCGGTGTAGAGCACCAGCGAGCGCATGCCCTCGGCGTACGCCTTCTGCGTCATGAGGGAGCGGCGCACGTCGGGGTGGTGGGTGATGGTGACCTTGGGCGCGGTCTTGTCCATGAACTGCGCGAGGTCCGGGCCCTGCACGCGCTCCTTGGCGTACTCCAGGGCGTTGAGGTAGCCGGTGGAGAGGGTGGCGATCGCCTTCGTGCCGACCATCATGCGGGCGAACTCGATGATGCGGAACATCTGGCGGATGCCGTCGTGCTTGTCGCCGATGAGCCAGCCCTTGGCGGGGTGCTTGTCGCCGAAGGTCATCTCGCACGTGTTGGAGGCCTTGAGGCCCATCTTGTGCTCGACGTTGGTGGCGTAGGCGCCGTTGCGCGCGCCGATCTCGCCGGTCTCCCAGTCGAACTCGTACTTCGGGACGAGGAAGAGCGAGAGGCCCTTGGTGCCCGGGCCGGCGCCCTCGGGGCGGGCGAGGACGTAGTGGAGGATGTTCTCCGACATGTCGTGCTCACCCGAGGTGATGAAGCGCTTCACGCCCTCGATGTGCCAGCTGCCGTCCGCCTGCTCGACGGCCTTGGTGCGGCCGGCGCCGACGTCCGAGCCGGCGTCCGGCTCGGTCAGGACCATCGTGGAGCCCCACTGGCGCTCGACGGCGATCTCGGCGGCCTTCTTCTGGACCTCGTTGCCCTCCTCGAAGAGGATGCCGGCGAAGGCGGGGCCGGAGGAGTACATCCAGATGGCCGGGTTGGCACCGAGGATCAGCTCGGCGTGGGCCCAGATGAGGGAGCGGGGCGCGGTGGTGCCGCCGATCTCCTCGGGAAGGCCCAGACGCCAGTACTCCGACTCCATGAAGGCCTTGTAGGACTTCTTGAAGGACTCGGGCAGCGGCGCGGTGTTCGTCTCGGGGTCGAAGACCGGCGGGTTGCGGTCCGCGTCCGCGAAGGAGTCGGCCAGGTCGTTCTCCGCGAGGCGGGCGACCTCCTCCAGGATGCTCTTGGCGGTGTCGACGTCCATCTCCGCGAACGGGCCCGTGCCGTACTGCTTGTCGCGACCGAGCACCTCGAAGAGGTTGAACTCGATGTCGCGGAGGTTCGACTTGTAGTGGCCCATGGCGCAAGGCTCCGTTTGGCTCGGGAGGCAAGATCCTCGATGCAATACCGGGTGGTAACTACCGATGATGCTACCCGTCAGTAATAAGAAGCAACCCCTAACCGCCCATCTGTGACTCGATACTCGTTACCCTTCTGAACATGTACGGCTACGACCAGAACGCGGGCGCCCAGCAGCACTACGCTCCGCCCCAGGCGGGCGGCTACGGCGACCCGCAGCAGGCCGGTGGGATCGGCGGGTACGGGCAGCCGCAGCAGCCGCTCTACCCGGAGCCGTCGCCGCCCTCGCTGGCCGAGGCCGTGCGCGCCTTCACCACCGGGGCGATGGGGGCGGAGGACTTCCAGCAGGTCTTCGCGACGTCGAAGGTGTACTGCCCTCGGGGGGACAACCCGGGGTTCCTCGCGCTGCACAACACCCAGCAGCCGGTCATCCCCATGTTCACCTCCCTGAAGGAACTCCGCAGGTACGCGGGGAAGGACTCCAAGTACTTCGTGATCACCGGGGCCGAGGTGATCGACCTGCTGCCGACGGGGTACGGGTTCGTCCTCGACATGGAGGGGGAGCACCGGATGGTGTTCGACGCCAAAGCCGTCGAGGAGATGGTGGACTTCGCCATGCGGCGGATGTACGGGTAGCGCTGCGCGCGGCTCCGTCTGCTTCCTTGCTTGCCCCTGCGGGGGCTGGGCTCAAACGCCGCCCGGGCTGGGGGTGCCCCTTGGGCGCGGCTTGCCGGGGCCTTGCTCGGCCTGCGGCCTCGCTCGTCCCCAAGCGCCGGACGGGCTGGGTGTCCTCATGCGCCGGACGGGCTGGTTTTCGGGCTGGGCATCGGTCTTCGGTGTCCGGCCCGCTCGGGTTTCTGGGGGTGTCCCCAAACGCCGGACGGGCTGGTGAAGGGGCTGGGCGGGGCGCTCGGGGGCGCCTGGTCGGTGCGGGCGGGGTGCCCGGTCGGAGGGGCGGGGGCGCCCGGTCTGGGTGGCGGGGTGCCCGGTCGGTACGGGTCGGGGGGCTTCGAGTGGGTGCGGGTGGGTGGGAATGGTTCCGGGCCCGGAGGGGTTGAGGCTGGCGAGTAGTTCATTCTTCAACTACTCTGAGGTCGGCCTAGGAGGTTCCCGAGATGCCCGCAGTGACTGTTGAGAATCCGCTGACCCTGCCGCGTGTGGTGGCTGGTGCCGATGCCGTGCAGCGGCCGGTGCTGGCTGTGACGACCGCGCCGAGCGGGTTCGAGGGGGAAGGGTTTCCGGTGCGCCGCGCGTTCGCCGGGATCAACTACAAGCACCTCGATCCGTTCATCATGATGGACCAGATGGGTGAGGTGGAGTACGCGGCGGGCGAGCCGAAGGGGACGCCTTGGCACCCCCACCGCGGTTTCGAGACGGTCACCTACATCATCGACGGGACCTTCATCCACCAGGACTCCAACGGCGGTGGCGGCACCATCACCAACGGCGACACCCAGTGGATGACCGCCGGGTCGGGGCTGCTGCACATCGAGACGCCGCCGGAGTCGCTGGTCATGTCGGGCGGGCTCTTCCACGGGCTCCAGCTCTGGGTCAACCTGCCGGCCAAGGACAAGATGAAGGACCCCCGCTACCAGGACATCCGCGGTGGCCAGGTCAAGCTGCTGACCACCGGTGACGGCGGCGCGCTGCTGCGCGTCATCGCGGGCGACTTCGACGGGCACGAGGGGCCGGGCATCACCCACACCCCGATCACCATGATCCACGCCTCCGTCCGCCCCGGCGCCGAGGTCACGCTGCCCTGGCGCGAGGAGTACAACGGCCTCGCGTACGTCCTCGCCGGGCGCGGCAGCGTCGGCGCCGACCAGCGCCCCGTCCACACCGGGCAGACGGCGGTCTTCGGCACCGGCTCGGCGCTGACCCTGCGGGCCGACGAGAGCCAGGACGCCCACACCCCCGACCTGGAGGTCGTCCTCCTCGGCGGCAAGCCGCTCCGCGAGCCGATGGCCCACTACGGCCCCTTCGTCATGAACACCCGCGCCGAACTCCAGCAGGCCTTCGAGGACTTCCAGGCGGGTCGCCTGGGCTCGGTACCGGCGGTCCACGGCATGTGATCCCGCCGGGCGCGACGGTGGCCGGGATCATCGGAGTGCTGCTCGCGGTGCCGGCCACCGCCGCCGCCTTCGGCATCGCGGCCGAGCTGCGCGAGCGGTACGCGGGCAACGGCGCGACGGACGCCTCGGCCGCGCAGAGCGGTCCCGCGGGGGAGCCCGGGGCCGTCTGATCCGCGCGCCGCGCCCTCAGAGATTCTCGGCGGCCTCCGCCATCCGGTCCAGGGCGGCCTCGTCGAGCTCCGGGATCTCGTCCTCCCCGGCGCCGTCGGAGCCGGGCTCGTGCTCGGCCATCTCGAACCAGATGCACTTGCCCGTGCCCTGCGGGTCGACGCCCCAGGAGTCGGCGAGCAGGTCGAGCAGGACCAGGCCGCGGCCGGAGGAGGCCAGCTCGCCGGGTGTCCGCTTGTGCGGCAGGTCGTCGCTGGGGTCGGAGACCTCGATGCGCAGGCGGCGGGAGCCGGGCGGGCCGAGGAGCTCGGCGGCGAGCAGCCCGTCGCCGTCGGTGTGCACCAGGACGTTGGTGAGCAGCTCGGAGAGGAGCAGCACGGCCGAGTCGGCCTGGTCCTCGTCGGACCAGTCGTGCAGGACGGCGCGCAACTGCTGGCGGGCCTCGGCGATCCGCTCCCCCTCGTCCTGCCGGATGGTGACGACGGTCCGCCGCCCGGCCGTGACGGGCCCGCCGGTGGCGTGCAGGTCGCGGTGCATGAGCAGCACCGCGATGTCGTCCTCCCGCCGGTCCACCAGCGGGCCCGGCCGGTGGTACGAGGGGGGGCCGTGGACGGCCTGTACGAGGCGGTCGGCGAGGTCTTCGAGGCCGTCGCCGCTGAGGGGATCGCGGGCCGGGCCCCGGACGCCGTCCGAACCGTCCGTACCCTCCTGGCCTCCCGTGGGAACGGAGGCGGGGGGCCGCTCCATGACCGCCCGGACCCGGTCGAAACCGGTGGCGAAGTCGTGGCCGCCCGTCTCGATCAGGCCGTCGGTGCAGAGCATGATCGTTTCCCCCGGTTCGAGGACGATCCGGGTGGTCGGGTAGTCGGCGTCCGGGTCGATGCCGAGCGGCAGGCCGCCGGTGGTGGGCCGCAGCAGGACGGTGCCGTCGGGCATCCGGATGACCGGGTCGGGGTGGCCGGCGCGGGCCACCTCCAGGACGCCGGTCGCCGGGTCGGCCTCGATGTACAGGCAGGTGGCGAAACGCCAGTCGGCGTACTCGTCCACCGGCAGGGCGCCGTCCTCGCCCTTGTTGCCGCCGCCCGAGGAGCCGTAGATCCGCGAGGTCATGATCCCGGAGAGGAAGCGGGTGGCACGGGCGAGGACCGCGTCGGGGCGGTGGCCCTCCGCGGCGTACGCGCGCAGGGCGATACGGAGCTGGCCCATCAGCCCCGCCGCGCGCACGTCGTGGCCCTGGACGTCGCCGATGACGAAGGCGTACCGGTGGTTGCCGCCGGTCTCCTCGCCGTGCCCGGCGCCGGGCAGCGGGATCATGTCGTACCAGTCGCCGCCGACCTGGAGGCCGCCGCCGGTCGGGACGTACCGGGCGGCGACGCTCATGCCGGGGATGGAGGGGCCCAGCGTCGGCAGCATGGTGCGCTGGAGGCCCTCGGTCAGCTCGCGGGCCGATTCGGCGGCGCCCGCGCGGGAGAGGGCCTGGGCGAGCATGCGGGCGACGGTGGTGAGGACGGAACGCTCGTCGGGGGTGAAGTAGACCCGGTAGGTGAAGGCGGCCATCCAGGCGCCGATGGTGCGGCCGCCCGCCACCAGGGGCAGGAACGCCCAGGACTGCCGGTTGAAGCGGCGGGCGAGGGGCCAGGTCAGCGGATAGCGCTCGCGGTACTCGCCGGGTGAGGAGAGGTAGACGGCGCGGCCGGTGCGGACCACGTCGGCGGCCGGGTACGGGGTCTCCAGGGACATGTCGACGAACGGTTTCTCGTCGCCGATCTGCTGGCCGTGGTGGCCGACCACGGTGAGCTGGCCGCCCTTGATGCCGAAGACGCCGAGGCCGTCGGGGGAGAAGCCCGGCATGGACAGGCCCGCGGCGACCCGCAGCACCTCGTCGGTGGAGCGGGCCTCCGCCAGGGCGCGGCCGGCGTCCAGCAGGAAGGCCTCGCGGGAGCGGCGCCAGTCGCCGGTGACGGCGGCGCGGGAGCCCGCCGGGGGCTCGCTGACCTCCTGGAGGGTGCCGGTCAGCAGGACGTCGCGGCGTTCCGGGCCGATCCGCTCCGGCTTGGAGCGGCTGCGTACGGTCCTGAGGACGCGGCCGTCGCCGTCCATCACGCGCAGGCGGACCTCGGCGAGGGTGCCTTCGGTGAGGGCGAGGGAGACGACGCCGTTGATCTCGTTCCAGTCGACCGGGTGGAAGCGGGCGCGGATGACCGTCTCGGGGAGGACCGCGGCCTCCTCGGGCAGGTTCAGGAGGCGTGCGGCTTCCGCGTCGACGGTGACGACGCCTCTCGCGTTGTCCCAGCGCCACAGGCCCGTGGCCACAGCGGCCAGGACGTCCCTCACGTCGGGGAGGGAATCCTCGGTGCGCATTGCCCCACTTTATTCCGCTGAGGCGGGGGCGCGAGCCGGGGTTTGCTCCGGGTGGGGCTGGGGGTCCCCCAGGTGGGCCTATCTTCCGCCGCCCGCGGCTTTCCTTGCCGCCCGCGGCCGGGGGTGCCTCAGGCGCCGGCTGGGCTGCCCTCCCGGCCGCGGCCCGGCTTTCCCGAGCCGGTCACTGATTGGCCTCAGGCGCCGGCCGGGCTGGGTATCGGGTGCGGTGCGTCTCGCCCGTGCCGGTCCAAGATGGCCTCAGGCGCTGGCCGGGCTGGGTTTTGTTGCCGGTGGCCTTGGGTGTCGGCCTTGCTGGGGTTTCGCGGTTGCCCCGGGTGCGGCCACACTCGCGCCACCCAGCGGACGTACAGCGAAATCCAAGCCCGGCCGGCGTTTGAGGCCGTCTTGGACCGGCGCGGTCGGGATGAGTCGCACGCACTCCAAGCCCGGCCGGCGTTTGAGGCCATCTGTGACCGGTACGGTCGGGATGAGTCGCACGCACTCCAAGCCCGGCCGGCGTTTGAGGCCATCTGTGACCGGTACGGTCGGGACGAGTCGCACGCACTCCAAGCCCGGCCGGCGCTTGAGGCCATCTTGGGCCGGCACAGGACAGCCGGGCCGCAGCTCACAAGCAGCCCGGCCGGCGCTTGAGGCCGGCAGGGGGGCCGAGGGAGGGCCCAGCCCAGCCCCACGGATATCCCAGCGAGGGGCCGAGCCCCGAGCGGTAACCTGGGACCCCGCAGCCCAACCCCCCGAAGACTGGATGAACGACGATGCACCGGTACAGGTCCCACACCTGCGGCGAGCTCCGCGCCTCTGACGTCGGCTCCGACGTCCGGCTGAGCGGCTGGCTGCACAATCGCCGAGACCTGGGCGGCATCCTCTTCATCGATCTGCGCGACCACTACGGCATCACGCAGCTCGTCGCCCGCCCGGGCACGCCCGCCGCCGAGCTCCTGGACAAGCTGTCCAAGGAGACCGTGGTCCGCGTCGACGGCCAGGTCGTCTCGCGCGGCGCCGAGAACGTCAACCCGGAGCTTCCCACCGGCGAGGTCGAGATCGAGGTCTCCGAGGTCGAGGTGCTCGGCGAGGCCGGCCCGCTCCCCTTCACCATCAACACCGAGGACGGGGTGAACGAGGAGCGCCGTCTGGAGTACCGCTTCCTCGACCTGCGCCGCGAGCGCATGCACCGCAACATCATGCTGCGCACCGCCGTGATCTCGGCGATCCGCCACAAGATGACGGCGCTCGGCTTCAACGAGATGGCGACCCCGATCCTCGCCGCCACCTCCCCCGAGGGCGCCCGCGACTTCGTCGTCCCCTCGCGCCTCAACCCGGGCAAGTTCTACGCGCTGCCGCAGGCCCCGCAGCAGTTCAAGCAGCTGCTGATGATCTCCGGCTTCGACCGGTACTTCCAGATCGCCCCCTGCTTCCGCGACGAGGACGCCCGTGCCGACCGCTCGCCGGGCGAGTTCTACCAGCTCGACGTCGAGATGAGCTTCGTCGAGCAGGAGGACGTCTTCCGTCCGATCGAGAAGCTGATGACGGAGCTGTTCACCGAGTTCGGCGGCGGCCGCGAGGTCACCTCCCCGTTCCCGCGCATCCCGTTCCGCGAGTCGATGCTGAAGTACGGCAACGACAAGCCGGACCTGCGCGCCCAGCTGGAACTGGTCGACCTCACCGACGTCTTCGCCGACTCCGGCTTCAAGGCGTTCGCGGGCAAGCACGTCCGCGCACTGCCGGTGCCGGACACCGCCGGGCAGTCCCGCAAGTTCTTCGACGGCCTCGGTGACTACGCCGTCGAGCAGGGCGCCAAGGGCCTCGCCTGGGTCCGCGTCGGCGACGACGGCGCCCTGAGCGGCCCGATCGCCAAGTTCCTCACCGAGGAGAACGTCGCGGTCCTCACCGAGCGTCTCGGCCTCAAGCCGGGCCACGCGGTCTTCTTCGGCGCGGGTGAGTTCGACGAGGTCTCCAAGATCATGTCGGCCGTCCGCGTGGAGGCCGCCAAGCGCTCCGGCCACTTCGAGGAGAACGTCTTCCGCTTCTGCTGGATCGTCGACTTCCCGATGTACGAGAAGGACGAGGAGACCGGCAAGACCGAGTTCTCCCACAACCCCTTCTCGATGCCCCAGGGCGGCATGAAGGACCTGGAGGAGAAGGACCCGCTTGACATCCTGGCGTGGCAGTACGACATCGTCTGCAACGGCATCGAGCTCTCCTCCGGCGCCATCCGGAACCACGAGCCCGACGTCATGCTGAAGGCCTTCGAGATCGCCGGTTACGAGCGCGAGACCGTCGAGCGCGAGTTCGCGGGCATGCTCCGCGCCTTCCGCCTCGGCGCCCCGCCGCACGGTGGCATCGCCCCCGGCGTCGACCGCATCGTGATGCTCCTCGCCGACGAGCCCAACATCCGCGAGACCATCTCCTTCCCGCTCAACGGCAACGCCCAGGACCTGATGATGGGCGCCCCGACCGAGCTGGAGGAGTCCCGCCTCCGCGAGCTGAACATCCAGCTCCGCAAGCCGGTCGCGGACAAGGACAAGGACAAGGACAAGTAGTCCGTCCGTCTGTACGGCGGCAGGGCCCGGCCTCCTCTCGGGGGGCCGGGCCCTGCGTCGTACGTACGGGGCGGCGGGCGCGGGTCGCGCCGGGGTCAGGCCGCCGGGGTGGGGCCGCCGCCCCGGGTGATGTGGTGGCAGGCCCGGCACTCCAGGCTGCCGTCGAGGGCGTCGTCCGTGGTCAGCAGGCGGGTCCGCTTCGAGCCGCAGTGCACGCACCGGCCGGGTGTGCCCCGGGCGATCCGGCGGGAGATGAGCCAGGCCGGGCCCCGGCTGTCGAGGCGGGCCAGCAGGACGACCCCGCCGACGACGAGGACGGCGAGGACGGCGACGGTGAGAACGGTGACCAACGGGACCTCGCGATGCGGAGAAGCCGGTGACGGGGCGGCCGGGGCCGCGGACGGCATCCTGTCAGCCCCGGAACTCCCTGGCCAGCATGGCGTAGACGTACTCGCTGCCCCAGGTGCCGGTGGCCGGGTTCACGTCGCTGTCGACCAGGTACGCCTCGCGTCGCATGCCGAGCCGTTCGCAGACCCGCCAGGAGGGCTTGTTCTCGGCGTCCAGCCGTGCGTGGACCCGGTGCACCTTGAGCGGGCCGAACGCCGCGGCCAGGACCGCCCGGGCCGCCTCGGTGGCGTATCCGTGCCCGGCGTACTCCGGGGCGAAGACCCAGCCGATCTCCGCCTGCGCGGCCTCGGCCGAGGTGAGCCGTAGCCCCGTCTCGCCGATCAGCTGCCCCCGCAGGCAGACGGCGAGGCCCAGATCGGCCCCCTCGGTGCCCCACTCCGGCGACTCCGTGCTGCGCGCGATCAGCCGCGCGCACCCGGCCCGGTCCAGCGGCGGCCGGTACAGGTACCGCGCCACATCCTCCCGCCGCTGGTAGGTGTGGACCGCGTCGGTGTCCTCCGCCCGCAACGGCCGCAGCACCAGCCGCTCGGTCCGTATCGGCATCTCCACGCGCACGCTCCCCTGCTCGGCCGGAACGGGAAGCTTAGGTGGGGGGAGGGGAGGGTGCGAGGCAATTGCGGCGTCGGCTCATGCCTCGTGCGCCGCCCCGATCTGCTCCTGGAGCCGGTGGCGCAGAGCGGTGGACGGCGGGTCCGGGAAGTCGGCGAGAAGGGCGACGGCTTCGGCGCGGTGCCGTCGGGCGTCCTCGGGACGGTCGTCGTCGGCCACTGCCTCGGCGAGGTGGACCAGCGCCTGGGCGAGGTCCCAGGGGTGGAGGGGGTCACGGAGGATGCGGGCGGCCGTGGTGTGGCAGCGACCGGTACAGCTCGGCGCGCGCTTCCAGACCGGCCGGAACCGCCGGGCCCGGCACACCGAGAGCCCGCAGGAACCGCTCCAGTACGGCCGCGGGTTCCTGGGGCGGCCCGGTGTCGTAGCCGCGCAGGTTGACGAACAACTGGCCGTCGGGGAAGTGGGGACTCACCTGGTGGGCGAGGCGGACGGCGAGCGAGGTCTTGCCGACCCCGGCGGTTCCGGCGATCACCACGACCGGCACGTGCTCGTGAGGGCTGCCGTCACCGCCCAGTACGGCTTCCAGCTCGGCGAGTTCGTCGGATCTGCCGACGAACCCGGAGACGCCGGAGGGAAGCTGGTGCGGCAGGGGGACCTCCCCGCTCACCGGGGCCGCCGCGTGGAAGTGCAGGTCACCGTGGACATGCCCGGCCTGCAGGACGTCACGCGCCGATCCCGACAAGTTCGACGACACGCGCCGGTCGGTAGCCCCGCCCCCCGACCTGCTGGATCGGTCATCCCCCACCACCCGTTTCCCCCTCCACGCCACCGGCGCCCAGCGCCGGGAGAGGAGCGGTACGCCCTTCACAGTTCCCCAACTTCACATACCTGGCCCCGCCTGTCACCACGGCCTCGGTCGGCGGCCCGGGCCGCGCCGGCTTTGGGGCGGCCCCGGCGGAGAGGACCCCTTTCCGGCGTGCTCCGGGGCCGGTCAGAGGATCGGCGGGCGCCCCAGCCGGGTCATGCGCCAGACGGTGCGCCAGGACATCGGGCCGCGGGGGCGGTGCCGTCTCGCGGACCAGCTCGGTCGCCTCGGCGGCGAGCCGGGTGTCCGGCAGGTGCACCCCCGCGACCTCCGGTTCGGCGTTCTCGTACCCGGCCATGGCGCACCGCTCACCCGCTGACGTACCCCCCCGCCGCGCGTCCAGTGGAGGGCGCCAAGGGGGAGCGCCGCGCGGGTGGCGCGAGCCCTGGGCGCGCCGGTCCGTCAGGCGGCGGGGCGGGTCAGCCGGGTCAGGACGCGGGAGCGCAGCAGTTCGTACTCCTCTCGCAGGCGGGCGAAGTGGGCCGGGCGGGGGACGGCTTCGCCGTCGGAGACGATCTCCTCGGGGGCGAACTGCTCGCGGGTCAGGTCGATCTCGACGCCCGCGCCGAGCCGGTTCCACCAGTGGAAGTCGGTCTGTACGCCGTCCACGCGGACCACGCCCCGGATCAGCTCGCCCCCGAGCAGGTCGTGCAGGACCATCGCGGTCACCCCGCACTGGTCGCGGGCCGGGTTGTCCGGGCTCCAGTGCGGGCGGTGGTTCGGGGTGGTGGTGTCCGCGCCCCAGCTCGCGCGGATGGCGGCCTCGATGTCGGTGAGGAGGAAGGGGCGCGGGTCGGCGGGCGGGGCCGAGGTGGTTGCGGCGGTCGGTGCGGGCTGGGTCTCCGGGGCGGTCGTCATGAGGCCGGAGTGTGGCAGGGGCCACTGACAGTCAGGGGCCGGGCGCGGACGAGGGTCCCGCCTGCCCGTGGGCGGAGGGTCGGCGTCCGGTGGACGGGGATTTTGGCGCATCATCCAAGGTGGTTGGTGTCTGCCCCCACAATTCGCGGTTCCGCATTGCAGATGAGAGGGGAAGCGCCATACCGTGCCGCACATGCAGTCCTACACCATCGGCCAGGCGGCCCGTCTCCTCGGCGTCAGCCCCGACACCGCGCGCCGTTGGGCCGACGCCGGACGGGTCGCCACCCATCGCGACGACAACGGCCGCCGGGTCGTCGAGGGGCAGGCGCTCGCCGCCTTCGCCGTGGAGGTGGGGCAGCAGGGCGCGGACGACGAGGAACCCTCGTACACCACCGCCCGCAACGCCTTTCCCGGCATCGTCACCGGCGTGAAGCTCGGCGACGTCGCGGCGCAGGTCGAGATCCAGGCGGGGCCGCACCGGCTGGTCTCCCTGCTGACCCGGGAAGCGGTCGAGGAACTGGGCCTGGAGGTCGGCATGCGGGCCATCGCACGGGTCAAGTCGACCAACGTGCACATCGACCGGGCCTGAGACGCGGGCCGCGGGCCGCTCGCCGGCCGCACCGTCGCGCACCGGCACCGCCCCCAGCACCGTCAGCCCGACCAGCCGCGACCGGCCTGATCAGCACGGTCGGCCGAGCCGCCCGGACCAAGGAGTCACGAGCCCCATGGCCACTTCCCTCACCACCCGCTCCGCCCGCCGCCGCGCCCTGGCGGCGGTGGTCACCGCCGCCGTGCTGATACCGCTCTCCGCCTGCGGGGGCGGCGGGGAGAAGGAGGAGGGCGGTGGGGCGTCGGCCGGGGCGGAGAAGAACACCCGGTTGACGGTGCTCGCCGCCGCTTCCCTGACCGACGTGTTCGAGGAGGCCGGGAAGGCGTACGAGAAGGAGCACCCGGGCGTCGAGGTCGACTTCTCCTTCGCCGGATCGCAGGAGCTGGCGGCGCAGGTCAAGCAGGGGGCGCCCGCCGACGCGCTGGTGACCGCCGACACCAAGACCATGGACGGCCTGGCCGCCGAGACCGGCAAGCCCACCGTCATCGCCAAGAACCGCCTGGTCATCGCCGTGGAGGAGGGCAACCCGAAGAAGGTCGACTCCCTCAAGGACCTCACCGACTCCGACCTCAAGGTGGTGCTCGCCGCCGAGGAGGTGCCGGTCGGGCGGTACGGCAAGCAGGTGTTGGACGCGCAGAAGCTGACGGTGAAGCCGGTCTCGCAGGAGGTCAGCGTCCGCGCCGTGCTGAGCAAGGTCGAGCTCGGTGAGGCCGACGCCGGGCTCGTCTACAAGACCGACGCCGAGACGGTCCCGGACAAGGTCGACGCCGTCGACATCCCGGACGCGCAGAACGCCGTCGCCTCCTACCCGGCGGCCACTCTCAAGGGGTCCGAAAACGCCGAGGAGGCGGCCGACTTCGTGAAGTGGCTGTCGTCCGACGAGGCGCGGGTGCTGCTGCGGAAGGCCGGATTCCAGCAGCCCTGACGTGTGCGTCGGCACGGTCGAGGGGGCGCACTCCGGCGCTCGGGACGGGCCGGGCGCTCGATCGTGTGTTCGTGTGCGCCGCGTGCTCCTGTCGGTCCGGCGGGTCCGTGTGGCGCGTGGACGGCCGGGGGATGCCGTCAGTGGAGCGCGCCGCGTGAGGTGTGCGGGGCGTGGTTGACGGAGGAGTGCGGGTGCGAGGCGGGAGCGGGGTGAGGCAGGCGTGAAGCGGGAAGTCGGGCGCGGGCGGGTGCGGTTCGGGAAGGCCGATGCGGGGGCGGGTGGCGCGGTGCGCCGTGGTCTCCCGGCGGGGCTGATGGTCCCGGCGCTGATCGGTGTCGCCTTCCTGCTGCTTCCGCTGGTCGGGGTGCTGGCCAGGACGGACTGGCCCTCCCTGGTCCGCCACCTGACCGCCCCGCAGGTGACCGAGGCGCTGCGGCTGTCGCTGGTCGTCTCCGGCTGGGCGCTGCTGCTCTCCCTGGTGATGGGCGTGCCGCTGGCCTGGCTGCTGGCCCGCGTGCCGTTCCCCGGCAAGGCGCTGGTCCGCTCGCTGGTGCTGCTGCCGATGGTGCTGCCGCCCACGGTCGGCGGCGTGGCACTGCTGCTCGCCTTCGGGCGGCGCGGGGTGCTCGGGCCGTGGCTGGAGTCCACCTTCGGGCTGACGCTGCCCTTCCACACGGCGGGCGCGGTGGTGGCCGCCGCCTTCGTGGCGATGCCGTTCCTGGTGATCAGTCTGGAGGGGGCGCTCGCCGGGCTGCGCCCGTCCCTGGAGGAGACGGCCGCCTCGCTCGGCGCCGGACCGCTGCGGGTCTTCACCACGGTGACGCTGCCGCTGCTCGCCCCGGCGCTGGCCGCCGGAGCAGCACTGACCTGGGCGCGGGCCCTGGGCGAGTTCGGGGCGACGATCACCTTCGCGGGGAACCTGCCGGGCGCGACGCAGACCCTCCCGCTCCAGGTGTACCTGCTGCTCCAGGATTCCCCCGAGGCCGCCACCTCGGTCTCGCTGCTGCTGCTGGTGATCGCGATGGCGGTCCTGGTGGCGCTGCGGGGCCGGTGGACGGGCGGCGCGGTGCGCGAGGCCAGGACCGCCCCGGGCGGAGGCGCCGACGCGACGCCGGCCGGCGTGGCCACCCCCACCGACCGGGCCGGTGCGGGCGGCGACGACACCACCCCGGAGACCGATTCCCTACGCCCCGGCGCCTCCGTCCCCGCCGACGAGGGCTGGGACCTGCGCGCCGAGCTCTCCGGCTACACCCGGTTCTCGCTCACCGCGCCCGCCGGGACCACGGTCGCGGTCGTCGGGCCGAACGGCGCGGGCAAGACGACGCTGCTGCGCGCCCTGCTGGGCCTGACCCCGCGCGCCCGCGCCGAGGTCCTCCTCGGTGGCCGTGACGTGACCCGCCTGCCGACCCACCGGCGCCAGGTGGCGTGGGTGCCGCAGGACGGGGCGCTCTTCCCGCACCTGTCGGCCCTGGCCAACACGGCGTACGGGCTCCGGGCGCGCGGGGTGCCGCGCGCCGAGGCCCGGCGGCAGGCGCGGGAGTGGCTGGTGCGGCTCGGCGTGGGCGAGCTGGCCGATCGGCGGCCCGCCCAGCTCTCCGGCGGCCAGGCCCAGCGGGTGGCGCTGGCCCGGGCGCTGGCGGCACGCCCCCGGCTGCTGCTGCTGGACGAGCCACTGGCGGCGCTGGACCAGACGACCAGGGCGCGGGTACGCCACACGCTGCGGCACCATCTGGCGGGGTTCGGCGGGGTCTGCCTCGTCGTCACCCACGATCCGGTGGAGGCGGTGTCGCTGGCCGACCGGGTCCTGGTGCTGGAGGGCGGCGAGGCGGTGCAGGACGCTCCGCCCGCCGAGGTCACCCGGCACCCGCGCTCCCCCTGGGTGGCCCGGATGCTCGGCGGCAACGCCTGGCAGGGCACGGCGGGACCGGACGGCACGGTCGAGATGGCGGGCGGCGGCCTGCTCACGACGGCACCGGGGGACGAGGGCCCGCCGCAGCAGGGCGCCCCGGTCCTGGCGGTGATCGCCCCGGAGGCGGTCTCGCTCCACCTGGCCCGCCCGGAAGGCAGCCCGCGGAACGTCTGGGCGGGGACCGTGCGGGAGCTGACGGCGGTGGGCAGCAGGCTCCGGGTGCTCCTCATCTCCCCGGAAGTGCCGGACCTGGTCGCCGAGATCACCCCGGCCGCGGCGGCCGACCTCGGGCTGACGGACGGTACCCGGGTGTGGATGGCGGTCAAGGCTACGGAGGTGACGGTGGTGGGGCTGTGAGGGGCCGGGGGCCGGGTGAGCGCCCAACGGGGGAACGAGGGACGGGAGTTCATGGGCCTCGGTCGGGACGGCTTGGTGAAGCGTGTCGGGTGCCGGGTACATCAGCCCGCGCGCCGGTGGGCGGTCGGAGAGCCGCGTACGACAGATGGCTCGTAACCGATCCCGGTGGGTGGGGCGTTGCCCGGCGTCCTGTTCGGCGGGCTGGCAGGGCCCTCCTGCTGGGCCCTGAACACCGGCTACCGCCAGCCCCGGTGCGGGGCGTGCCGGTCGAGGCCGGGCCGGGTCCCGGGAAAGGGCGGCGAAGAGGCGGGGTGTCGGGTTCCGGCCGGGTCCGAAGGGCCGGGCGGCGCACCATGGAGCGGATGCGGGGATCTGCATAAAGTCTTTACATGCACAGCAACGGAACCGGTGGAGCCCCGCACCGCACCCCGACAGCCGCACCGCACCCCGCCACCGACCCGACGGGCGGGCCCGTGCCAGGCCCCCCAACCGCCCCCAGGGGCCCGGCCGTCGATGAGCACGCCGTGCTCGACGGCGGCCCGGCGCACGGCACCCGCCTGCGGGTCGTCGACCGCCCGGCGGTGGTGCAGGTGACGTACCCGTGCCGGGCGGTCGACGGCCCCACGCCGTTCCGCGCGGACGCGCTGTACGTGTACCGGCGCGACCCCCGCGTCCACCACGAGCCGCTCCGCTACGGCTACGACCACGCGAGTCCCTGACCCGCCGCACAGCCACGGCATGCGGGCCCTGCCAAGTCCCCGGGCGCCCGCGTCGTTCTCCCTGGCGGGCTCACGCCCGGTGGACCGGACCCGTCCGGGCGGCCGAGACCGGGAAGGACTCCCCGCGCCCGACTTGAGTGGCTACATTGCGCAACGTCGTACAGATACGGCGACGGGTCGAGAAGGGGAGTGACGGGATGACCGGCAGCCGACGGCGCGAACCCGGGGACGGGGGCGCGGAGAGCGGCGGGCGCGCGCCGGAGCAGGGCTCGGCGCGGGGGCCCGAGGGCCGCCGGAAGGCGCGGCCCGTCCTGGTGCTCGGCCTCTCCCTGGCGCTGCTCGCCACCGCGGGCGGCGGCTGGCTCTACCTCAAACTCGGCGGCAACCTCGGCACCTTCGGCCAGGAGGGCGTCTCGGACAACCGGCCCCCGGACACCTCGGCCGGGCAGAACATCCTGCTCCTCGGCTCCGACAGCCGGACCGGGGGCAACGCGGAGCTCGGCGGCGGCGACAAGGACGACATCGGCCGTTCCGACACCGCGCTGCTGCTGCACGTCTACGCCGACGCCCAGCACGCCGTCGCGGTCTCCATCCCGCGCGACACCCTCGTCCCCATCCCGAGCTGCCGCCTGCCGGACGGCTCGTGGACGCAGCCGCAGCAGCGCGCCATGTTCAACACCGCGTACACCGTGGGGGAGACGCCCGAGGGGAACCCGGCCTGCACGCAGAACACCGTGGAGCAGTTGACCGGGCTGCGCGTCGACCACACCCTCGTCATCGACTTCAAGGGCTTCTCCGACCTGACCGAGGTGGTCGGCGGGGTCCGCGTCTGCGTCCCGCAGGACATATATGAGCGCGACCTCAACCCCAAGCGCGCCACCCGCGGCGCACGGGTCTTCGAGCGCGGCGAACAGGACGTCGCCGGGCAGCGGGCGCTGGACTACGTCCGCATCCGGCACGGCATCGGCGACGGCTCCGACCTCGGCCGCATCAAGCGCCAGCAGGCGTTCGTCGGCAGCCTGATGAAGAAGATCAAGGACGACGGGCTCACCCCCGGCAAGCTCCTGCCCCTCGCGGACGCCGCCACCAGGTCGATGACGGTCGACCCGGGCCTCGGCTCCGCCGACAAACTCCTCAGCTTCGCCATGGGCCTGAAGAACATCGACCTCGACAACACCAAGTTCCTCACCATCCCCTGGCGTTACGAGGGAAACCGCGTCGCCGTCGTCGAGCCGGACGCGGCCGCGCTGTGGCACGCGCTGAAGAACGACCGCACCCTCGACGGCAAGGACGCCGGAGGCCGCCGCACGGCCCGCCCGGCCGCCGACGCCTCCCCCGCGCCGACCGGGCCCGTCGACGGCACCGGCACCACCGTCACCGTCCACAACGGCACCACCACCGGCGGCCTCGCCGCCCGCGCCGCCACCCGCCTCACCGCGCACGGCTTCACCGTCAGCGGCTACGGCAACGCGCCCCGGCAGGACCACGGGGGGACGGTCGTCACCCACGGCCCCGGCGAGGAGAACCGCGCCCGGACCGCGGCGCGGCTCTTCCCCGGCGCCCGCCTCGTCCTGGGCTCCGCCCCGGGCATCGACATCACCGTCGGCAGCTCCTACGCCGCCGACCCCGACGCCGAGCCGGAGGCCGCCGCCTCGCCGGAGCCGACCGGTGTCCCGGCCGAGGTGGCCGACGGCGCCCGCTCGGCCGACGACGACCTCTGCGACGACCTCTCGTACGGGTGAGCCGGCGGCCGGTGCGCGGAGCGCCGGGCCGGGGCCGCGCTCAGCCGCGCCCGGCGCCGGTGATCCGGTCGAGGTCGAGGTTGCCCTCGGGCCCCGAGGTGCCGGGGGGCAGTTTCAGCGCGGTGCCGACGGCCGGGGGGAGCGGGCCGTAACCGAGGAGGCCGGTGACCAGGTCGGCGGTGAGCCGGTGCCAGACCGGGGCGCGGCGGAGCATCGCGTGGTCGCTGCCGCGGATCGTCACCGAGCAGGTGCGCGCCCCGGCGCGGCGGGCGCGGGTCGCCGTGGTCTGCGAGGCGAGCGGGCTCGTGGTGTGGTCGCGGTCGCTGTGCAGCAGGACCACCGAGCGGTCGGCGAGTTGGGTCACCGGGTCGCCGGGCGGGCACCAGGGGGCGAGGCCGACGACGCCGCGGACCAGCGGGTGTCCGGCGGCGCGGAGGGCGGCGCGGCCGCCCATGGAGTGGCCGACGAGGATCACCGGGACCTCGCCGTACTCCTCGGCCAGCGCGTCCAGGGCCCGGTCGGTGTCCCGCAGCGGATCCTCGCGGGTGCCGTTCCAGCCGCGGTGGGTGTAGCGGACGGCGGTCAGCTGGACCTGGCGGCCCCGGGTGGCGCGGGCGATGGACCGGGCGAAGGGGCGCATCCGCAGGCCGGGCAGGTTCCACGGCGGGGGAGCCTCCAGGCCCGCCTCCCGGCCGCCGTGGAGCAGCATCACCACGGCGCGGGCTCGGCCCCGGCCGCCGCCCTGGCGCGGGAGGCCGTCGTGGCCGGGTTGCACGGCGGCGCCTCCCTCCTGATCCGGGGCCGGGGGCTCCGGGTCGGCGGCCGTGCGGGGCGGCTCGGCGTCCTGGGCCCGCTCTGTCCTCATGTCGGTATCTCCCCCATGTGCCTGTGCCGGCGGCTTCCCGCGTCTGTCTGCGGGTCTGCGGCTGCGGCGGTGTTCGTGCGGTCCGGGTCGTAGGTTCGGCTGTCGGTGCTGTCGGTGCTGTCGGTGCTGTCGGTGCTGTCGGCGGTGGTGGGGTGGCGGGCCTCGGCGGTCGGCGGTCGTTCGGTTCGGGGTTCCCGGCGGGCGGGGCCGGGACGGTGGCGGGCGCCGTCCTTCCTCCCGCCCTCGGCCTCGCCCCTTGTTCGGGCCGGCGGGCGGTCCGGATTGGTTCCGCGTGTAGGGGCCAGGCCCCTCCGGCCGGGCGGGGAGGCCGGGCTTGGCCGGGCCTGTCGGGAGGGGCGGGCGGGGCCTCCTGCAGGGCCGGGCGTTCCGGGCACCGGGCGCGGTCGGTGGTCGTGGCCCGGTGTGCGGGCTGAGCCGACATCAGAGCACGCCCGCCCGCCGCGTTACCAGCCATGGCCTCAGGTTGCCCTTGCGGGGTGGAGGTAGGCTCCGCGCGGCCAGGTTCGGGCAGGGCCAGGGAGAGGCGCCAGGGTGTGCTCACAGGGGGCTTCCGTGCCGACTTCCGCCCCACCCGGCGGGCGACGAGGGGGCGGCGGCCCCGGCGGAGGCGGTAGGTCACGGCATTAAGGACGCGTAAAGATTGCCGGTGATCGGCAATGTCTTTTCCGCCAGGCCTATGGGAGCATTCAGGAGAGTCACGGCACCGGCTTCTCACCCTGTCACACGCATCAGGAATGCGGAGCGGCCCCGGAGCGGCAAGGCGGAAATCAGGTCCGCCCGTTCCAGCACGGGCGGACCCCTGCGAGCGGGCACGGTGGCGTGGGAGAGAAACGGCGACACGGGGAGGGATCAATCGTGACCCTGTTTCTTGGTCTGGGAATCGCGGGAATCGTCCTGCTGGTTCTTTCGCTGATCTTCGACGGCGTCCTGGAAGGATTCTTCGGGGACTTCCTCGACGGTCTGCTCTCCCTGCCCGCCATTGCCGGGTTCGTGTCGATGCTCGGCTTCGGCGGAGTGATCGTCCTGGGAACCACCGAACTCGGCGTGGTCGGCGCGACGGTCATCGGCGTCCTCGCCGGGCTCGTGACCGGCTGGGTCGTGCTCAAGCTGAGCAAGGCGCTGATGCGCGACCAGACCGACGCGACACCCCGCTCGGCCGATCTGGTGGGCACGGCCGGTTCCGTGGTCACCTCGATTCCGGCGGACGGGTACGGCGAGGTGCTGGTGTACCTCGGCGGCCAGCCGCTCAAGCTGTCCGCCAAATCCACCGCTCCCCTCACCAGGGGAACCGAGATCTGGGTCGAGTCATCTCTCTCCTCGACCTCTGTCTCCGTCCGCCCCGTCGAACGCTGACGGCGGCGGGACCGGGCCGGGAGAGCCACCGGCAGCCGACCGCTTTCCGAGCCGGCCGATGTTTCACGTGAAACATCCGGACGTTTCACGTGAAACGTCGCCATAGGGCCGCCGGGTGTGACCACTGGTGTTTTACGTGAAACATCGGCCGGCGCCGGAGGGCGGCAGCGCCGCCGGAACTCCACCCGACCGCACTGTCCGCACTATCCGCCGTCCCCCGGACGGCTTGGGGGAAGCCCAATGAGTCCAGTTGTCTCCGCCGTCGTAGGAGCCGTGGTGCTCCTCGTCCTGCTCGCTCTGGTGGTGATCACCCGGTACAAGGTCGCCGGGCCCAGCGAGGCGTTCATCATCACCGGCCGTCGGGGCAAGAAGTCCACCGACCCGAACACCGGCCGGGTCATCACCGACAACAGCGGGCAGAAGGTCGTCGTCGGCGGCGGTGTCTTCGTCATCCCGTTCGTGCAGCAGCGCTTCACGCTCGACCTCTCCAGCCGCCACATCCCGGTCTCCGTCCGGGGCGCGGTCACCCTGCGTGGCGTCAAGGCCAACCTCGAAGGCGTCGCCATCGTCAAGGTCGGCGGCAACGAGGACGCCATCCGCGCCGCCGCCCAGCGCTTCCTCCAGCAGCAGGGCGGCATCGTCGGCTTCACGCAGGAAGTGCTCTCCGGCGCCCTGCGCGCCATCGTCGGCCGGATGTCGGTCGAGGACATCATCCGCGACCGCGCCACCTTCGCCGGGCAGGTCGCCGAGGAGGCCGAGACCAGCCTCTCCGGCCAGGGCCTGATCCTGGACGCTTTCCAGATCCAGGACATCACCACCGAAGGCTCCTACCTGGAGGACCTCGGCCGCCCCGAGGCCGCCCGCGCCAAGCAGGAGGCCGACATCGCCGAGGCGATCGCCAAGCGCGCCTCGGAGCAGGCCCGACTGAAGGCCGCCGAGGAAATCGCCATCGCGGAGCGGACCTTCTACCTGAAGCAGGCCGAGATCAAGGTCGAGACGGAGGCGGCCGGCGCCAAGGCCAACGCCGCCGGTCCGCTGGCCGAGGCCGCTCGCCAGCAGGAAGTCCTGATGGAGCAGGAGAAGGTCGCCGAGCGCCAGGCCGCCCTGACCGACCGCGAGCTCGACACCAAGGTCCGTAAGCCTGCGGACGCCGCTCGTTACCAGGCCGAGCAGGAGGCGGAGGCCCGCCGCATCGCCCAGGTCAAGGAGGCCGAGGCGGACGCCCAGCGGGCCCGCCTGACCGGTGAGGGCGAGAAGGCGCACCGCGCCGCGCTCGCCGACGCCGTCCGCATCGAGGGTGAGGCCGACGCTGCCTCCATCGCGGCGAAGGGCTCCGCCGAGGCCGAGGCCATGCGGAAGAAGGCCGACGCGTTCTCCCAGTACGGCGACGCGGCCGTCCTCCAGATGCTGGTCGAGGTGCTGCCGCAGGTCGTCGCCAAGGCGTCCGAGCCGCTCAGCGCCGTCGACAAGATGACGGTGATCTCCACCGACGGTGCCTCCAAGCTCTCCCGCACTGTCGCGGACAACGTCGCCCAGGGCATGGAGCTGCTCCAGTCCACCACCGGGATGGACCTGACCAGCGTCCTCAAGGGCATCACCGCCAAGGAGGGCACCTCCGCCGGGCCCGCGCAGGCGCCCGCCCAGGACGCCTCGGCCGCCAAGGGCGCGGCCGCGGGTGAGGGCGAGCAGAAGATCGACATCCGCGACTGACCCTCGCCTCCGCGCACGGAAATGGCTCCGGCCGCCCTCGGGCGCCGGAGCCATTTCCGTGTCCGTCTTCTCCCGGTGTCATCCTGGGAGGGAACACCTACGAAGGAGCCCTCGTGCAACTGGAACTCGCCGAGTCGGATCTGAAGGCCGTGCTGAACCGTCTCAAGCGGGCCCAGGGCCAGATCGCGGGCGTCGCCCGCATGATCGAGGAGGGGCGCGACTGCGAGGACGTCGTCACGCAGCTGGCCGCGGCCTCCCGCGCGCTGGACCGCGCCGGGTTCGCCATCATCGCCACCGGCCTCCAGCAGTGTCTGACCGACGACCCCCAGGACGGGGAGAACCCCACCACCCCGGAGTCCCGCGAGGAGATGCGCGCCCGTTTGGAGAAGCTCTTCCTCTCCCTGGCCTGAGCCGGGGCGGCCCCGGCGGGCAGCGCCGGTCAGCTCCCGGGGACGATCACGGCCCGGCCGCGTACCTCGTTGGCGTGCAGCCGCTCGTACGCCTTCGGGGCCTCGTCCAGGCTGTACGTCTCGACGTGGACGGTGATGTCGCCGTCGCGCGCCAGGTCGTAGACCTCGATGAGTTCGCTGCGGCTGCCCCAGTACGGGGCGGTGACCACCGTCTCGTACGCCGTGGTGCCGAAACCGACCTCGACCGAGCCGCCGCCGATGCCGATGATCGTCACGTCGCTCTCGACCCCGGCGCACTGCTGGGCGATGGCGGTGGTCGGCGGAACGCCGGCGAAGTCGAAGACGGCGTCCGCGCCCTGCCCGCCGGTCAGTTCGCGGATGCGCTCGGCCGCCTCGGCGTCGGAGATCAGCGTCTCGTGTGCGCCGACCTCGCGGGCCAGCGCCAGCTTCTCCTC
The DNA here is from genome assembly GCF_042723275.1 of Streptomyces sp. NPDC058373. Classification (NCBI taxonomy): domain Bacteria; kingdom Bacillati; phylum Actinomycetota; class Actinomycetes; order Kitasatosporales; family Streptomycetaceae; genus Streptomyces; species Streptomyces sp. NPDC058373. The sequence continues at coordinate 14,270 of NZ_JBHXJE010000053.1, read as the reverse complement.
GGAGATGTCCAGCGCGATCACCCGGCTCCCGGTCATGGCCCGCAGCAACTGGATGCCCACATGGCCGAGGCCGCCCGCCCCCAGGACCACCGTGGTCGAGCCAGGCACCAGCTTCGGCATCGACCGCTTGATCGCGTGGTACGGGGTGAGTCCCGCGTCGGTCAGCGGCACGGTCCGTACCGGGTCGAGGTCGCCGAGCGGGATCAGGTGCCGGGGACTGTCGACGATCATGTACTCGGCCATGGCGCCGGGCGCGCCCAGCCCGGGCGGGAAGATGTTCAGCTCCGTGGCGCGCAGGCAGTAGTTCTCCTTGCCTTGCGCGCACTTCACGCAACTGCCGCACCCCCACGGGCCGTAGACGACCATGGCCTCCCCCAGCTCCACCGTGTCGACGCCCTCGCCGACCTCCGCCACGACCCCGGCGCCCTCGTGGCCCAAGGTCAGCGGCAGCGGGAAGGGCACCTGCTCGGCGGGCCAGCTCATCACCGCGATGTCGGAGTGGCAGACACCGGCGGCGGTGACCTTGAGCAGCACCTCTCCCGGGCCCGGGCGGGGCACGGGTACCTCCACCACCTCGGGGCTCGTGCCGACCTCGCGGTACTGGACCGCCTTCATCGTCTCGGGGAGCTTCTGGGGCTGGCTCATGTCTCTCCTTCGCGTCTGTGCGCTGTCCGGGCCTCCGGTGGGGGCCCGGCCGATGCGGTTCTCCCGGCGGGGCCGGGCGGCCGGGAGAGGCGCCGCTCGGGGGGCGGCGGGGGGCGTCAGGACGTCCGCCGGGAGCTCGCCGGCGCCGTGCCCGCTCGTCGGCGGTCGCTCCTCCCAGCGTCGCGCCTCCTCCCCGATCCCGCGATCCGGGGCGCGCGGTGCCGGTGGCCGGTCACGGAAACTCTTCCCGCTGCGGCTCCACCGGCAGCGGCTTGAGGGCCAGGACCGTCAGGTCGTCCGCCTCCCAGCGCGAACCGCTCACATGGCGCTCCACGGCGTCCCGGACGTAGCGGACCAGCCGGTCCGGCCGGGCGAGGCCGGGGTCCTCGACGACCGCGCGCGCGAGGTCCTCGTGGAGCGAGTAGAAGGCGCCGTGCCGGTCGCGGGCCTCGGTGACGCCGTCGGTGAAGAGCAGCAGCGTCTCCCCGGGCTCCAGCCCGCCGCGGACGATCCGGGGTCCGCCGTCCTCGGGCACGTCGCAGGCCAGCTCGCCCATGCCCAGCGGCACCCCGTCCGAGGAGGGCAGCGGACGCACCCCGTCCGGGCCGACCGCCAGCGGCGGTTCGTGGCCGAGCGTCACCAGGTCCAGCCCGGAGGTGCCGCTGCGCACGGTGCCCGGCTCGACCGGGTCGAAGGAGAGCACCACCGCTGTCGCGAACCGGTCGCCCTCGTCCTGCCCGAGGAAGCGGGAGTACACCTGCTGGCGCTTCATCCGGGTCTCCAGCCGCCGCGCCACGTCCCGCAGTCTTCCCTCGTGGTACCCGGCCTCGCGGAACGTGCCGAGCAGCACCGCCGCCGCGGCGACCGCGCCGAGCCCTTTCCCCTGCACGTCGCCGAGGACCCCCCGGGTGCCGTGCGGGCTCGGCTGGAGGTCGTAGAAGTCGCCGCCGACCCGCGCGACGTGGTCGGCGGTCACGTACAGCGCCGACCAGTCGAGGCCGCCCCAGTGGAAGGGAAGAGGCCGCAGCACGGTGTCGCGGACGACGTCGGCGGCGAGGCTGAGCCTGCGCGCCCGCCGCTCATTGGCCTGGCGGACGCCGCAGGCCGCCACCGACACCACGCTCGCCGCGACCAGCAGCAGGAGGCCCGGCAGTCCGGTCTCCGGCCCGGGGCTCAGGACCCCGTCGACCAGCAGGTAGGCGAGGAGGGACAGCACCGAGAAGACGACGGTCGCCCCCACCCCCGCGAGCGCGGCGGTCAGGGCGGGCACCATCACCACCCAGGCGATCATCCGGAAATCGGTGCCGGTCCACAGGTCGCCGAAGACGATCAGGACCAGCAGCAGCGCCGGCAGCGCCCAGACGGCGTGCCGGCCGCGCAGCCACGGCAAGGGGCGGTCGCCGGCGCGGCCGGGACGCGTCAGCGTCGTCGCGTCTCCCTGCACCCGCCGCATCGCCTGTCCTCCCGCCTGCTTGTCGCCACCACCGCCACCGCCGCCGGGCCGATCGCCGTCAGTACGCCACCGAGATCCGGGTGCGCGGGTGGCGGTGGTTCTCGGCCTCGTCGACCACGGCCACCGCGAAGTCCTCGGCGCTGATCCGCGAGGCGTGGCTGCCGCCCGCCCCCTCGGCCGTCAGCAGGGTGTCGCCGCCGATCCGGTAGTGGCCGGTCCGCTCGCCGGGGGCGATCTCCGGCGCCGGGGAGATGTACGTCCAGTCGAGCCCCGGGTCGTCGATGTCCCGGTAGAACCAGAGGACGTCCTGCTGGGCCAGGGCCTCCGGCCGGTACGCCTCGGGGAACCCCTCCTCCTCGACCAGCGGCCGGTCCGGCGCCACCTCCAGGGTGCCCGCGCCCCCGACCACCACCAGTCGCCCGGCGCCGGAGCCGGTCGCCGGGCCCGGCGTGGTGGCGGCGGCCGCGCTGACGCCCTCGGCCAGGGCGACGTTGACCGCGAGGAAGGCCTCGCCGGGGTCGGAGCCGTCGCGGGGCGGGGCGACGGCGGAGATGACGGCGTCGGCGCCCGCCGCCAGTTCGCGCACCCGTTCCGAGTCGGCCGCGTCGCCCGCCGTGACCACCGCGCCGGGCACGGGGGCGCCACCGCTCCGGCTCACCGCCAGCACTTGGTGGCCGCGGTGGACCGCCTCGGCGGCGATCCGGCTGCCGACCATGCCGGTCGCCCCGAACACCACCCACTTCATCGCGACCTCACCCTCACGCGCCTCCACCCGGAGCTCAAGAACCTCGCGATCGTCATCTGGCCGCCTTCCACTCCGTCGTTCCGGCTGTCACGGCTCGGCGCACGGGGTCGGCCGCCCGAGCCGTCTCGTGCCCAACCGCCCGGCTCCCGCCCATGTTTCACGTGAAACATCCGCGCGCCGCGGTCCGGCCGACTCTCTCTCCGTCTCACCGCACTGCCGGGCCACAAGGCCACGTCTCCACGGCCTGCCCGCACTCCGGTGCGGGCGTCACGCCCGTCTCCTGCGAGCGGGTCGCGGTGCCGCGTACCGGCCGCTTCGAACCGCCCGTGGGCAGCACCGCCGCCGCCCACCGATTCCGCCAGCGAACCACGCCACCCCCACCCCCGCACCTCGTACGCCCCGCGCGCGCACCCCTCGTACGAACCGCCCTCGGGGCTGCCTTCACCGCACGCCCCTCTCCCCGAGTTGCCGCTGTCCGTCCGCCGGTGTGACCTGGAAGGAGGCCGTACACCGGTCGCCCGGAGCCGCGCCTCGGCTGCACGTCCGCCCGGGCCGCCGGGGCAGCGCGTACCGCGCGGTCCGCGGCTCACCGGCTGAGAGGAGCCCGTCATGTCGCACGCCGCCCCGGTCAGGGGAACCGCCGGACGCTCCCGCGCCCCCGCCCGCCACACCCCGACGAGCAGGGCGGCGATCGGCTGGCCGCTCGTCCTCGCCGTGCTCTACGGCTGCTGGGGCGCCACCATGCAGCGTGACGCGGGCCCGATCACCTGGCGCAACGTCCTCTTCGGTATCGGCTCAGGACTGGTCGTCGGGGTCGTCGCCTACGTCCTGCACCAGGTGATGACCCCGGCCATCCCCCGCGAGGTGCGGGCGGCGATCTGGGGCGGCTTCGGCGGGGCGATCTTCGGCTTCCTGCACAGCCTCAGCGACGCCAGCGTCCTGCGGTGCGTGGGACTGGGCCTCGCGCTGGGGCTGGTCGTCTTCGTCTCGGTCTTCTACCGGTACTACACCAAGGAGTAGCGCCACCCGTGGGGAGCACGCCGGTGACCCGATGAGCCCCCCACGGGTGGCGTCGGCCGCGCGGCACCGCTTCGCTGGACCCCGTGAGCACCGCCGACGCAGAGCGTCCCGCCCGAGCCCCGTCCCGCGCACGCCGCGCCGGGCGGGGTTTCTCGGCGGCCGCCTCCGGGGTGCTGCTGGTCGTCACGGCACTGCTGGTGCCGCTCGCCATCCTCTCCGGGTGGGCGCGGCTCGACATCGGCGACGTGGACGAGTACGTGGGGACGATGGCGCCGCTCGCCTCCGACGAGCACGTCCAGGACGACATCGCGGCGGCCGTCACCGACCGGGTGATGCGGGAGCTGGACACCGGCCCGCTCCAGGACACGGTCGCCGAGTTCGTACAGAGCGCCATCCGCTCGTTCACCACCACGGAGACCTTCCGCACCGGCTGGAACGCCGCCAACCGCGAGGCGCACGCGGCGGTCCAGCGCGCCCTGCGCGAGGGGGACGGGAACGGCGCGGTCACCCTCAACCTGGCCCCCATCACCCAGCAGGTGAAAGACCAGCTGGAGGCGGACGGGGTGCCGTTCGCCGACCGGGTGCCGGTGGAGGACGTCGAGGTGACGATCCTGGAGGCGCACCGCTTCCCGGCGGCCCGGCAGAGTTTCCGCCTGCTCCAGGAGGCCGGGCTCTGGCTGTCGGCGGCCGCCGTGGTGACCGCCGCGGTCGGCCTCTTCCTGGCCCGGCGCCGGGCCAGGGCCGCCGTCCTGACCTGCCTGGGCGGGGCACTGACCTGCGGCGCGCTGCTGACCGGCATCATGATCGGGCGGCGTGCGACCCTGGACGAGCTCCCCCCGGACGTCTCGGAGGGGTCGGCCGCCGCCGTCTTCGACGCCCTGACGAGCGCGCCGAGGACCCTGGCGTGGGCGGTCCTCGGCGGCCTGCTCGTCCTGGCGCTGGTCGTCGCGGTCCTCGCCGGGCTCAGGCGCGGCCGCCCTGCCCGGCGCTGACCCGGCGACGCACCCGGCTCACACGCCGATGTCGCCCCCGTCGGCGCGCCACACCGCGACCACCGACGGGCGGACGATGCGCCCGGGGCCGTCGGGCCACTGCGAGGCGGGCTTCTCCACGGAGGCGCCGTCGACCTCGCCGGGGTGCTGCACCGCGACCAGGACCCGCCGGTCCTGGATGACCGGGCCGCAGGTCTCGGCGCCGTTCGGCACGGTGAGGAACTGCTTCAGCTCCCCCTTGCGCGGGCCGCTGGTGGCGACGCCGAAGAGGCCGTCGTGGGAGCCGAGGGCGTTGCCGTCGGTGGAGATCCAGAGGTTGCCGTGCGGGTCGAAGGCGACGTTGTCCGGGCAGGAGATCGGGCTGACCTTCTCCTTCGGGAACCCGGCGAAGTACGTGGCCGGGTCCTCGGGGTCGCCCGCGACGAGGAAGAGCGACCAGGCGAACCGGGTGCTCGTCGGGTCCTCCCGGTACTCGGTCAGCTCCAGCACCTGGCCGTGCTTGTTGGCGTTGCGCGGGTTGGCCTCGTCGGCCGGGGCCATGCCCTCCTTGCCGCGGTCGCTGTTGTTGGTGAGCGCGATGTAGACCTTGCCGGTGCGCGGGGAGGGCTCGACGTCCTCGGGGCGGTCCATCTTGGTGGCGCCGACCTTGTCACCGGCGAGGCGGGTGAAGACGAAGACCTCGGCGGCGCTCATCCCGGGCACGTGCGAGACGTTCCCGCGCGGGCCCGCCGTGGCCAGTGGGATCCACTGGCCGCTGCCGTCGAACTCGCCGTCGGCGGGGAGCTTTCCGGTGCCGTCGATCTGGTCGGCGGGAGAGTCTCCGGTGAGCTTGGCGACGTAGAGGGTGCCCTCGTCCAGCAGCGTCAGGTTGTGCTCGCGGGTGGCGCGCGAGTCACCCTTCCGCATCCGCTTGGAGGAGACGAACTTGTAGAAGTAGTCGAACTTCTCGTCGTCGCCCATGTAGACGACGGGCCGCCCGTCGCGGGTCAGCCGGGGCTGCGCCGCCTCGTGCTTGAACCGGCCGAGCGCCGTCCGCTTGCGCGGCGTCGACTCCGGGTCGTATGGGTCGAGTTCGACCACCCAGCCGTGGCGGTTGGCCTCGTTGGGCTCCTTCGAGAGGTCGAAGCGCCGGTCGAACCGCTCCCACTTGCGCTCGGAGGCGCCGCCGGAGATGCCGTACCGCTTGAGGCGGGCCGCCGTCTCGGGGTCGGTGACCTTCTCGGCGTGGGCGAAGTACTGGTTGAAGTTCTCCTCGCCGTGCAGTGTGGTGCCCCACGGGGTGGTGCCGCCCGCGCAGTTGTTGAGCGTGCCGAGGACGGTGGTGCCGCGCCGGTCGGCGCTGGTGCGCAGCAGCGGGTGGCCGGCGGCGGGGCCGGTGACCTCGAAGCGGCTGGTGGTGGTGAGGCGGCGGTTGAGGCGGTGGCGGCGGACCGGGGCGAGCCGGCCGGAGCGGCGTTCCTCCTCCACGACGACCACCGAGAGGCCGTGCGCGGCCCAGGCGATCTCGACCTGCTCGCGAGTGGGGTTCTCCGGGTCGTACCCGGCGAACATCAGGACCTCGTCGGTGTACTCGTGGTTGGCGACCAGCACCTGGCGGCGGGCCCCGCCGTGCTCGCGGCCGCGCTCGTCCAGCGGGAGCAGCGAGAGGAAGTCGTTGTTGTAGCCGAACTGCCCCGCCTGAGCCCTGGCGGTGTGGCGTTTCTCGTCGAACTCCGGCGCGCCGCGCAGGATCGGGTCGCCCCACCGGATGACGACGTCCTGCGCGTACCCCTTGGGGATGCTGACCTGGTCCAGCTTGTTGGGGGCGACCGGGGTGAACCGCAGGCCGCGCGCCCCCTGTCCGCTCCCCGAGCCGGGGTGGTGGCCCCCCTGGCCCGGGCGCCCGCCGTGCGCTACGGCCTGGTCGGCGCCGGGGCCGACGACGGCGGCGCCCGCCGCACCCGCGACGGTGACGACGGCGGCCGCCCGCAGGGCCGACCTTCTGGAGACGACACCGGCGATGACGTCGCCGACGTACTCGTTGCCGCTGGTGTTGGGCGTCTCGTGGAAGCAGGCGTCTCCGCAGCGGAAACGGCAGGTCAGTGCCGAACGCCCGCCAGGGTGCGATCCGATCAGCGGAAGCAGCTTGCGCATGGTCTCCTCCGTCCGGGCCCCGGCACCGGCGCCCGTCTGCGCCGGCCCACCGTGAAAGCCCCGGTCGGGCGCGACGCTAGGAGGGCAGACGGGCAACGCGGCGGCCGAGAGTTGAACGGAGCATGAACCCCCGGCGCACGCCCCCCCGGTTGCCCTGTGGTGGAGTACGCCGGGGCGCCGCCCGGCGCACTGCGGACGACCCTCCCCAAGATCACCTGTGCGGGCGGCTAACCTTACGTGTCCGCCCTGGCCAGAACCGGGGGCCCGGGCGCGCCCCGGGACTTCACAGCGACGGGGACCAACTCACGCGAAGGGTTGCGCAGGTGACTCCGGTGATTTCGCCGCCGCGTGCACGCGCGGGCTTCCACCGCCGGGGGGCCGGTGGTGCCGTCCCGACCTGTCCGACCTGCCCGGCCTCCTCGAACTGCGGCGTCCTGGAGGCCCCCACCGTTCTCATCGGTCACACTTCCTGAACCTGATGTCCCCCCGCCCCCTCGCCCCCCTCCCAGGCTCCGTGTCCCGCCGGACGCGGGACCGCGACGCACGTGCAAGATCGGCTGCCGCGCCCTTCGTGGCGCAGGGCTGGATTCGATCCCCCCACCGGCTGGAGCCGGTGGCCCCCTCGAAAGGAACCTGATGGGCATTCTCAGTCTCCTGCGGAACGCGCTCGGCCGGTCACGTAAGAACCGGGACGCATCCGAGGACGGTTCCGGCACCGGGACCGAGAACACCACGGCGGTCCCCCCGGCCCGTACCGAGGACGCGTCCCCCGCCGCCCCCGACACCGCCGGCACCCCGGCCGTCCCGGAGGCCCGCACCGAGCAGGCCGCGCCCGCCGGCGAGCCGGGCACCACCCCCGACCTGGTGGCCGCCGCCTTCGACCGCGACCCGGTCACCGTGCCGAGCCCCCAGCGCTCGCCCGAGGACGCCCCGGACTCCGAGGTGAAGGCGGAGCCTGCCACTCCGGCCGAGGAGGCCCCTGCGGCGCCCGAGGCCGAGCCGAAGGCCCCCGCCCCGGCCGAGGAGGCGCCCGCCGCCGAGACCTCGGCCGCCGAGACGAAGGCCGGCCCCGCGCCGGAGAAGGCGGCCGGCGCGGACGCGGACGACGACGCGAAGTCCACCAGTACGACCGCCGCGGCCGACCCCGCAGAGGCGGCGCCCGCGACGGCCGACGAGGCCGCTCCGGACGAGCCGGTCGTCGTCGCAGTCCCGGCCGATCCGGAACTCCCCGAGGCCCTGATCACGGAGCCCTCGATCTTCGACCCGAAGCCGGCGGCGGCGGAGCCCGCAGCCGAGCCGAAGGCGGAGCCCGTGGCTGAGCCGGAGCCGGTCGCCGAGGCCGAGCCCGAGCCCGTGGCCAAGCCGGAACCCGACCCCGAGCCGGTGGCCGAGGCGACCCCGGAGCCGGAAGCCAAGCCCGCCCCGGGACCCGTAGCCGCCCCCACCGAGACGGCCAAGCCGGCCAGGACTGCCAAGCCGGCCAGGACGGCCAAGCCGGCCAGGACGGCCGAGTCCGCCCCCACCGAGCCGGCCAAGCCGGCCAAGTCCGCCCCGGCCAAGACGGCCAAGACGGCCAAGACGGCCAAGACGGCCAAGACGACCAAGACGGCCAAGACTGCCAAGGCGGCCGAGCCGGCCAAGCCCGCCAAGGCGGCCAAGTCGCAGGCGAGCGAGGTGAGCAAGGCGGGCCAGGCGTCCCCCCTGCCCCTCCAGGACGCCGCCCAGGCGCTCGCGGACGCCGGGCTGACCGGGGCGAAGGCCAAGGTCTACCTGGTCCTCGACCGTTCCGGTTCGATGCGCGGCTACTACAAGGACGGCAGCGCCCAGTGCCTCGGTGAGCAGGTGCTGGCGCTGGCCACGCACCTCGACCCGGCCGACGCCCCCGCCGTCCAGGTGGTCTTCTTCTCGACCGACATCGACGGCAAGGGCGAGCTGACCCCGGACGCGTACGAGGGCCGGATCGACGAGCTGCACGCGGAGTGCGGCCGGATGGGCCGGACCAGCTACCACCGGGCGATCGAGGAGGTCACGGCGCTCCACGAGAGCTCCGGGGCGACCGAGCCCGCGCTGGTGATCTTCCAGACGGACGGCCCCCCGGACGCGAAGACCGCCGCGACGCAGGCGCTGAAGGCCGTCTCGGGTGCTCCGCTGTTCTGGCAGTTCGTGGGCTTCGGCGAGAGCGAGCACAAGAACTTCGAGTACCTGCGGAAGCTGGACACCCCGCACACCGGGTACTTCCCGGCCGGTCCCGCCCCGCGCGAGCTGACCGACGCCGAGCTGTACGCCGGGCTCCTCACCGCCTTCCCGGCGTGGCTGGCGGCCCGCGCCTGACCCCGCCCGACCCGTGCGGCCCCTGGTCCGAGGACCGGGGGCCGCCCGCGTTCCACGCCCTGAAACGCGGTGAAGCGACCTTCGGCGGGCCGTTAGGATTTCGACCATGGCGGCCAATGGAAACGAGAAGCAGGGGGCGAAGGCGTTCTACGTCACGACCCCGATTTACTACGTCAACGACGCTCCTCACCTGGGCCACGCCTACACGACCGTCGCAGGCGACGTGCTCACGCGCTGGCACCGTCAGCGCGGCGAGAAGGTGTGGTACCTCACCGGCACGGACGAGCACGGTCAGAAGATCATGCGCACCGCCGACGCGAACGGCGTCAGCCCGCTGGAGTGGTGCGACAAGCTCGTCACCCAGGCGTGGAAGCCCCTGTGGGAGCACCTGGAGATCGCCAACGACGACTTCATCCGCACCACGGAGAAGCGCCACACCGACCGCGTCCAGGAGTTCGTCCAGGACCTGTGGGACAAGGACGAGATCTACAAGGGCGGTTACGAGGGCCCGTACTGCGTCGGCTGCGAGGAGTACAAGCTCCCCGGTGAGCTGCTCGACGGCGAGGGCGACTTCGCGGGCGAGAAGCTCTGCCCGGTCCACAAGAAGCCGGTGGAGATCCTCAAGGAGGAGAACTACTTCTTCAAGCTGAGCGAGTACGCCCAGCGCCTCCTCGACTTCTACGAGGCCAACCCGGGCTTCATCCAGCCCGAGTCCGCGCGGAACGAGGTCGTCAACTTCGTCCGCCAGGGCCTCACCGACCTGTCGATCTCCCGCTCCACCTTCGACTGGGGCGTCAAGGTGCCCTGGGACGACAAGCACGTCATCTACGTGTGGATCGACGCCCTGCTGAACTACGCCACGGCCGCCGGTTACGGCTCCGACCAGGCGCGGTTCGACGCCACCTTCCCCGCCGACGTGCACCTGGTCGGCAAGGACATCCTCCGCTTCCACGCGGTGATCTGGCCCGCCATGCTGATGGCGCAGGGCCTCCCGCTCCCCGGCCGGGTCGTGGCCAACGGCTGGCTGCTGGTCGGCGGCGAGAAGATGTCCAAGTCGAACCTGACCGGCATCAAGCCGCAGGACCTCACCTCGCACTTCGGCGTCGACGCGTACCGCTGGTACTTCCTGCGCGCGATCTCCTTCGGCCAGGACGGCTCGTTCTCCTGGGAGGACTTCTCCGCCCGCTACACCAGCGAGCTGGCCAACGACTACGGCAACCTCGCCTCCCGCGTCGCCGCGATGGTCGGCAAGTACTTCGGCGGCGAGCTGCCCGCCGCGACCGCCGCCGGGGACGCCGAGCAGGCGGTCCAGGAGGGCCTGGCCAAGGCCGTCGCCGCCGCCGACCGCGCGATCGGGGAGGAGCTGGACTTCCAGTCCGGCATCCTCGCCATCTTCGACTTCGTCAAGCAGGTCAACGGCTACATCACCGAGCAGGAGCCCTGGAAGGTCGCCAAGGACGACAGCGAGGAGGGCCGCGCCCGCCTCGCCACCATCCTGTACACGGCCGCCGAGTCCCTGCGCGCCATGGCCGTCCTGCTCAACCCGGTGATGCCCGACACCTCCCAGAAGCTCTGGGACTCCCTCGGCGCCGAGCCGCACCTCGGCGCGCTCGCCGGGCAGCGCGTCGACGAGGCGGCCGACTGGGGCCGCCTGCCCGCCGGGGCGACCGTCACCAAGGGCGCGGTGCTCTTCCCCCGCCTGGAGGAGAAGCCGACGGCCTGACCAGCCGTCCCCGCCCTGCGAAGCGGCCGGTCCCCTCACCGGGGGGCCGGCCGCTTCGGCGTCTCCCGCCGTGCTCGCCGCGCTTGACATAGGTATGACACCATACTTATTCTCCTCCCCGTGGACACGACAGCGCGCACGCCGGACGGGACGACGCCGGCCGAGGGCCCCGCCGACCAGCTCGCGCGGCAGCTCACCCGCGTCCTCCCCGCCCTCCACCGCGCCCTGGACCGCCGCGTGGACGCCGACTTCCCGCACCCCAAGCCCCCCGAGGGCCAGATCGCCCTGATGCGGCTGATCCGCGACTGGGAGGGCATCACCGTCCGGGAGGCGGCCGAGGTGCTGCTGGTCAAGCCCAACAACCTCAGCGCGACGGTGACCCAGATGGCCGCCGCGGGGCTGGTCGAGCGCCGCCGGGACCCCGACGACAGGCGCGTCACCCACCTCCACCTCCCCCCGACCGCCGCCGAACGCACCCAGGCCGTCGACGAGTTGATCGGTGGGTACGTCGAGCAGGCCCTGGCCGGCCTCAGCGACGGCGAGCGGGGCGCACTCGGCGCCGCCGTCGGCGCCCTGCACGCACTGGAGCGCGGACTCCACCCGTCCGCCTCCTGACCCCGCGCCACCGGCCCGTACGGCCTCCGTCCCCCTGCGAGGAACACCCATGTCCACCCGGACCCCCGAAGCCCCGCCCGAACCGGCACCCGCACCCCCGACGCCCACCCGGCGCGGCAACCCGTGGCTGACCCTCATAGCCGTCGCCTTCGGGCTCTTCATGGTGGCCCTGGACGGCTCGGTCGTCTCCATGGCCAACCCGGAGATCGGCCGTGACCTGAACGCCGGCACCGCCGACCTCCAGTGGGTCACCAACTCCTACCTGCTGGCGCTCGCCGCCGCCCTCATCCTCGGCGGCAAGCTCGGCGACCGCTTCGGCCGCCGCACGTACTACCTGATCGGCGTCGCCGGCTTCACCCTCGCCTCGGTCGCCATCGGCCTGGCCGGGTCGATCGAGGGCGTCATCGCCTTCCGCGCCGTCCAGGGCTTCTTCGGCGCGCTGCTGATGCCGAACACGCTCGGGCTGCTGCGCGCGGTCTTCCCGCCGAAGAAGTTCGGCATGGCGGTGGGCATCTGGGCGATGGTCTCCTCGGTGTCGACCGCGCTGGGCCCGATCGTCGGCGGCCTGCTGGTCGAGCACGTCAACTGGGAGTCGGTCTTCTTCATCAACGCCCCCGTCGGCGTCCTCGCCCTCGCCTTCAGCGCCTGGGTGCTGCCGCAGGCCAAGGGCGAGGAGGGGCGCGGGACGCGGTTCGACATCCCCGGAGTGGTGCTGCTCGCCCTCGGGCTGCTGCTCGTCGTCTTCGCCGTCGTCAAGGGCGAGACCTGGGGCTGGGCTTCCCCGGCCACCGTGCTGACCCTGCTCGCCGGCCTCGCGGTCCTGGTCGCCTTCGGCCTCTACGAGAACCGGGTCGAGCACCCGCTGCTGCCGATGCGCCTCTTCCGCAACCCCGCGCTGACCGTCGGCACCGTCATCACCGCCGTCAACTTCTTCGTCCTGCTCGGCGTGATCTTCTTCGTCATGCTGTACCTGCAGAACGTGCGCGGCTACAGCCCCGTCGAGTCCGGCGTACGCACCCTCCCGCTCAGCCTCGCCTCGGTCGTCGCGGCCCCGCTCGGCGCCGCCCTCACCGGCCGCTTCGGCGCCCGCCTGACGATGCCCCTCGGCATGCTGCTCCAGGCCGGCGCCTCCCTCGGCATCCTCGGCTGGGGCCTGGACACCGCCTACGCCGTGCTCTGGCCGCCCTTCGTGGCGCTCGGCCTCGGCATCGGCATGGTCATGGCCGCCTCCTCGGACGCCATCGTCGGCAACGCGCCCGTGCGGGACGCGGGAGTCGCGGGGGGCCTCCAGTCCACCGCCCTCCAGGTCGGCGGGGCGCTGGGCACCTCCGTCCTGATCTCCCTGATCAGCAGCAGGGTCTCCGCGACCTTCCCAAGCGAACTGGCCTCCGCCGGAGTCCCGGCCCCGGTCGCCGCCTCCCTCACCGAGGCCAAGGACGCCGTCGCCATGGGTGTCGCCCCGGTCGGCCCCCACCTCCCCGAATCCCTCCACGGCCCCGTCACGGAGGCCGTCGGCCAGGCATTCCTGAACGGCGTCCACGCGGCGGTCTGGGTCACGGCTTGCCTGTGCGTGGCGGGGGCGGGGGCTTCGGCTTGGGTGCTGCGGCGCCGCACGCCCGCCTCTGCGAACTAGGCGCAGGGCTCAGGCCCTCGCCCGGTACTCGTCCCAGACCCTTGCTGCCGCTTCCAGTCTGGTCGTCCACGGATCGGGGTCGCTCGTGCTGATCTCGGTCCACAGACGATGGCTGGCGGCGGCGAAGGCGGTGATTCCTGGAGCGGGGGCCGCGGCCCAGGCGAGAGTCCGGGCCGCCCAGCTTTCCGCCGAGTCGGGGGTGTGGCCGGAGGCGATGAGCCAGATGACCCAGTAGGCGGCGTCGAGCCAGGCGGCCCCGCGCGTGACCCAGGCCCAGTCCACGAGACGGGCTTCCTCGGCGACGAGGACGTTGGTGTTGTTCAGATCAGTGTGCAGAAGATGGTCGCCGGAGAAGAAGGCCAGGTCGGCCGGGTCCCCGGCGTACTCCTTCAGGCGTTGCTCCGCCTGGCGGAGCGGAATGTCGGGGCGGGGCGTTCCGCCGAGCCGGTTCAGCAGGGCGACGACCTTCGGCAGGTCCGGGGAGCCGGGCGCGTAGTCGGCGTGGTGGTGGTCGGTCAGAGCTTGGAAGCCGAGGAGGTCCCAGCCGTGGCTCACGACATGCCAGCGCAGTGCGGGAGCCAGCCCGGTGAGGAAGGGGGCGACCGCTGCCTCGCGGTCCTGGGTCCAGACGCGGGGGTGGTCGGTGCGCAGGCCCTTGACGTGCCAGGTGCCGGAGGCCGAAGTGAGGCGTACGGCGATTTCGCTGTTGAATCCCTCGCCCACTTCGTCGGCGTGGAGCAGCGGTCCGGTGTGCTCCTCGACAGCAGCCCGTACGGCGGACGGAAGTTGGTCGACAGAGAAACGGGCAGTGGGCATGCGGCGCCTTTCCTCGGTTTGCCGGTGCGTCGGCCGGGGGGGGGCGGGCCCCAGGGGGGGGGGCCCCCCCCGCAGGCCCGGCCGATCCCCGACCGCGGGGGGGGGGGGGGGGTGGCGCCCCCGGGGGCGCCCCCCGGCGGCCGGGCCCGCGGGGGGCGGGGTAA
>NZ_JBHXJE010000052.1:0-45590 GCF_042723275.1 Streptomyces sp. NPDC058373 | reverse complement strand
GTGAGGAAGTCGTCGGCGCCCCCGCGCCGTGGCGGGCGGGGTCAGCCGATCGGCAGGCCGCCGAGGAGCGCGTCGGTGGGCAGGCCGTCCGTGGGGAGGGTGTTGCCGACCGCGTCGCCCGGGAGCGCGCGGGAGGCGGCGTCGGTGACCGCGTTCGCGGTGGTGGGGAGCTGGCCGGTGACCGCGTCGGTGGCGGTGGGCAGCTGGCCGGTGAGGGCGTCCGCAGGGAGGTTGCCCAGCACCTGGTCGGTGGGGAGGCCGCCGGGGACCAGGTTGGAGATCGCCTGGGTGGGCAGGCCGTTGGCCAGCTCGCCCACGACCGGCAGACCCTGGAGGGTGTCCTGGGCGGAGGCGCCCGGGGTGTTCAGCTGCGCGGGCTGTCCGGTGTCGGCCTGCGCGGCACCCGCGGCGGCGAGCGCGGCACCGCTCATCAGGACGGTGAGGGTGGCGGCGCGGGCGGTGCGGCGGTTGCGCATGATGCTCCTAGATCGGGGATGTCGCGGGGGTGTCCGCCGGTCTCGGCGGACGATGACGCCAACGACAGGGGGCCGACCGGGTCACGCGCACTGGGCCGTCCGGGCGGCCGTACGCCCGTTTCGGTGTGGAGCGCCGCGTCCGCGCTCGCGTGCTCCGCCGTCCGGCTCACACCTCCCGCGCCCCTCACGCGGGCCTCCGCTCACTTCCGGCTGACGCGCACCGTGTACGTGCCTTCGAGGTCGGCTCCGGCGACGGTGACCCGGACACCGTCCTCGTCGTCGCGGAAGGTCTCGCCGGGGCGGAACGGGGCGTCGGAGAGTTCGGCGTGGACGTTGGGGCGCCGGGTGCAGCCGCCGCTGTCGCGGGCGGAGTCGACGACCTCGATGGGGCCGAGCCCGGTGTCGACCTCGGCGTCGACGCGGTAGACGAGCACCCCGGGGCGGCAGACGGCCTCGTCGTTGCCGTCCTGGGTGCGGACCTCCAGGGCGTAACCGGTGGAGCCGGAGAGCGGGACGAAGACGAGTTTGGTGCCGCCCTTCTCGGCGAGCGGGCGGAGCCGGTGCTCGGTGGTGCCCGGGGTCGAGGCGCAGCGGACCTGGTCGTCGTCGAGCCAGCCGAGCTTCCACTTGTGCCAGCCCAGCAGGTCGTTGTTGGCACCCCAGTCCTCGCTCATGATGTCCCAGTGGCCGACCGCCGCCCCGCCCTCGGATGTGTAGAGGTCGGGGAGGCCGAAGACGTGGCCGTTCTCGTGCGGCAGGACGCGGTAGCCGGTCTGGTCGAAGGAGCCCGAGCCGTCGTCCTGGCGGCTGTAGACGAACGAGGCGTTGGCGACCGGGACGCCGTCGGCGACGGGCGCCTCCTGGTTCCCCGCGAAGGTCACCGACAGCACCGTCTCCAGAGCGGACGGCCCGGCGTTCGGCGTGATCAGGATGTTGAGCAGGTCGTACTCGCTGAAGTCCACCTCGGCATCGGCCTCGCTCACGATGTCCTGGACCAGCTCCCGGTAGCCCGGGTCGAAGGGCGCGCCCCGGTCTATGCCGTACGCGGCGAAGGGGGCGGGCATGCGCAGCCAGCCGGATACGGGGGCCTCGGGGCGGTAGTCGAGGCGGCCGTAGGAGCTGGTGCGGAACCAGTCGGTGGTCTGCGGGAAGAACTCGGCCAGCCGGTCCTGGGCGCTGCCCTCGCCGGGGGCGTCGGGGAAGTCGATCATCAGGTTGAGGGCGCGGACGGTGCCGGTGGAGCGGGTGTAGCCGGGGGCGGTCGGCAGGCCCTCCGACATCTGGACCCCCATCGGGCCGCTGATCATGCACGGCCCCAGCACCGTCGAGCGGGCCATGGCGGCCGGCCCGGCCGTGGGCGGCCCCTCCAGCAGTTGGCCGGTGCTCGCCGAGGTGGTGATCGCGAGGGCGGCGGCGGTGACCGAGGCGAGGACGACGTTGCGCCGGGTTCCGGATATCCGCTGGCGGGTGCGCGACATGCGGTGGCCTTCCGGTCGCGGCAGCCGACCGGCCCGGCTGCACCTGTCCGTTCACCCTCTGCCGGAGGGTGAACGGCCGCTCGCTGGCTGCGACCGAACGGGTGTCTGTCCGGGCCCCTTTGTGAAGTGGATCACGCATCGGCATCCGGGCGCCGGACGGGAAGTGAGCGGAGGCGCTCCCCGTCCGCATGCGGTTCCTGCCGAGCGCCCCGGCGCCCCGGCGGCCCGGCCGCCGCGTCCGGCGGTACGGGCAACGGGAGGGGCGCCGACGAGCAGGCCGAGGCCGCTCCGGTCGCCGTCCACCTGGGCTGACCGGCCCGGCCGGGGCGGGCCGGTTACCGGCGCGAGGTCAGCGCCGCCACGGCAGGTCCGCCCCGGTCCTCGACGGCTGGAGTCCCTCGGCGACGGTCGCCATGATCGCGCCGAGGGACTCGACCTGTTCCGGGGTGAGCCGGTCGAAGAGGGCCTGGCGGACCGCCGCCACATGGCCGGGAGCGGACCGGGTCAGCATCGCCTCGCCCTCGTCGGTGAGGACCGCGAGCTGCCCGCGCTTGTCGGAGGGGCACTCCTCGCGGCGCACCCAGCCGTTCTTCTCCAGCCGCGCCACCGCGTGCGACAGCCGCGAGCGGGTGATCTTGGCGCCCTCGGCCAGCTCCGTCATCCGCAGCCGCCCCTCGGGCGCCTCGGAGAGCTGGACCAGGAGCCCGTAGTAGACGTGCGGCATCCCCGCGTCGCGCTGCAACTGCCGGTCGAGGTGGTCCTCCAGCAGGGTGGTCGCGTGCAGGTACGCCTGCCAGGTGCGCTGTTCGTCGTCGGAGAGCCAGCGCGGCCGCGGGGGCTCGGGCCGGTCGCCGGGGGAGGTGGTCATGTCATCCACTCTACGAAAGTCTCCTTGAAAGTTGAACAAAAGGGCGTTACGGTCCATAGAACTTGAGAGTTCAAGTATCAGGAGTCGCCATGAACGCCCCCACCGAGCGGATGCCCGCCCTCTACCTGAGCCACGGCGCCCCGCCCCTCGCCGACGACCCTGTCTGGCCCGGCCAGCTCGCCGCCTGGTCCGCCGACCTGCCCCGCCCGAGCGCCATCCTCATGGTCTCCGCCCACTGGGAGGAGGCCCCGCTCGCCCTCGGCGCCGTCCGCACCCTCCCCGTCGTCCACGACTTCTGGGGCTTCCCGGAGCACTACTACCGCGTCCAGTACGCCGCCCCCGGCGCCCCCGCCCTCGCCGACTCCGTCCGCAAACTCCTGGCCGCCCCCGGCACCCCCGTCCAGGACATCCCCGACCGCGGCCTGGACCACGGCGCGTACGTCCCCCTCGTCGAGATGTACCCGGACGCCGACATCCCGGTCCTCCAGATGTCGCTGCCCACCCTCGACCCGCGCCGCCTCATGGAGACCGGCCGCAGACTGGCGCCGCTGCGCGACGAGGGCGTGCTGATCGTCGGCTCCGGCTTCTTCACCCACAACCTGGCCGCGCTCCGGCAGGCGGGTACGCCGTCCTGGTCGGCGGAGTTCGACGACTGGGGCCGCGGCGCGCTGGACGGCGGCGACGTCGACGCGCTCCTCGACTTCACGCACACCGCCCCCGCGGGCAGCCTCGCCCACCCGCGCACCGAGCACTTCGCCCCGCTCTTCGTCACCCTCGGCGCCGCCGACGCCACCGGCGACCTCGCCACCCAGCGCAGCGTCATCGACGGCTTCTGGATGGGGCTCGCCAAGCGGTCGGTGCAGTTCGGCTAGGTGGTGTCTGCCTCGCGGCCGGGGCCGGGCGCCTCCCGGCCCGGCGGTCCGTCCAGCTCCTTCTGGTACCACCGCACGTCCCAGTACCGCCCGAACTTCCGCCCCACCTCCTCGTACGTCCCCAGCGGCCGGAAGCCGAAGCGGGTGTGCAGCCGGTGCGAGGCCTCGTTCGGCTGGGTGATCGCGGCGTACGCCCGGTGCAGATCCTCCCCGGCCAGCGCCGCGAAGAGCGCCCTGTACAGCGCGCTCCCCACGCCGCGCCCGCCCGCGTCCGGGGCGCAGTAGACGGTCACCTCCACCGAGGTCGAGTACGCCGCCTTCGGTCTGAGCGGCGAACTCGTCGCATACCCCAGCAGCCGCTCCGGACCCTCGGCCCCGGCAGGGAGGACTCCGTGGCAACCATCAGCCGGTGCGGGCCGTCCTTGGGGTGGGAGAGGAACCACTGCATGCGTTCCTTCGGGGTAAGCGCCACCGTGTCGAAGGTGATCGGTGTCCGGAGAATGAAGTGGTTGTAGAGGTCCGTGAGACCCGCGAGGTCCTCCTCGACCCCCGGCCTGACCTGCGGTTCCACCGTCTCGCACGGTGCCAAGTCGATCACCTTCCCCGCCTGTGGCCGGACAGGGTACTGCATGATCCGGAAAAACAATGAGCAGGTTGGGAATTCTGTCCGGATTGCAATCGTTGATTCCTACGGATGCCGCAACCGGGCCGCCGGATGTGGAGTCCGTCAGGTCGTCCACCACTCATCGCAAGGGAGCACGCATGGCAACCCGTGCCGTCGCCCGTCGTCAGCCCGCCGCCTCCGGCGAGACCGGCGCGGCAGGCAGCGTTCGCGCGACCGGCGAGATCGCCGACCGCGACCTTGTGGGCATGTATCTCGACGAGATCGCCCGCACACCGCTGCTCGACGCCGCGAAGGAAGTGGAGCTGTCCCAGACCATCGAGGCCGGGGTCTACGCCCAGAAGATCCTCGAAGGCGAGGTCGACAGCGACTCCGCCGGAGCTTCCCGCGAGGAGCTGGAAGCGCTCGTCGCCGAAGGGGAGCGGGCCAAGGATGTCTTCATCCGGTCCAACCTCCGCCTCGTCGTCGCCGTAGCCCGCCGTTACCCACGCAGCGGCCTCCCCCTGCTCGACCTCATCCAG
Organism: Streptomyces sp. NPDC058373; assembly: GCF_042723275.1. Taxonomy (NCBI): domain Bacteria; kingdom Bacillati; phylum Actinomycetota; class Actinomycetes; order Kitasatosporales; family Streptomycetaceae; genus Streptomyces; species Streptomyces sp. NPDC058373. The sequence continues at coordinate 40,753 of NZ_JBHXJE010000052.1, read as the reverse complement.
GAGGGGAACGCCGGCCTGGTCCGCGCCGTCGAGAAGTTCGACTACGCCAAGGGCTTCAAGTTCTCCACGTACGCCACCTGGTGGATCCGGCAGGCCATCACCCGCTCCATCGCCGACCAGTCACGCACCATCCGGCTCCCCGTCCACCTCGTGGAGGAGCTGGGCCGCATCCGCCGTGTCCAGCGCGAGTTCAACCGCGAGAACGGCCGGGACCCCGAGCCCGCAGAGATCGCGGCCGAGCTGAGCAGCACCCCCGAGCGCGTCACCGACGTCCTCGACTGGGCCCGCGACCCGGTCTCGCTCAACATGTCGGTGGACGACGAGGGCGACACCCAGTTCGGCGACCTCCTGGAGGACACCTCCGCGGTCTCCCCGGAGCAGTCCGTCCTCACGCTGCTGCGCAGCGAGGAGCTGGACGACCTGATCGGCCAGCTCGACGACCGCACCGCCTCCATCATCAAGATGCGGTACGGCATAGAGGACGGCCGCGAGCGCACCCTCACCGAGGTGGGCAAGCAGCACGGCCTGACCCGCGAGCGCATCCGGCAGATCGAGAAGCACGCCCTCCTGGAGCTGAAGCGCATGGCCCACGACACCGGTTTCGACGCAGCGGCCTGATCACTCGGCGGCCCGACCGGGCCGTCGAGGGGCCCCGCCCCCCGATCGGCCCTCCCGGCCCTGCGCACCGGCGTGGCTCGCCCTACGCTCGACCCATATGAGCCAGTGTGGCCCCAGAGCCACCTGGCTCCCCTGAACCCCCGGCACCCGCCCCCCCTGGTGCCGGGGCCCGGCCCCAGCACTCCATCCCCCCCGGGGTGCTGGGGTCCCTCCTTGTCCGGCGCCATTTCTACGAGGCTTCCTGCGGCGCCGCCCCAGCCCCCACGCCGGACGCCCGAACGGCATCACACCGGCCGCCAGGCCCCACCACCCCGGCCCCACCCGTCCGGCCGGCAGGACCGGCCCCTCAGAGCGAGGCGGCCCTGCGCTCCATCGCGGCCTGGGCCGCGTCCTCCGTCTCGTAGACCTCGCACATGTGCCGGCCGTCGGGCGTCGCCGTGTGCTCCACCTCCCAGAGGCTGAGCTCCCGGCCGTCCGCGAGCAGGAACGCGTGCTCGTAGAGGGAGAAGCCGGAGCGACGGCCGCGCAGCGGGTCGAGCCAGCCGAACGCCTGGGTGATCTGGTGGGCGAAGGCCCTCGTGAGCAGAACGGCCACCTCCTCGCCGGGCCGGTCGGCGTTCTCCGCCCGTCGCAGCACCCGCCGTGCGTGGTCGGGGGAGTCGCCCCACTCGTACTCGCGCTCGGGCAGCGGCTCCACCGTGCTGTCGTCCACCACCAGGGACGGCGGGTCATCCAGCGCCTCGGGTTCGGTGTTCGGGAGCGGCAGCCTGGCCGTGGCGATCCGCAGCTCCTCCTGGTCCGTGTACACCTCGTGCTGGAGCTGCCCGTCCGGGCCGGTGTTGTGGGCCAGCTCCCACAGGGTGACGGCACTGCCGTCGGCCACCAGCCACACGTGCCGGTACGTCTCTCGGCGCCTGCCGTCGCTGTGGTGCGCGGCGGAGTGCAGGCAACTGTCATAGGCGAGCGCCGTGTCGAGCCGGGACAGCGTCTCGTCGGGGAGTTCGAAGGAGTTGAGGGTGCGGGCGAGGAGCCGCTGAAGGCGGGCGTCCGGCGACTCGCATGCCTCGTGGGTCCCACATGTCTCGTACGGAACGCTCAAGGTTTCTCCCGGCGTTGCTCCATGTCACCTGGTGGGTGCATACCGTAGTCCCTGGTTCGGACATCTTGCCCGGGAAACGGAAAACGCGTGGACCCCTGCCGGAGTTCCCGCAGTAAGGGCAGCCTTCTCTCAGGCGACGCACCGTCACCCATGCGTGTCTGTACCCCCCTTGGCGCTTCTCATCCCGACCGGTTCCAGCCCGACTCACGCCCCGCCGGGCGGCAGCGCGCGGCCCCCGGCGCACGGGCGTTCCCGCACGCCGCGGGAACACCTGCCGGGCCGGAGCGCGCGCCCTTCGCACGGGCGGGCGGGCCGGACAGGGACAGTGGGTACGGCGTGGTCGGCCCGTCGGACCAGGCCCGGGCGCGGCGGGCAGCCGCGCGACGGGCGGTGAGCGCGCGGGGCGGGCTCGGGCGGGCGCCCCGCGGGGGCGTGCGAGGGCGCACCGGGTCGCCGGCGACCGTCCCCGGCTGCCCAGCGGCTCAGTCCGCCGAGGCCTGCGAGGCCTGCGGGCCCTCCGCGCCGAGATCCCCGTACAGCTCCCGGTACGAGGGGAACACGCCGCCCGGCGTCTCCACCGACTCCGCCGCCAGGACCGCCTTCACGATGGCTCGGGTCATGGCGTCGGCACCGGCCGCCAGGACGTCGTTCATCGCCTCCCCGTCGATCGGCCGGGCGCCGGTGGCCAGGGTGAACACCGTGTCCCCGTCGTGCAGCAGATGCACCGGCCGCACTGCCCTCGCCAACCCGTCGTGCGAGGTGCCGGCCAGCTTCTGCGCCTGCGCGCGGGTCAGTCCGGCGTCGGTCGCCACCACGGCGATCGTCGTGTTCAGCGGAGGCTGCCCGGACGGCCGCACGCCGGGTGGCGGGGCGCCCTCGCCGCCGGGCCGCACCGTCGGAGCCCCGCGCCGCTGGGTCTCCGCGACCGCCGCCGCCAACCGAACCCGCGCGCGCTCGTGCACCTCCGGCGACGGCCACACCACCCCGCCGCCCGGCCCCGGCCGCTGGTCGAAGTACCTGCCGTACAGCACCCCCGTCGCCGGATCGCACACCGCGCCCACCGCGTTCACCACCACCAGCGCCGCCACCGTGTGCCCCGAGGCCAGCCGCAGACTCGCCGTCCCCACGCCTCCCTTCATCCCACCGGCGACCGCCCCCGTGCCCGCGCCGACCCCGCCCTGTCCGACCGGGCCCCCGGCCGCCGCCCGCTCCACCGCCTCCCGGCCCAGCGCCGCTCCCGGCCGCGCCCGCCAGTCACCGCCGCGTCCCAGGTCGAAGAGGCAGGCCGCCGGGACCACCGGGACGACCTGGTGCGGGCCGGGCCCCACCCGTACGCCCCGGCCCTCCTCCTCCAGCCAGGCCGCCACCCCGGAGGCGGCGTCGAGCCCGAACGCCGAGCCGCCCGTCAGCACCACCGCCTCCACCCGCTGCACCAGGTTGCGCGGGTCGAGGGCGTCCGTCTCCCGCGTCCCCGGGCCGCCGCCGCGCACATCGACGGCGGCCACCGCCCCGCCCCGCTCCGCCAGCACCACCGTCGTGCCCGACAGCCAGCCGCCGCCGCTGCGCGTGGCATGGCCGACCCGCAGCCCCGCCACATCCGTCAGCGCGTCCCGCGGCCCGGGAACGGGGGAGGCGGGCCCGGCGGACAAGTCCGGGGAGCCGGGCCCGGGCTCGGCGCGGCTGCCGCTGCCGTCGCTGTCGCCGTCGCTTCCGGTGGCCGAGGGGTCAGGTCGTCGCGTCATGCCCCCATCCGTACCCGGCCGGTCCGGCCTCCACCACCGCCCTCGCCTCGTCCGCGATCAGCCTCGGCCCTCCTCCCCGTCGTCCCCCCCCGACCGGCCCCCGTTCCGGGCTCTGTCGGTGTTCCGCGTCCCCGCCACCGCGGCGGCACACACCACCCCCGCCGCGGACACCGCCCACCCCGCCAGCAGAGTGCAGGCCCGCACCAGCCCCGCCGCCACCGGCAGCACCGCCTGCGGCCGTGCCCCCGGGGCGGGGCCCGCGTCCGTCCCGCCCGCCGCGCTCGGCGGGGCCGCATCCCGAGGTGGCGTACCGCACGTACCGCACCTTTCGGTGCCCCCACGCGGGCGGCCCGGCCGGACGTACGCTGGAGCCATGAGCACCGCCCAGAACCCCGAGCCGCGCGATCCGAAGGACGTCCTTGACTTCGACGATCCGCTGAGCCGTCCGTCCTCGGACGACACCGACCGCGGCTGGGGCGAGCAGCCCGCCACCGGAGGTTCGGCGGCGGACCTGGCGCGCTTCCTCGACGAGAAGCCCCCGCACCACATCTGAGCCGAATCCCGCCACCGCTCGGCCCTGACCCGCCTCCGGCGATCCGCCGGACGCGCCACGTACCGGGGACGAGCGGACGGGCGCCCGGCCCGACCGAGGGCCCCGCACGACGGCTGAGGTGAGCGCCGTGGCGGTGCTACGGATCAGGCCTGCGGCGGCTGCGGGCCCGTGGTTCCGGGACCGTCCTCGCGCGGGGCAGACCCGGGGGTGCCGGAGCGCTGCGCGACCAGCTCGTCGCGGATCTCCTTCAGCACCTCCAGCTCGGTGATCTCCATCGCCTCCGCGACGCCCTCCTTCTCCGCCTTGCGGGCGGCCTGCCGGGCCAGGTACTTCGCCATCGGCAGGACCATGAGGAAGTACACGACCGCCGCCGTGATGAGGAAGCTCAGGGCGGCGCTGAGGACGTTGCCCCACATGATCGGGATGCCGTCGAGCACCTCGCCGGTCTCCTGGTTGTAACGGCACGGGCCGGAGAGGCAGGAGCTGTAGCGGTTCAGGTCCTGGGTGCCGATCGCACCGACCAGGGGGTTGATGATCCCCTCCACCACAGAGTTCACGATCTTGGTGAACGCGGCGCCGATGACCACCGCGACCGCCAGATCGATCACGTTTCCGCGCATCAGGAACGCCTTGAAGCCGTCCAGGAGGCTCGGTTCCTTCTTCTCGCTCACCACGGGGCCCTTCTTCACTGACGTTTGCGGAGGAATCAGCTCCGCAACCTACGCCAGCCTTGGGCCGACCTGTCCAATCGCATCCCACGATCGAGGGACTTGACGGCCGTGGGGTGAGCAGGACGTGAAGCATTCGCACAAGGTTCAGCACACCGCCACCACCAAGCGCCCGCCGCCCCCGGCTCCGGAGGAGGACGCGGCGCCCGTCACCGCACCGGCCAACGCCTCGGCCGTCGCACGGCGCACCCGCAGGAGCACCAGCGCCCCGCCGGAGCCGCCGGGCTCACCGAACTCGGGCCACGGAGCCTCACCGGACGCGCCGCTCCCGCCGCTCACAGGGGCGCCCGGCACGCGGAGAACCTCCGCACAGGAGGCGACCCGGCGGGCCTTGCGCGGCGACCCGTCGCCGGGCGGGCCGGCCCCGTCGGCCGCCAGGACATCGACCCGGTCGCCCGCCCGCAGGAACCCGGCCGCACCGCCGTCGGCCAGCCGCACCGGTGCCGTGACGAACCGGCCGCCCGCACCCGCCTCGGCCGCCCGGACGCTCGCCGAAGCGGGGGCCGCCGCCTTCTCGTCCATGCCCGGAGGCTTCTGGGAGGCCGGGAGCCCGGGCGCCGCCAGCCACACCGCGCCCCCCAGCAGGCCCCCCACCAGGGCACGCCCGCGCCACCGGCCCAGACGACCGGACCCCGGCCCGCCACGGACCCGCACCGGGGCGAAGGCGGCCACGCGCCCCGGAGGCGGCACCCCGTACCCCGGCACGGTGGGGGTCCCGAGGTGGGGGCCGGGGGAGGGGGACGTGAGGTCGGGAGGTTGGGGGAGCGGGTCGGGGAGGGCGGCCTTCGGGGCGGCGCCGGCCTGCGGGAACCTCAGCGGGACCGGAGCAGGGGCGGGCGCTGCCGGTGTGGAGGCCGTGGCGGGACCGGGCGAGGCGGGAGCCGGGGCCGCGGTGCGGGGCGCGGACGGCGTGGGGAAGCGGTCGGGGACGTAGGAGCGCACAGGGCACCACCTGTCGTGAGGGGAACTGGCTCCCTCACAATGCGCCGGGACCACGCGGCCTGCCGGGGGCTGGGGACGGGGGCGGGGTTGTGGACAACTCGGGCACCCGAACGGGAAGTTCCGCCACACGCCCCCACTCGGCCCCCTCCCCAACCGAACCGCTCCACACACCACCCCGGCGAACAATCACCTGGCTGCGGGCTGCGGGCTGCGGCCCTGCGGCCCTGCGGCCCTGCGGCCCTGCGGCCCTGCGGCCCTGCGGGCCAAAGCCCCCTACGGCAACCGAAGCCCCGTCTCCCGCCCCCCGAGCGCCCCCGCGCACAGGCATCCCCGTCCCTCCCCGTCCGGCAGCCCGGCCACCGTGTCGAACAGGACGGCCCTCAGCCGCTCGATGTTGGCCGCGAAGACCCGCAGCACCTCCTCGTGGGAGACGCCCTCGCCGGTCTCGGCGCCGGCGTCGAGGTCGGTGACGAGGGTGAGGGAGGTGTAGCAGAGCTCCAGTTCGCGGGCGAGGGCGGCTTCCGGGTGGCCGGTCATGCCCACCACCGACCAGCCCTGCGCCTGGTGCCAGAGCGATTCCGCGCGGGTCGAGAAGCGCGGCCCCTCCACGACGACGAGGGTCCCCCCGTCGACCGCGTCCCACTGCCGCCCCTGGGCCGCCATCAGCGCGGCCTTGCGGCCCGCCGGGCAGTAGGGGTCGGCCAGTGACACATGGACGACCTCGGGGACCCGCTCCCCGCCGGGCGCCTGCGGGTCCGGGACGGGCAGGCCGTCGTAGTACGACTGGAGCCTGCTCTTCGTCCGGTCCACGAACTGGTCCGGGATCAGCAGGGTGCCGGGGCCGTACTCGGGGCGCAGCCCGCCGACCGCGCACGGGCCGAGGACCTGGCGTACGCCCACCGAGCGCAGCGCCCACAGGTTGGCGCGGTAGTTGATGCGGTGCGGCGGCAGGTGGTGGGCGCGGCCGTGCCGGGGGAGGAAGGCGACCCGGCGTCCGGCGACCTCACCGAGGAAGAGGGAGTCGCTGGGGGCTCCGTAAGGGGTGTCGACCTGGACCTCGGTCACGTCGTCGAGGAAGGAGTAGAACCCCGACCCGCCGATGACCCCGATCTCCGCGCGGGGGCCGGCCCCGCCGTCCGCCGTCGTCTGCGCCGTATTCGCCATGGCCCGTACGGTAGCGGCCGCCCCGCCGTGCCGCCGACCGCACCCCGCCGCGCGCCCGGCCCGCGCACGCCGACGACCCCGCCCCCGGCCGGAGCCGGGAGGACGGGGTCGCGAAGAAGCGCGGAAGACAGAGGCGGCGTGGCCGGGACCCGCCGGAGCCCAGGAGCCTCGCGTCGGGCGAGGCTCGCGAGCCTCGCCTCAGGCGGTCGCCGTGCTGGTCGAACCGGACCCGGAGGAACCCGAGCCGGACGTCGACGCACCGGAGGAGGAAGAGGACGAGGCCTTCTCCGACGAGGACGAAGAAGAGGAGGACGTCCCGGAGTCGGCCTTCTCGGACTTCTCCGAGGACTTCGACGACGAGGCGGGGGCGCTGCTGGACGAGGCTCCCCGGCTGTCGTTGCGGTAGAAGCCGGATCCCTTGAAGACGATACCGACGGCCGAGAACACCTTCTTCAGGCGGCCCTCGCAGCTGGGGCACACGGTCAGCGCGTCGTCGGTGAACTTCTGCACCGCCTCAAGGCCCTCGCCGCACTCGGTGCACTGGTACTGATACGTCGGCACTTGCTTCCTCCTGGCACTCTCACTCATTGAGTGCTAACGACGATCCATAGTGACGCATTCCGCGCCCTCAGTCCACTGCCGCCGGGGTTCGGTGACCGATACCACGCCCGGTTCCGCCGGACGCCACCGGCCGGCGGCCCGCGCCGCCGGTCATGGGCACCAGCCGGGAACGCAGCGCCACCAGCACGATCAGCGCCAGCACCGTCCCGGCCAGCGGCACCGCGAACCCGGCCCGTGCCCCGAAGGCGTCGGCCAGCGTGCCCGACGCCGTGACCGCCCCGGCCTGCCCGAGGGCGACCGCGCCGGTCAGCCAGGTGAAGGACTCCGTACGGGCACCGGGCGGGACCAGGCTGTCGATCAGGGTGTAGCCGGTGATCAGGGCCGGCGCCACGCACAGCCCGGTGAGCAGCCCCGCCACCGCCAGCGGCGCCAGGGAGGGCATCGCCCACAGGGTGGAGGCGGTGACGGCCAGCGCCGCGTACCCGACGAGGAGGCGGCGCTGCGGCGGGGCCGACCAGGCGACGACGCCGTAGACGATGCCGGCGAGGGTGTTGCCCGCCGCGAAGACGCCGTAGAGCAGGCCGTTCATGCCCGGGTGGCCCGCCTCCTCGGCGAAGGCGGTCAGGGAGACCTGGAGGCCGCCGAAGACCGTGCCGATGCCGAGGAAGGCGACGGCGAGGACGCGTACGCCGGTGATGGAGAGGGCGGAGCGGGCGGGGCCGGCGCTCTTGTCGCCGGCCGCCCGGGCGGTGACCTCGGGCTGGGTGGAGCGCTGGGCCGCGAAGAGGAGGCCGCCGATCAGGGAGAGGGCGCCCTCGGTTGCGAGTCCGGCGGCCGGGTGCACGCCGGTGCAGAGCGCCGTGGCGATCACCGGGCCGAGGACGAAGGTCAGCTCGTCGGTGACCGACTCGAAGGCGGCCGCCGTCCCGGCGAGCGGCGTCTCGCCGAGCCGCGCCGCCCACCGGGAGCGGACCATCGGCCCGATCTGCGGCACCGAGGCGCCGGTCGGCACCGCCGCCGCGAAGAGCGTCCACAGCGGGGCGCCCGACAGGGCGAGGACCGTCAGCAGGGCGACCGCCACCGAGTGGAGGAGGACGCCGGGTACGAGGACGGCGCGCTGCCCGAAGCGGTCGGCGAGCTTGCCCGCCTGCGGCGCGAGCAGCGCCATGGAGACACCGGCGACGGCGGCGACCGAGCCGGCCACGCCGTAGGAGCCGGTGGTGTGCTGCACCAGCAGCACGAGAGAGATCGTCAGCATCGCGAACGGCAGCCGGGCCGCGAAGCCCGGCAGCAGGAACGTCCAGGCCTTCGGGGTGCGCAGCAGCTGTCCGTATCCGGGGCGCTTCTCGGGGCGCCCGCCGGAGGGGTCGACTGTGACCGTGGATTCCACGGCCCGTCCCTTTCTGCCGCCTGAGGGCGTGCCCGATGACGGGCGCCGAGAGCTGTCCACTAACGCGCGGAACTGCGGTAGATGCCGGGCCACCCGGTGGGGAGGACTCCACGGCCGCCATACGGTCGCGCCAGCTCCGCGTCAGGCAGAGTTGGTCGGTTCAGGGTTCGTTCATCGTACAGCCGCTCGCGGGGCAAACCTGCCCACAAGCCGCCCCCCCCGGGCCCGGGGCCCGCCCTCGCCCCAGGCGGGCCCCGCGCTCACTCCTCCTTGCCGGAGGTGCCCAGCCACCCGGCGAGCTTGCCGCCGCGCCCCACCGCGCGCAGCCGTTGCTCCGCCGAGTCGCGCACCGGGTCGGTGGCGATGACCAGCAGTTCGTCGCCGCGCTGGAGCAGCGTCGAGGGGGTCGGCACGAAGCTGCGGCCGTCGCGGACCACGAGGGTGACCGCGGAGCCCGCGGGCAGCCGCAGCTCGCTCACCTCCACGCCGTGCATCCGGGAGCGCTCCGGTATGGCGACCGAGAGGAGGTGGCCGCGCAGCCGCTCCAGCGGTGCCGACTCCACGCCGAGGTCGGCCGCCTCGGCGTCGTTGGCCAGGCGCAGCTTGCGGGCGAGCCACGGCAGCGTCGGCCCCTGGATGAGGGTGTAGACGACGACCAGGATGAAGACGATGTTGAAGAGCCGTTCGCTGCCCCGCACGCCCGCCACCATCGGGATGGTCGCCAGGATGATCGGCACCGCGCCGCGCAGCCCCGCCCAGGACATCAGGGCCTGTTCGCGCCAGGGCCGCTTGAACGGCGTGAGGCTGACGAAGACGCTCAGCGGCCTCGCCACCACCGTCAGCACCAGGCCGATGACGAGCGCCGGGAGGACGTCGGAGGCCAGCTCGTGCGGGGTGACCAGGAGGCCGAGCAGCACGAACATGCCGATCTGCGCGATCCACCCCAGCCCGTCGGCGAAGCCGCGGGTGGCGGGGGCGTGCGGCAGCTTGGCGTTGCCCAGCACCAGGGCGCACAGGTACACCGCGAGGAAGCCGCTGCCGTGGGCCATGGCCCCGGCCGCGTAGGCGCTGGTGGCGATGGCGAGGACGGCGATCGGGTACAGACCCGAGGCCGGCAGGGCGACATGGCGCAGGCCGAGCGCGCCGAGCCAGCCGATGGCGAGGCCGATCGCGGCGCCGACGGCCAGCTCCAGCAGGATCTCGCCGATCAGCACGTACCAGTGCTCGATGGGTCCGGCGGTGCAGAAGGCGACGACGAGGATGACCACCGGGGCGTCGTTGAACCCCGATTCGGCCTCCAGCGTGCCGGTGATGCGCGACGGCAGCGGGACGCGGCGCAGCACCGAGAAGACGGCGGCCGCGTCGGTGGAGGAGACGACGGCGCCGATGATCAGCGCTTGGCGCCACTCCAGCCCCGCCAGGTAGTGGGCGGCGGTCGCCGTGACGCCGACGCTCACCGCCACCCCGGCCAGGGCGAGCGCGGCGGCCGAGGGCAGCGCCGGTCTCATCTCCTTCCAGGAGGTGCCCAGTCCGCCTTCGGCGAGGATGACGACCAGGGCGGCGTAACCGATCACCTGGGTCAGTTCCGCGTCACTGAAGGAGAGATGGCCTATGCCGTCGACGCCCATCGCGACGCCGATGCCGAGATAGACGAGCAGGCTCGGCAGGCCGCTGCGTGAGGAGACCCGCACCGCCGCGACGGCGACGAGCAGCACGAGCGAACACAGGAGCAGGAGCTGGTTGAGATCGTGGACAGTCAGTGGCCGTTCCTTCCCTGCGGTGGGGCGAGGTACTTCGTTACCTTACCTAATCGTTAACGGCTCCTTGACGGCGATTGCGGCGCATCGTGCGCCCGGGCCCACACCCCGCACAGCGCCCGCCCCCGGACGAGCCGCCCAACCCCCGCGCCCACCTGGGCCGGACGGTTCCCCACTCCGCGTCCTGCCCGCCCCCGCCCTGCGCCTATGGTTGCTCCAGCACTCCTCAGGCCCACGCGGACCGCATGCCGCTCGAAGGACAGCAAGGACAGCGATGCCCTCCACCACCACCGCCTCATCCGGCCATGCGCCCGGCAGGAGAAAGGGTCGCCGAGCCCGCCTGATCGTCCTCGTCCTGGTCCTCGCACTCGTCGCGGGTGTCGGATACGGCGCGTACTGGGGCGTCAGCACGGTCCGGTCGGCCTTCCCGCAGACCAAGGGATCCCTCGAACTCGACGGCCTCAGCGCCCCGGTCGAGGTCCGCCGGGACGGCAACGGCATTCCCCACCTCTACGCCGACAGTGACGAGGACCTCTTCCGCGCCCAGGGCTACGTCCAGGCGCAGGACCGCTTCTGGGAGATGGACGTCCGCCGGCACACCACCGCGGGCCGCCTCTCCGAGATGTTCGGCGAGAGCCAGGTCGACACCGACGCCTTCCTGCGCACCCTCGGCTGGCACCGGGTGGCCAAGCAGGAGTACGACACCAAGCTGTCCAAGAGCACCAAGGCGTACCTGCGCGCCTACGCCGACGGCGTCAACGCCTACCTCTCCACGAAGAGCCCCGAGGAGCGCTCCGTCGAGTACGCGGCGCTGGGCTTCACCAACGACTACCAGCCCGAGCCCTGGACGCCGGTCGACTCGGTCGCCTGGCTCAAGGCCATGGCCTGGGACCTGCGCGGCAACATGCAGGACGAGATCGACCGCTCCCTGCTGACCAGCCGCCTCGGCCCGGCCGAGATCGCCGACCTCTACCCGGACTACCCGGTCGACCGGAACAAGCCCATCGTCGACAAGGGCGCCGTCGACCCGGCGACGGGCAAGTACGACCCGTCGGCCACCCCGACCGAGAACGCGGGCGACGCCGGGAACGCCGAGACCCAGGACGGGACCGTAACTCCCGGCACCGGTACGGGTACGGGAACGGAGGCGGGAACCGGAACCGAGGGCGGGATAGACACCGGCACCGGCACCGGCACGGACGCCGGCACCGGCGCCGACCCCGGCATGCAGAGCCAGCTCTCCGGTCTTTCAGGTCTGTCGGATGTCCTCGACAACGTCCCCGCCCTGCTCGGCCCCAACGGCAACGGCATCGGCTCCAACTCCTGGGTCGTCGCGGGCGAGCACACCACCACCGGCAAGCCGCTGCTCGCCAACGACCCGCACCTCTCCCCGCAACTGCCGTCCCTCTGGTACCAGATGGGCCTGCACTGCCGCAGCGTCTCCGAGAAGTGCCAGTACGACGTCTCCGGCTACACCTTCTCCGGCATGCCGGGCGTCGTCATCGGCCACAACGACCAGATCTCCTGGGGCATGACCAACCTCGGCGCGGACGTCACCGACCTGTACCTGGAGAAGATCAACTCCGGCGGTTACCAGTACGGCGGCAAGACCGTCCCGTTCGAGACCCGCCGCGAGACCATCAAGGTCGCCGGGGGCAAGAGCCGGACCATCACGGTCCGCGAGACCGACAACGGCCCGCTGGTCTCCGACCGCAACGACGAACTCGGCAAGGTCGGCAAGAAGGCGCCCGTCCAGTCCGCCGCCCCCGACCGCGGCGACGGCTACGGCGTCTCGCTCCGCTGGACGGCGCTGACCCCCGGCCGCTCGATGGACGCCGTCTTCCAGCTCAACAAGGCCAAGGACTTCAAGGAGTTCCGCGCCTCCGCCGCCCTCTTCGAGGTCCCCTCGCAGAACCTCGTCTACGCCGACACCGAGGGCAACATCGGCTACCAGGCTCCGGGCCGCGTCCCGGTCCGCGCCGAGGGCCACGACGGCACGCTCCCCGCGCCCGGCTGGGACCCCGCCTACAAGTGGACCGGCTACATCCCGCAGGACGCGCTGCCCTACGAGTACAACCCGGACCGCGGCTACATCGTCACCGCCAACCAGGCCGTCGTGGACGCCGAGAAGTACCCGTACCTCCTCACCGAGGACTGGGGGTACGGCGCCCGCAGCCAGCGGATCAACGACCTGGTCAGGTCGAAGACCAAGGACGGCGGGAAGATCTCCATGGGTGACATGCGCACCATGCAGCTCGACGACAGCAGCACCATCGCCAAGCTGCTCACGCCCTACCTGCTGAAGATCGACGTCAAGGACAAGCACGTCCGCGAGGCGCAGAAGCTCCTGGAGGGCTGGGACTACACGCAGACCGCCGAGTCGGCGCCCGCCGCCTACTTCAACGCCGTCTGGCGCAACATCCTCAAGCTGGGCTTCGGCAACAAGCTGCCCAAGGAGGTCCGCGTCAAGGGCCAGTGCCTCAACGTCGAGCCGGCCAGCCAGACCGGCCCCGACGACGAGACCCGCAAGGTCCGCGAGTGCGGCGAGCGCTCCGGCGACTCCGCCCAGCCCGACGGCGGCGACCGCTGGTTCGAGGTGGTGCGCCAGCAGCTCGCCGACGAGGACAGCGAGTGGTGGCGCTCCCCGGCGACCCGCACGGACGACGAGACCAAGACCCGCGACCAGCTCTTCGAGCGGGCCATGGAGGACGCCCGCTGGGAGCTGACCGCCAAGCTCGGCAAGGACGTGGACTCCTGGAACTGGGGCCGGCTCCACCAGCTGACCCTGAAGAACCAGACGCTCGGCACCAGCGGCCCGGCCCTGCTCCAGCGCGTCCTCAACCGCGGCCCGTGGGACCTCGGCGGCGGCGAGGCCACCGTCAACGCCACCGGGTGGAACGCGGCCGCCGGGTACGAGGTCGTCTGGGTGCCGTCCATGCGGATGGTCGTCAACCTCGGCGACCTCGACAAGTCCGAGTGGATCAACCTCACCGGCGCCTCCGGCCACGTCTACAACGCGCACTACACCGACCAGACGGAGAAGTGGGCCAAGGGCGAACTGCTGCCCTGGGCGTTCACCGAGAAGGCGGTGAAGAAGGCCACCCAGGACACCCTGGTGCTCAAGCCCTGACCTCAGGGCGGCCGGAGCCACGGCCGGCAGGGCCCCCGCGAACAGCTTCCGGCCGCGGGGGCCCTGCGCGTGCACCTGCCGTCAGTCCCGGCGCCCTCCCGCGCGCCGCTCCCGTACGCGGTGCGTGCCGGAGGGGGTGAGGACCACGTGCACCGGGCGGTCGTGCGGCTCCGTCGGCACCTCGTCCAGCAGCTCGTGGTCGTGGAGCAGGACCAGCAGCGCGGGCTCGGCCCCGGCCGCCGCCAGCCGCGCCAGCACCCGGTCGTACGACCCGCCGCCCCGGCCCAGCCGCCGCCCGGCCCGGTCGGCGGCGAGCCCCGGCAGCAGGACCGCGTCCGCCCCGGTCACCGCCTCCGGGCCGAGCCGGGGGCCCGACGGCTCCCGCAGCGTCAGCCGGCCCACCCGGCCCACCTCGGCCAGGGCGGCCGGGCCCTCGTACACCGCCCAGTCCAGGTCGTCGTCGGGGAGCAGGACGGGCAGCAGCACCCGCGTCCCGCGTCCGCGCAACTCCTCCAGCAGCGCGTCCGTGCCGGGCTCACCGCCGACCGAGACGAACGCCGCGACCGTGCCGGCACCGGCCAGCTCGGGCAGGAGGAGGGCGCGCCGGGCGAGAACCGCGGCGGCCTCCCGTGCGTCATCTGCAGTCAACCGGGATCTCATCGCGAGGAGATCCTGGCGCAACCTGCGCTTGTCAGCATCGGTACCGCTCGTCATCGCGTACCAAACCTCGGCAATCTGCATATATTCGGGTCATTTTGTCGGATCAACAGATATCCGGCATACCCAGCGGTTATGGTGAGCGGCATGACTGAGTCGAACGCCAGGATCAGCAAAGCGGTCATCCCCGCCGCGGGCCTCGGGACACGCTTCCTCCCCGCCACCAAGGCCACGCCGAAGGAAATGCTTCCTGTCGTCGACAAGCCGGCCATCCAGTACGTCGTCGAGGAAGCCGTCGCCGCCGGGCTCTCCGACGTCCTCATGGTCACCGGGCGGAACAAGCGCCCCCTGGAGGACCACTTCGACCGGAACTACGAGCTGGAGCAGGCCCTCAGCCGCAAGGGTGACGAGGCCCGCCTCGCCCGCGTCCAGGAGTCCAGCGACCTCGCCACCATGCACTACGTCCGCCAGGGCGACCCGCGCGGCCTCGGCCACGCCGTCCTCTGCGCCGCCCCGCACGTGGGGAACGAGCCCTTCGCCGTCCTCCTCGGCGACGACCTGATCGACCCCCGCGACCCGCTGCTCGCCCGCATGGTCGACGTCCAGGAGCGCGAAGGCGGCAGCGTCATCGCCCTGATGGAGGTCGCGCCCGAGCAGATCCACCTCTACGGCTCGGCCGCCGTCGAGGCGACCGGCGAGGACGACGTCGTCCGCGTCACCGGCCTGGTCGAGAAGCCCGACCCCGCCGACGCCCCCAGCAACTACGCGATCATCGGCCGGTACGTCCTGGACCCCTCCATCTTCGGCATACTGCGGGAGACCGGGCCCGGCCGGGGCGGCGAGATCCAGCTCACCGACGCCCTGCAGAAGCTCACCGAGGACGAGACGAAGGGCGGCCCCGTGCACGGCGTGGTCTTCCAGGGCCGCCGCTACGACACCGGCGACCGGGGCGACTACCTGCGCGCCATCGTCAGACTGGCGTGCGAACGTGAAGACCTGGGCCCCGACTTCCGGGCCTGGCTCCGCAGTTACGTCACCGAGGAGATGTAGCACCTTGAGCAGCACGACTGAGCAGGCCACCGGCGCGCGCACCTGGTCGGTGGCCGAGCACCTCGACGACATCCTCACCGCGGTCCAGCCCCTGGAGCCCATCGAGCTGAACCTGCTCGACGCCCAGGGCTGCGTCCTGGTCGAGCAGGTCACCGTGCCCGTCGCGCTGCCCCCCTTCGACAACAGCTCCATGGACGGCTACGCGGTCCGCGCCGCCGACACCGAGAAGGCGGCGGAAGCCTCCCCTGCCGTCCTCACCGTCATCGGCGACGTCGCGGCCGGCTCCAGCGGCACCGGGCTGACCGTCGGCCCCGGCAAGGCCGCCCGCATCATGACGGGCGCGCCGCTGCCGCCCGGGGCCGACGCGGTCGTCCCCGTCGAATGGACCGACGGCGGCACCGGAGCGGGGCCCGCGCGCGCCATGGCCCCGCACAGCGCGTCACCCGAGGGCTCCGGCGGCCAGGTCCGCGTCCACCGCGCCGTCACCCCCCACGCCCACGTGCGGGCCCGGGGCAGCGACGTCTGCGCCGGGGACGTCGCCCTGGAAGCCGGCACGGTCCTCGGCCCGCCGCAGATCGCCCTGCTCTCCGCCATCGGCCGCCCCGCCGCCCGGGTCCGCCCGCGCCCGCGCGTCGTCGTCCTCTCCACCGGCAGCGAACTCGCCCAGCCGGGCGAGGAGCTGGCCGCCGGTCAGATCTACGACTCCAACAGCTTCGCGCTGGCCGCCGCCGCCAAGGACGCGGGCGCCATCGTCTACCGCGTCGGCGCCGTCACCGACGACGCCGATACCCTCCGCGCCACCATCGAGGACCAGCTCATCCGCGCCGACCTCCTCGTCACCACCGGCGGCGTCAGCGTCGGCGCGTACGACGTGGTCAAGGAGGCCCTCACCGCCGTCGCCGAGGAGGGCGACGAGGGCGAGGAGCCGGAGGCGGCGGAGGCCGAGGCCCCGGAGGGCGAGGAGGGCGCCGAGGACGAACGGGCCGCCCACCGCGCCCACGTCGACTTCCGCACCCTGGCCATGCAGCCCGGTAAGCCCCAGGGGTTCGGCACCATCGGCCCCGACCGCACCCCGATCCTCACCCTCCCGGGCAACCCGGTCTCCTCGTACGTCAGCTTCGAACTCTTCGTCCGGCCCGCCATCCGCGCCATGATGGGGCTCGAAGACCTGCACCGGCCCACCGTCCGCGCCACCCTGACGCCGCCGCACTCCGCCGAGGACGAGGAGCCCGCGCCGCTCACCTCGCCCGAGGGCAAGCGCCAGTTCCTGCGCGGCGTCCACACCGGCGGTGACCGGCCCGAGGTGCGGCCCGTCGGCGGCGCCGGCTCCCACCTGATCGGCGCCCTCGCCCACGCCGACGCGCTCATCGTCCTCCCCGAGGGGACGGCCAAGGCCGAGTGGGGCAGCGAGGTCGAGGTCATCCTGCTCAGCTGAGCGCTCCCCGGTGCGGGTACGGTGGTCGCCCACACAGGCCGACATGGGCGCGGTGGGCCGCGGACCGGGAGTCGCACAGCACATGACAGCGTTTACACCGGGGGAGACCCCCGGCCCCCCTGAGCAGGACCAGCTCACCCACCTCGACGCGGCAGGCGCCGCCCGCATGGTCGACGTCTCCGCGAAGGACGTCACCGCCCGCACCGCCCGCGCCTCCGGCCGGGTCCTGGTCTCGCCCCGCGTGGTGGAACTCCTGCGCGGCGAGGGCGTACCCAAGGGCGACGCCCTCGCCACCGCCCGCATCGCGGGCATCATGGGCGCCAAGCGCACCCCCGACCTGATCCCGCTCTGCCACCCGCTGGCCGTCTCCGGCGTCAAGGTCGACCTCGCCGTCACCGACGAGGCCGTGGAGATCCTCACCACGGTGAAGACGACGGACCGCACCGGCGTCGAGATGGAGGCGCTCACCGCCGCCACCGTCGCCGCGCTCACCGTCGTCGACATGGTCAAGGCGGTCGACAAGGGCGCCGTCATCACCGACGTCCGCGTCGAGGAGAAGACCGGCGGCAAGTCCGGCACCTGGCGGCGCGAGCCGGGCGGGGGACCCGCCGCATGAGCGCCGCCCCCGCCCCCCGCGCCCTCGTCGTCACCGCCTCCAACCGGGCCGCCGCAGGCGTCTACGAGGACCGCGGCGGACCGCTCATCGCCGAGGCGCTCACCGGCCTCGGCTTCACCGTCGACGGCCCGCGCGTCGTCCCCGACGGAGACCCGGTCGCCGACACCCTGCGCACCGCCGTCGCCGACGGGTACGACGTGGTCGTCACCACCGGCGGTACGGGGCTGAGCCCCACCGACCGCACCCCCGAGGCGACCCGCCCCCTGCTGGACCGCGAGATCCCCGGCATCGCCGAGGCCATCCGCGCCGAGGGCCTGCCCAAGGTGCCCACCGCCTCCCTCTCGCGCGGTCTCGCCGGTCTCGCCGGACGCACCCTCGTCGTCAACCTGCCCGGCTCGACCGGCGGGGTCCGCGACGGGCTCGCCGTCCTCGGCCGCCTGCTGCCGCACGCCGTCGACCAGATCCGGGGCGGCGACCACCCCGCCGGCCCGCCCGCCCCGGGGAGGGCGCACTGAACCCGCGGTACTGGCCGGTGGAACTGCGCGAGGGCGACGTGTTGCTGCGGCCCATCCGGATGCGCGACCAGCGGGCCTGGCGCGAGGTCAACCGGCGCAACCGCGACTGGCTGCGCCCCTGGGAGGCGACCATCCCGCCGCCCACCCCCTTCGGACCGGTCATCCACCGCCCGACCTTCCGTCAGATGGTCCGCCATCTGCGCACGGAGGCCGGGGCGGGCCGGATGATGCCCTTCGTCATCGAGTACCAGGGCCGCCTCGTCGGCCAGCTCACCGTCGCCGGGATCACCTGGGGTTCGATGTGCTCCGCCCACATCGGCTACTGGGTGGACCAGGGCGTCGCGGGCCGCGGCGTGATGCCGACCGCGGTCGCCGCCGCCGTCGACCACTGCTTCCGCGGGGTCGGGCTGCACCGGATCGAGGTGTGCATCCGCCCGGAGAACGGCCCGAGCCGCCGCGTCGTCGAGAAACTCGGATTCCGCGAGGAAGGGCTTCGCCCGCGCTATCTGCATATCGACGGCGCCTGGCGCGACCACCTGGTATTCGCTCTCACGGCCGAGGAAGTACCCGACGGTGTCCTCCGCCGCTGGCGCCGGGCCCGTCCGCACCCCACCGCCTGATCCGGGAAGCCGCGCGCGCCCGCCGAAACCGCACACCACGGCCGTGATCCCGAGAATACGAATAAGCGTTCGAATTCTTTAAGGATCGATCACCTGATAGTCGCGGAGTGCGATCGTTCGATCACATCAGTAGGAAAAAACTCTGGAGATATCAGCCGGATCGTGCGACACACCGGTCCAATTGGCGGATGGCCTCAACGAAACCCCTCTACCGTGTGAGTTGTGAGCAGCAGCGGCCTCATTTACGCAGTCATCGTGGGGGCCTGGGCCGCCTACTTGGTGCCCATGTGGCTCCGCCGGCAGGACGAGTTGAACGAAGCCCGTCCGACGGAACGCTTCAGCACCGCCATCCGGCTCCTGTCCGGACGCGCGGGAATGGAGCGCCGTTACGCCAAGGGTGCCGCCCAGGCCCGCGCCGCCGACACCGGCGAGCCCTCCGAGGAGGGCGACCCGGCAGACGGCGCGACCCGCGCCCCGGACGCCGCGACCGGTTCGGTCGACGTCCGGGCCTTCGCCATGCCACCGGTACGCGAGGAGCCCGCGCCGCCGCGCCGCACCGCGCCCCGGCCCGAGCAGGCCCCGCAGCAGGAGCGGCCCGAACCGCAGCAGGAGCGGCCCGAACCGCAGCAGGCGCCCGCCCGCCGCCCCTCCGCTCCCGGCGCCACCGCGCGCGCCCGGCGCTCCAAGGTCCTCGCGCGCCGCCGCCGCACCACGATGCTGCTCTTCCTCGCCTTCACCCTCGGCGCCGTCGCCGCGGCCGTCGGCGGCCTCGCCCTCCTGTGGGCCCCGGCCCTCCCCGCGATCCTCCTCAGCTCCTACATCGCGTACCTGCGCCGCCAGGAGCGCCGCCGCTTCGTCTACGCGATGGACCGCCGCCAGGCCGAGGCCGCCGCCCGGCACCTGCGCGAGCGCGGCCGTCGCCCCCAGCGCCGGCCCGCCGAGCAGGCCGACGAGGCCGAGGAGCCGGCCCCCGCGCCCGCCCCCGACCCGGAGCGCACCGCGCTGGCCGCCGACCGCAGGGCGCTGGTCGAGCAGACCGACCACGCCGAGTGGGTCGACCAGCAGCGCGCCCGCCGCCACCCGGCCGACGGCGAGAGCTGGGAGCCCGTCCCCGTCCCCCTCCCCACCTACGTCACGGCCCCGGTCGCCCCGCGCGCCACCCCGCCCGTCGACCTCGGCGCTCCCGACACCTGGAGTTCGGCCCGGTCCAGCGCGGCCCCGGACGCCGCCGGCGGTGAGGCCCCCGCGGGCGAGGCCCCCGAGGAGCCCGCCGAAGCCGCCCCGGCCCGCCGCGCCGCCTCCGCCCGCCGCTCGCGGGAGCGGGGCCGCACCCCCCTCTTCGACCAGTACGACGAGGGCGAGCGGCCGCGCGCGGCCAACGAATGACGCCCACCGCTGGTCGGCGGGGAGCGGATTACCGGCCACCCCGATCGGGGTGCTAAAGTTTCACCCGTTGCAAGGGCCTGTGGCGCAGTCCGGTAGCGCACCTCGTTCGCATCGAGGGGGTCAGGGGTTCGAATCCCCTCAGGTCCACACAGCACGAGATCCCGTCCGATCTTCTTGATCGGGCGGGATCTTTGTCGTTCCCGGGGCGTGCGGCGGGTGCCGGACGGAGCTCATCCCCCCGCGTCGCGGACCAGGAGGGCGATCTGGACGCGGTTCTCCACGGAGAGTTTGGTGAAGAGGGCGCCGGTGTGCGCTTTGACGGTGGCGACGCTGATGTGGAGGCGTGCGGCGATCTCCGGGTTGCCGAGGCCCTCCGCGATGGCGTGGGCGGTCTCGCGTTCACGGTCGGTCAGTGTGGAGAGCTTCTCCCGGGCGGCCTCGCGGGACGAGGTGCGGGCGTGCGAGGAGTGCGGGCCGGTGGCTGCCGCGATCACCCGGGCGGTGACCGCCGGGGAGAGCACGGGATGCCCGGCGGCGACGGTGCGTACCGCTTCGACGATCCGGGCCGGCGGGGTGTCCTTGAGGACGAAGCCGAGGGCGCCGGCGCGCAGGGCGCCGAGCACCAGGTCGTCGGCGTCGAAGGTGGTCAGCATGAGTACGCGGGGCGGGGACGGGCGGTCGAGAAGTTCCCGGGTGGCGCTGAGGCCGTCGCGGCCTGGCATGCGGACGTCCATCAGGACGACGTCAGGCCGGTGTTCGTCCACCACGGTGAGGGCCGCGTCGCCGTCGGACGCCTCGGCGACCAGGGTCAGATCCGGTTCGCCGTCGATGATGAGGCGCAGGGCCATGCGGACCAGTTGATCGTCGTCGACGATGACGACGCGTACCGGCGGCCCGTGGTCGTCCACTCATGCCCTCTTCTCGCGGTGGTGGTCCGGCCAGGGTAGTCGCGCGGTGAGGAGGTATCCGCCGTCCGGGGTGGGGCGGTGGTCGAGTGTTCCGCCGGCGAGGGCGACGCGTTCCAGGAGGCCGAGCAGGCCGAACCCCGAGGACGGCAGGCGGACGGTCGTGGTGGCGGGGGCGTTGCGGACGCTGACGCGCACCGCGTGGCCGGGTTCTCCCTCGACGAGGACGCGGACGGGTGCGCCCGGGGCGTGCTTGGCGGCGTTGGCCAGGCCCTCCTGGGCGATCCGGTAGCAGGTGCGGCCCACGGTGTCGGGCGGCTCTCCCGACACCGTGGTGGTGAGGGTGACGTCGCGTCCGGAGGCGCGTTCCTCGGCCACCAGGTCCGGGAGCCGGTCGAGGGAGGGCTGCGGCGGTTCCGGGTGGCCCGGGTCGGAGCGCAGCGCCCCGAGGACGTCGCGCAGCTCCTCCAGGGCCTGGTGCGAGCTGTCGACGATGCCGCGGACCAGCAGGCGGTTCTCCCCGGCCGTGAGGTCGCCGCGGTGGTCCAGCACCCCGGCCTGCATGGCGACCAGGGAGATCCGGTGGGCGAGCACGTCGTGCATTTCGCGGGCGATCCGGTTCCGCTCCTGGGTGCGGGCCTGGGCCGCCCGTGCGGTCTGCTCCCGTTCCGCGCTCCGTGCCCGTTCCCGCAGGGAGCTGACCTCGGCGCGGCGTGCGCCGACCGCCACGCCCACGGCCGCCGCGATCCCCGCGCTCAGTGCGGCGAGCAGGAGGTGGTGCCACAAGGACGGGGGCGAGTCGCGCACCGGGTACAGCTCGACGGCGAGCAGCGAGGCCGCCGCGTAGGCCGCCATGACGGCCCCGGTCTCCACCGGGCGGCGGCGCGTGGCGATCGAGGTGAGCGCCAGGAACGCCGCGCCGGTGGCGAGGACCGAGACGGCCGAGGCCATCGCGACCGCCATGGTGACGGGCAGCGGGAACCGCCGCCGCCACACGAGGGCCGTCAGGCAGGCCAGTGCCACCAGCGGATCACCGACGACGTACCAGTACCCGCCGTCGTGCACGTACCCCCGTGGCAGTTGGAGGGCGGTGAGGAACCAGAAGAAGACGCCCAGCACCACCGCCGCCAGCAGCCGCCAGGCGTGCTGCCAGCCCTCGTGGCGGGACGCGGCCCCCGCGGTCATCGTCGTCGTTGCCATCCCGCCATTGTCGCGAGCGCGGGCCGCCCGCACAGCGGTCCTCGGGAGGGGGTGCCCTCGACCGGAGTCGTAGGGCTCCTTCGACCCGGGTCGGGGGTGGTTCGAGCCCGCCGGCCGATGTGCGCGGCGGTGCCGCGCGGCCACGATCGGCACCGTAGCCGAACGACGCCCCGCCCCACAGGAGGACCTCACATGCGCAGAATCCTGTCCCTCGCCGTCGCCCTCGCCGCCACCGCGGTGACGGTGACCGCGGTCCCGAGCGCCACGGCGGCGCCGACACCGGACGCCTTGCGGTGGGTGCCGTGTGCGGAGAACCCGGGGGGCGCGGCGGGTGCGGCGGAGACCGAGGCGTCCGCCGACTTCCCCCCCATGGAGTGCGCGACGCTCGAAGTGCCGCTGGACTACGACGATCCGGACGGCCGGCAGATCGAGGTCGCCGTCTCCAGGCTGGCGAGTGAGAAGCCCTCGCAGCGCCGCGGCGTGCTGCTGACCAACCCGGGCGGCCCCGGCATCTCAGGGCTCGGCTACCCGGCCGTCCTCGCCGCCGCGGGGCTGCCGCAGAAGGTGCTGGACTCCTACGACGTCATCGGCTTCGACCCGCGTGGCGTCGGCCGCAGCACGCCGGTGAGCTGCGAGCTGACGGAAAAACAGCAGAATCGCGGCAACTTCCCCTCGTACGCGCACACGGCGGCCGACGTCGTACGCGCGGCGGCCCCTGCCCGGGAGGTCGCCGAGCGGTGCGCCGACTCGCCGTCGGCGTCGCTGCTGCCGCACATCAACACCGCGAACACCGCCCGCGACATGGACCGGATCAGGGCGGCACTGGGCGAGAGGCGGATCTCGTACGTCGGGGCCTCGTACGGTACGCATCTGGGCGCCGTGTACGCCTCGTTGTTCCCCGAGCGCGGCGACCGGATCGTACTCGACAGCAACCTGGGGCCCGGCGGTGTCGACGCCGACGCCATGCGGCTGTTCGGCCCCGGGATGGAGGAGCGGTTCCCGTTCTTCGCGAAGTACGCCGCCGACCACCCCGAGTACGGCCTGGGCAGCACACCGGAGGAGGTGACCGCGACCTACTTCGAGCTGGCGGAGCGGCTGGAGAAGGAGCCGGTCCAGGGGTATGACGGGACGGCCTTCCGCGGGGTCACCTTCGACCTCCTCTACGCCGACGCCAACATGCCGGCGCTGGCCGAGACCTGGCAGGCGCTCGACACGGGGCGGCCGCTGCCGGAAGAGCCGCCGTTCCCGGACATGGACAACTTCATGTCCGCGCGGTTCGCCGTGATCTGCGGCGAGGGGGAGTGGCCGCGGTCGATCCGCGAGTACCAGCGCGCCGTGGCGGCCGACCGGCAGCGGTACCCGATGATCGGCGGGTCCTCGGCCAACATCGGCCCCTGCGCGTTCTGGCCCGGGAAGTGGCTCCAGCAGCCCGTGGAGGTCGGTGACCGGGGCCCGTCGAACGTGCTGATGGTGCAGAACGAGCGCGACCCGGGGACCCCGCTCGCCGGGGCCCGCGAGACGCGGCGGGCGCTCGGCAAGCGGGCCGTGATGGTCACGGCCGACCAGGGCGGGCACGGCGTCTACGTGTTCGGCCGCAACGCCTGCGCCAACGACGCGGTGACGACGTACCTGACCACCGGGGACCGGCCGGCGCGGGACCTCGCCTGCGCGGCCGAGCCCGGCGAGTGACCTGAGGGGGCGGCATGTTCGGGGAATGGCGGCGGCGCCGGGTGCTGCGGCGGGTCGAGCCCGGGGACGGGCGGAGCCTGAAGCGGTTCCGCTGGTGGCAGGTGCCCTTCCGGGCGCTGCTCCGCCTGCGGCTGGCGGAGGCGGACGGCGAGGTGGTGGAGTACGCCGTCGACGTGCGGCACTGGCAGAACCAGTCGTCCGGTGAGGTCAAGGCCGACCTGTACCGCGACGGGGTCCACCGTGCCGTCTGCCGGCTGCCGGCCGTCTTCCCCGTGCCGGGGGGTCACGTGGAGGTGGCGATGAGCGGCTTCGGGCTGAAGCGCTGCCACTACGTGACCGCCGACGGGGCCGAGCGCCAGCTCACCCCCGATCCCGCCTCCGCCGAGGGGCGCCGGGCGCGGTTCGACCGGAACCACCCCGCGCTGAGCCGTGCGGTGGGAGTGGGGTCGGTGCTGGTGCTGGGGGTGGCGCTGGTGCTCGCGGTCCTGCAGACGGCGGGGACGCTGACCGAGGCCGAGCCCGTGGCGCGGCACGTGGGGACGTTCACCTCGCCGGTGCGACTGTCCTGGTGGGGGAATGCCGGGCTGGCGGTGGGGAGTGTGATGGCGGCCACCGAGCGGGCGCTGCGGTTGCGGCACAGCCGGGTGCTCGACGGGGCCGCGGGGTAGCCTCGGCCGGCTGGGCTTGGAGGGGGGGCCTCAAGCGCCGGCTGGGCTTGGAGGGGGTGGCCTCAAGCGCCGGCCGGGCTGGGTTTTGTGCGTGCTGTGTGGGGTGGCGGTCACGGATGGCCTCAAACGCCGGCCGGGCTTGGAGGGGGGTGGCCTCAAGCGCTGGCTGGGCTGGAGGGGGGTGGCCTCAAGCGCCGGCTGGGCTGGAGGGGTGGGCTCGGTGGGCGGTTTTCCGGGGCGGGCTCATCTACGCTGCCTCGTATGGGGACTTACGAGGTCGACGGTGTGAAGTTGGCGTACGAGGTGTGGGGCGGGGAGGGCGGGGTTCCTGTGGTGCTGGTGCACGGGCATCCGTTCGACCGGAGTCTGTGGCGGGCGCAGGCCCAGCGGCTGGCCGAGGCCGGGTGCCGGGTGGTGCTGCCGGACCTGCGGGGGTACGGGGAGAGCCAGGTGGTGCCGGGGCGTACGCCGTTCCCGGTGTTCGCCGGTGAGGTGGTCGCCCTCCTCGACCACCTCGGTGTGGAGTCCGCCGTGGTCGGCGGGGTCTCCATGGGCGGGCAGATCACGATGGAGATCCGCCGGCTGTACCCGGAGCGGGTGCGGGCGCTGGTGCTGGCCGACACCTCCTACCCGGCCGAGACCGAGGAGGGCAGGGCCAACCGGCACGCGCTGGCCGACCGGCTGCTGGCGGAGGGGATGGGAGGGTACGCGGACGAGGTCATCGGCAAGATGGTCGCGCCGTACAACGTCGAGGCGAAGCCGGAGGCGGCCGGGCACGTGCTGCGCATGATGCGCGGCACCCACCCCGAGGGCGCCGCCGCCGCGCTGCGCGGCCGGGCGGACCGGGAGGACTACGAGGCGACGCTGGCGGCCGTGACGGAGCCCGTGCTGATCGTGGTCGGCGCCGACGACTCCTTCACGACGGTCGCGGACGCCGAGGCGATCCGGCGGCTCGTGCCGCACGCCACGCTCACGGTGATCGACGGCGCCGGGCACCTGCCGCACCTGGAGCAGCCGGAGGAGACCGGGCGGGCGCTGGTGGAGTTCGTGACCGGGCTGGGCTGAGCTGAGGGGACGAGCGCCCTCGCTCTGCGGCTCTCGTTGAGGCCGGGCGTCCCCGGCGGCCCTGTGGTGCTCCCGGTCAGGCGGTGGCTTCGGACGGCTGGGGCTGGGCCGCCGGTGCCGCCGGGGCGGCGGGGGCGAGCGGCTTGGCGTAGCAGCGGCTCAGTTCGTCGAAGCGGTACAGGCCGAACTTGTCGCACGGGGTGTAGCCGCTGGAGACGTAGAGGTTCATGGCCTCGGGCTGCTTCGTGCCGGTCTCCAGGACCATGCGGGTCCGTCCGGCGGCCCGTGCGTCCTCCTCCAGCACCGCGAGGATGCGGCGGGCCAGGCCGTGGCCCCGGGCGTCGCGGACGACGAACATGCGCTTCAGCTCGGCGTCGCCGTCGCGGTACGCCTCCTCGTTGGCGTCCTGGGTGCGCCAGCCGCCGGAGGCCACCGGGCGGCCCCGCTCGTCGTAGGCGAGCAGGTACAGGCCGCGCGGCGGGGCGAACATGCCGGGGTCGAGCCAGGTGGCGTCGCCGTCGTCGCCGTAGCGCTCGGCGTATTCGAGCTGGACCTCGTCGTTCAGCTTGACGGCGTCGGGGTGGTCGAAGGCGACCGGGCGCAGAGTGTGCATGGTCATGCGGATCAGAGTACTTCTATGCGGAGGTGGGGAGGCGAGGTGCGGCCTCGGTAGGGTGCCGGGATGCTCACCGTCACCACTGTGAATGTAAACGGCCTCCGTGCCGCGGCCAAGAAGGGCTACGTCGAGTGGCTCGCCGCCACGGACGCCGACGTCGTCTGCCTCCAGGAGGTGCGCGCCGAGGAGTCCCAACTGCCCGACGCGGTACGGGCGCCCGAGGGCTGGCACGTCGTCTTCGCGCCGGCGGCGGCGAAGGGCAGGGCCGGAGTGGCGTTGCTCACGCGGCGGGCGCCGGAGCGGGTGAGGGTCGGGTTCGGCAGCGCGGAGTTCGACGGGAGCGGGAGGTACGTGGAGGCGGATCTGCCCGGTGTGACGGTGGCCAGCCTCTACCTGCCCTCCGGTGAGGTGGGGACGGAGCGGCAGGACGAGAAGGAGCGGTTCATGGCCGAGTTCCTGGAGTACCTCCGGGGGCTGCGGGCGCGGGCCGCCGCGGACGGCCGTGAGGTCGTGGTGTGCGGTGACTGGAACATCGCCCACCAGGAGGCCGACCTGAAGAACTGGCGCGCCAACCGCAAGTCCTCCGGCTTCCTCCCTGAGGAGCGGGCCTGGCTCGACCGGGTCTACGCCGAGGCCGGGTACGCCGACGTCATGCGTGAGCTCCACCCGGACCAGGCCGGGCCGTACTCCTGGTGGTCCTACCGGGGCCGCGCCTTCGACAACGACTCCGGCTGGCGCATCGACCTGCACGTCGCCACCCCCGGGCTGACCGCCCGGGCGGTCAAGGGTCAGGTGGAGCGGGCGGCGACGCACGGGGAGCGATGGTCGGACCACGCGCCGGTGACGGTGGTCTACGAGTGAGCTGACGCCACGGTCCCGGGGGCGCGGCGGGGGTTTCGGCGGCGCTGAGGCGTGCCCGGCGCCCCCGCCTCGCCCCTCCGCGCTCCCGGCCTCGGTCGAGCCCTGCCCCCGGCCTCACCCCTCGCCTCCCGCCTCCTCCTTCACCTCCCGCTCCAGCTTCCCCGCCATGTGCCGGTCCATGGCCAGTGACAGTTCGGCCTCGACCACGCTCTTGGCCAGGGGCCTGAGCCGGTCGACGTCGGCCTCGGGGGCGTGGGTGGCCATGGTGTCGAGGAAGAGGGAGGCCAGGGCGTCGGCGTGGACGCGGACGCGGGAGCCCGCCTCCATGACGGCGGCCAGCGGGACGCCTTCGCGGATGAGGGCGACCGAGACGTCCAGGAGGCGGCGGCTGATGTGGACGATCTCGTCGCCGTCGGTGGCGAGGTAGCCGAGTTTGAGGGCCTCGGCGAAGTTCTCCGGGGTGACCTCGCCCGCGAAGGCGTCGGCCAGTTCCTCGGGGGAGAGGCGGACCGGGGTCTCCTCGGTCGGCGTGACGCCGAGCAGGGCGCCGACGTCCTGGCCCTCCTCGAAGGCGGTGACGAGTTCGGCGATGCCGCCGAGCGTGTGGCCGCGTTCCAGCAGGGCGGCGATGGTCCGCAGCCGGGCCAGGTGGTGGTGGTCGTACCAGGCGATGCGGCCCTCGCGGCGGGGTGGCGGGAGGAGCTTGCGTTCGCGGTAGAAGCGCAGGGTGCGCACGGTGATGCCGGCCGCCTTGGCCAGCTCGGCGGTCCGGTACTCGCGCTCTCCTTCGTCGTCCACGCGGGAACCCTATGCCGTACCGCCGGTAACTTTCCTCTGTCGTACCCCTACCCATCGGTATGCCGCTGCCCTACTCTCCCAATCATGCCAGTGATTGCTGGCGCGATGGTAGAAGTTGCGGGAGGCGAAGCCATGGCCGTGCAGAACAAGGAACAGCAGGCGGAACGGAACGAGCACGTCCGGGTGGTCGTGATCGGTACCGGCTTCGGCGGCCTCGGCGCCGCCGTACGGCTGCGCCGCGAGGGAATCACCGACTTCGTCGTCCTGGAGCGCTCCGGCTCGGTCGGCGGCACCTGGCGCGACAACAGCTACCCGGGGTGCGCCTGCGACGTCCCCTCGCACCTGTACTCCTTCTCCTTCGCGCCGAACGCCGAATGGCCGCGCACCTTCTCCGGGCAGCGGCACATCCGCGCGTACCTGGAGCAGGTCACCGACACCTTCGGGCTGCGCCCGCACATCCGCTTCGACCACGAGGTCAAGATGATGCGCTGGGACACCGAGCGGCTCCTGTGGGAGGTGGAGACCAGCCAGGGAACGCTCACCGCCGACGTCGTGGTCTCCGCGACCGGGCCGCTCTCCGACCCGAAGCTGCCGGACATCCCCGGGATCGACACCTTCCCCGGGAAGATCTTCCACTCGGCCCGCTGGGACCACGACTACGACCTGCGCGGCAAGCGCGTCGCCATGATCGGCACCGGCGCCTCCGCCATCCAGATCGTGCCCGCCATCCAGCCGGAGGTCGGCCGGCTCACCCTCTTCCAGCGCACGCCCCCGTGGGTCATGCCGCGCATGGACCGCAAGGTCACCGGCGCCGAGCGGTGGCTGCACCGCAAGCTGCCCGTCACCGCCACCGCGCGGCGAGGCATCCTCTGGGGCATCCGCGAACTCCAGGTGCAGGCCTTCACCAAGCGGCCCGGCGAGCTGGGCGCCGTCGAGACGCTGGCCAAGCGGAACATCGCCCGCGCCATCAAGGACCCGGCGCTGCGCGCCAAGCTCACCCCGGACTACCGCATCGGCTGCAAGCGCATCCTGCTGTCGAACACGTACTACCCGGCGATCGCCCAGCCCAACGTCGACCTCGTCGCCTCCGGGCTCAGCGAGATCCGCGGCAACACCCTGGTCGGCGCCGACGGCAGCGAGGTCGAGGTCGACGCGATCATCTTCGGCACCGGCTTCCACGTCACCGACATGCCGATCGCCGAACGCGTCGTCGGCGACCAGGGCGAGACGCTGGCCGCCACCTGGAAGGACGGCATGAACTCGCTGCGCGGCGCCACCGCCGCCGGGTTCCCCAACTGGATGACGATCATCGGCCCCAACACCGGCCTCGGGAACTCCTCGATGATCCTGATGATCGAGTCCCAGCTCAACTACATGGCCGACTACCTCCGCCAGCTCGACGTGCTCGGCGGCAAGGCCGCACTCGACGCCCGCGACGCGGCCGTCACCGCGTGGAACGCCAAGGTGCAGGAGCGGATGGAGCGGACCGTCTGGGCCACCGGCGGCTGCAACAGCTGGTACCTCGACGCCAACGGCCGCAACACCACCGTCTGGCCCGGCACCACCACCGAGTTCCGCAACGCCACCCGCCGCGTCGACCTCTCCGAGTACGAGGTGCTGCGCCCCGCCCCCGGCTCCGCCCCCAAGGACAAGGGCCCGCGCGGCAAGAAGGCCGGGGTGGGCGCGTGAGCCCCCGTGCCACGGCGTCCCCGCACCGGGAGCTGACCGCCGTCTCCGCCGACGGAGCCCGCATCCACGTCGAGGTGCACGGCGCCGAGGGCGCGCCCGCCGTCGTCCTCGCCCACGGCTGGACCTGCTCCACCCGCTTCTGGGCCGCCCAGATCGCCGAACTCGCCCGCGACCACCGCGTCATCGCCTACGACCAGCGCGGCCACGGCGCCAGCCCTGTCCCGGCCGCGTACACCGCGTACTCGACGCGCGCCCTCGCCGACGACCTGGAAGCGGTCGCCGCCGCCACCCTCGCCCCCGGCGAGAAAGCCGTCTTCGCCGGGCACTCGATGGGCGGCATGACCCTGATGGCCGCCGCCGGCCGGCCCGCCTTCCGCGCCCACGCCGCCGCCGTACTGCTCTGCTCCACCGGCCCGGCCGACCTGGTCGCCGAGTCGACGGTGCTGCCGCTGCGGCCCGGACGGGCCCGGACCTGGCTGACCGGCAAGGTGCTCGGCGCCCGGGCCCCGCTCGGCCCGGTCACACCGCTCTCCAAGAAGCTCCTCAAGTACGGGACCATGGGCCCCGGTTCGGCGCCGGAGCGGGTCGACGCCTGCGCCCGCATCGTGCACGCCTGCCCGCGCCGGGCCCGGGTCGGCTGGTCGAAGGTGCTGGCCGAGCTGGACCTGCGGCGCGGGGTGCGGGAGCTCACCGTGCCCACCGCCGTCCTCGTCGGCACCGCCGACCGGCTCACCCCGGCGGTGCACGCCCGCGCGCTCGCCGACGCGCTCCCCGCCGGGCTGGGGCTGACCGAACTCACCGGCCAGGGCCACATGACGCCGATAGAGGCGCCCGAGGCCGTCACCGCGCGCCTCCGGGAGCTGGCCGCCACGTACATCACGCCCGGGGACCCGCGTCCGCGGGCCGGGGACACACAGGTGAAGGAGGGGGCATGAGCAAGGTCAGCCTGGAGGGACAGGTCGCGGTCGTCACCGGCGCCGCACGCGGGGTCGGGGAGCTGCTCGCCCGCAAGCTGTCGGCGCGCGGCGCGAAGGTGGCGCTGATCGGCCTGGAGCCGGACGAGCTGAAGGCGGTCGCCGGGCGGCTGCCCTCGGAGGCCGACTGGTGGTACGCCGACGTCACCGACCACGAGGCGCTCGCGCAGGTCGCGCAGGAGGTCAAGGCGCGGTTCGGGAAGATCGACATCGTGGTCGCCAACGCCGGTGTCGCGGCGGGCGGCCCCTTCGAGGAGTCCGACCCGGTCGCCTGGCGCCGGGTGGTCGAGGTCAACCTCATCGGCTCGGCCGTCACCGCGCGGGCCTTCCTGCCGGTGCTGAAGGAGAGCCGCGGCTACCTCCTCCAGATCGCCTCGCTCGCCGCCATCACCCCGGCGCCGATGATGTCGGCGTACTGCGCCTCCAAGTCGGGCGTCGAGGCGTACGCCAACTGCCTGCGGGCCGAGGTGGCGTACCAGGGGGTGAAGGTCGGCATCGGGTACCTGAGCTGGACCGACACCGACATGGTGCGCGGGGCCGACGAGGACGACGTCATGCGCGAGCTGCGTCAGCGGCTGCCGTGGCCGGCCAACAAGACGTACCCGCTGGACCCGGCCGTCGACCGGATCGTGGCGGGGATCGAGCGGCGCTCCAGCAAGGTGTACGCCCAGCGGTGGCTGCGCGGGATGCAGTCGGTCCGCGGGTACCTGCCGGGGATCATCGCCACCGTCGGGCAGCGTGAGATGAGGCGGTTCGGGCCCCGGCTGGGCCAGGTCCCGACCGGACTGGTCGGGTCGGGCGGCGCGGCCGACGAGAAGCACCGGGCGGGCTGAGCGGCCACTCCCGGGAAGCGCTGAGGCCCGGTCCGTGGGGACGGACCGGGCCCCGGTGTGCCGACGGTGGCGTCACTGGTTGTGGTGGTGGCCGCGCCTCGGGTGGCCTTCGTGGCCCTCGCGGGAGCGGCTGTGCTTGCCGTGCGACCGTCCGGAGTCGGACCGGTCGTGCGAGCCGGCCTCCTTCGAGGCGGCGTCCTTGGAGGAGGACATCCTCTCCTTGGCCTGGTCGGCGAGGCGTTCGGCCTTGTTCCTGAACTGGTCCATGAGGCCCATGGCGGGTCACTCCCTGGTGGCGACGGGCGGCATATGTGAACAATGTCCAGCCTGGCACGCCCGGCCGCCGCCCGCATCCCCCGGTGCCCGCTCACTCGTCCTGCGGCCTCGGCGGCAGCGGCGGCCTCGCCAGGTCCGGTACGCCGGAGTGGTCCGGCGGGTTCTTCGCGGGCTCGCGCTCCAGCAGCTCCAGGGCGAGGCGGACCGCGTCGTCCAGGACCGCGTGGTGCCCCTCGGCCCAGTCCAGCGGCGTGCGGAGCGCCTCCAGGTCGGGCTCCACGCCGTGGTTCTCCACGCCCCAGCCGTACGCCTCGAACCAGGCGGCGTTCATCGGCACCGTGATGACCGTGCCGTCGCCCAGCCGGTGGCGGCCGGTGATGCCGACGACGCCGCCCCAGGTCCGTGAACCGACCACCGGGCCGAGCCCCATCAGCTTGATGGCGGCGGTGATCATGTCGCCGTCGGATGAGGTCGCCTCGTCGGCGACGGCGACGATCGGGCCGCGCGGCGCGTTCGAGGTGTAGGAGACGGGCTGCGCGTCTCGGGTGAGGTCCCACCCGAGGATGGTGCGGGTCAGCTTCTCGATGACCAGCTCGCTGATGTGGCCTCCGGCGTTGCCGCGGACGTCCACGATGAGCGCCGGGCGGGAGACCTCCATGCGCACGTCGCGGTTGAACTGGGCCCAGCCCGAGCCGCCCAGATCCGGGATGTGCAGATAGCCGCACCGCCCGCCGGACAGCTCGCGGACCACCTCGCGGCGCCGGGCCACCCAGTCCTGGTAGCGCAGCGGCCGCTCGTCCACCAGCGGCACCACGGCGACCCGGCGCGAACGCCCGCCCTCGGCCGCGCGGAAGGTCAGCTCGACGGTGGTGCCGCCCGCCCCCGCCAGCAGCGGGTACGGCCCGGTCACCGGGTCCACCGGGCGCCCGTCGACATGGGTGAGCGCGGCCCCCTCGCGGATGCCGGTCCCGGCCAGCGGGGAGCGGGCCTTGGTGTCCGAGGAGTCGCCCGGCAGGATGCGCCGGATCAGCCACTGGTCGCCGACCCGGACCAGGTTGGCGCCGAGCAGGCCCTGCGCGCGCTGGTAGTGGGGCGGGCCCTCGTTGCGGCGGGCGGGGGAGACGTAGGCGTGCGAGGTGCCGAGTTCGCCGAGGACCTCGCGGAGCAGGTCGGCGAACTCGTCCGGGGTGGCGACCCGTTCCACCAGCGGCCGGTACTGGTCGAGGACGCCCGGCCAGTCGATGCCGCACATCTCCGGGTCCCAGAAGTAGTCCCGGGTGAGCCGCCCGGCCTCCGCGTACGCCTGGCGCCACTCGGCGGGAGGGGTGACCTCGTGCAGGATGCGGCGCAGGTCGAGCCAGACCGAGGTGTCGTCGTCGCCCTGCTCGGTGGCGGGCATGGCGCGCAGATCGCCCTCGTCCAGCACGACCAGGCGGGTGCCGTCGCCGCTGGGGGCGAACGAGTCGAGGTGGCGGACGAGTTCGGTGCGGCGGCCCCGGACGATGTCGAAGTGTTCGAGGGTGGGGCGCCCGGAGGTGTCGGCCGGGTTGGCGAAGGTCTCGCCGAGCGCGCCGGAGATCGGCCAGCGCAGCCAGACCACCCCGCCGCCCGCCACCGGGCAGAGCGACGAGTACTTGGAGGCGGCCACCGGGAACGGCGTGACCCGGCTCTCCAGCCCCTCCACCTCGACCATGGCCGCGCCGTCCTCCGGGTCCGCGTCCGAGGGGTCCATGCCGCCCGCCGCCGGGCGCCCGTCGGGGAGCAGGGCGAACGGCGAGGGGGTCGCCGAGGAGAGCGGTACGAGGTAGGGGCGCGAGCCGAGCGGGAAGGAGAGGTCGCCGGTGTGCACGTCGTAGACCGGGTCGAAACCGCGCCAGGAGAGGAAGACCAGGTAGCGGCCGTCGCGGGTGAAGACCGGGCTCTCGTCCTCGAAGCGGCCGTTGGTGACGTCCACGATCTGCGGGTCGCTCTCGGTGACCCGGGCCATCCTGATCTGCCGCAGCGAGCGGCCGATGCCCGGGTGCGACCAGGTCAGCCAGTGGCCGTCGGGGGAGAAGGCCAGGTCGCGGACGGGCCCGTTGGCGGAGCGGACCAGTTCGGTCAGCGGTGCGTCGTCCTCGATGACCACCTCGGCCTCCGGGGCCCGCTCCCCCTCGGGCGCCGGGGCCAGCACGGTGTCGCCGACCGGGTCGGTGGCGTCCAGGATCAGCAGCCGCCCGTCGTTGGAGGCGAGGGCAATGCGTTCCCCGGCCGGGTCGGCGACGATCTCCAGGACGTGGCCCAGGCGCCCGCCCGCCAGCCGCCGCTTGGGGCGGCCGCCGGTGGCGCGCGGCAGGTAGGCGATCTCCACGGCGTCGTCCCCGCCCGCGTCGGTGACGTAGGCGACGGTGCCGCCCGAGCCGAGCATCTCCGGCAGGCGGGTGCGGACGCCGGGGGCGTCGGCGATGGTGCGGGCGGGGCCGTCGCGGTGGGTCAGCCAGTAGAGGCTGCCGCGGACGTTGACGGCGCTGGCCCGGCCGGTGGCGTCCACCGAGAGGCCGCCGACGTGTTGCGCGGCCGGGACCTGGTAGGGGCGCCGGCCCGTGCGCGGCCCGCCGAGGCGGACGTCGAGGCGGCGCGGCACGGAGTCCGGGGCGAGGTCGTCGGCGATCCACAGGTCGCCTGCGCACTGGTAGACGACGCGGTGCCCGTCGCTGGAGGCGTGCCGGGCGTAGAAGGCGTCGTGGTCGGTGTGGCGGCGCAGGTCGGTGCCGTCGGGGGCGCATGAGTAGAGGTTGCCGATGCCCTCGTGGTCGGAGAGGAAGGCGATCCGGCCGTCGACGATCATCGGCGAGTCGAGGTGCCCGTCGAGACCGGGCAGCAGCCGCTCCCCGTGCAGCCACAGCCGTCCCTGCGCCCCGCCCCGGTACCGCTTCCAGTACGCCGGTTCGTGCGGCGGCGTGCCGGTGAGCAGCAGGGTGCGGTACTCGCCCCCGACCAGGCCGACGGTCAGGTCGGTGACCGGGCCCCAGGGGAGTTTGCTCCCCGGTGAGCCGTCGGTGAGCAGGCTGTACGCCCAGGTGACGTAGGAGAAGGGCTGGCCGTGGGAGGAGACGGCGATGATCTCGCCGACCGACTCGTGGCCCGGCGGGTACCAGCCGCGGACCCGGGTGTCCTGGTTCCCCCAGTAGGTGAGGCGGCGGACCGGGCCGCCGGCGGTGGGGGCGAGGTAGATCTCCGGGTCGAGGCTGCGCCACGACGTGTACGCGACGTGGCTGCCGTCCGGCGAGAAGCGCGGCAGACCCAGGCGGGTGCGGTCGGCGGTCACCCGCCACGCCCGGCCCGGCGCGGACTGCCCGGGGCCGGGCAGGTCGGCCAGCCACAGGTCGTCCTCGGCGACGAAGCAGAGGCGGTCCTCGTGGAGGTCGGGGAAGCGGAGGTATGCGGCGTCGGCACTCACCACTCCATGCTTTTCCCGCCGCGCCGGGGCGGCAACTCGGGCGCCGGGCCGCCGTCCGCTCCCGCGTCTGCGGCCGTGTGGCCGAGGGCACACGGGAAGAGGCGCCGCGGGCTTCCCCAGCGGGGTACCGTCAGATACGGCTGTACGAAACGGTTTCGTTTCGCGGACGGGTTCGTCACCGGTGCGCGCCCGCGCCCCGGAGCCGGCAGGCGGCAAGGAGACACCAGCATGGCAGGCACACGCTTCACACCCGAGCGGGAGGGCGAGCTCTACGCCGCCGTGCTCGACCTGCTCCGTGAAGTGGGGTACGACGCCCTGACGATGGACGCCGTCGCCGCCCGCGCCCACATCAGCAAGGCCACCCTCTACCGCCAGTGGGGGAGCAAGGCCGAACTGGTCGTGCGGGCGCTCAGATGCGAGAAGCCGGTCCTCCTCGACGCGGTGGACACCGGCTCGCTCCGCGGCGACCTCGAAGCCGTCCTGGAGATGACCGACGACGACCGCCTGGAGCAGGACACCGCGCTGATGCGCGGCCTGATGCAGGCGGCGTCGGCCAGTGCCGAACTCCACGACGCGCTGATCCACCAACTGGTCAACCCGGAGACCGAGGGCGTCGACACACTGCTGCGCCGGGCCGTCGACCGCGGCGAGGTCGCGGCCGACAACCCGGCGCTCGGTTACGTACCGCACATGATGATCGGCGCGCTCGCCGCGCGACTGCTCATCGAGAACCGGCCGGTGGACCGGGCCTTCCTCCGCCACTACGTGCACTCCGTGGTCTTCCCCGCCCTCGGAGTCTGACCGCGCCGCCCGCCCCGGCCAGGGGCCGGGCGCCGCAACAACCGCACAGCGCAGCCGCGTACGAACACGCCGCGCCCCCGGCGCGGCAGGCACCCGCCCGCCCGTACCTGACCGACACGCCGCTCTCGTCGTCGGGCTGAGCACCTGTGTCCCGACCCCTACGACCTGAACGGGAGTACGCCCTCCGTGGCCACTTTCCTGTATTCGATCGGCCGGTTCGCCTTCCGGCGCCGCCGCCTCGTCGCCCTGGTGTGGGTGGCGCTGCTGGCGCTCGCCGGATTCGGCGCCGCCTCCGCGTCCACCGCGACCTCCAACTCCTTCTCCATACCCGGCACGGAGGCGCAGCGCGCCTTCGACCTGCTGGAAGAGCGCTACCCCGGCCAGAGCGCCGACGGGGCCTCCGCCCGCGTCGTCTTCAAGGCGCCCGAGGGCGAGAAGATCACCGCCCCGGAGAACCAGGCCGAGGTCTCCGGCATCGTCAAGGAGCTGAAGGACGGCTCGGACCAGATCGCGTCCGTCGCCGACCCCTTCGACCCGAAGGCCCCGGCGGTCAGCCAGGACGGCACCACCGCCTACATCTCCGTCACCTACGACGTCAGCTCCTTCGAGCTGACCGAGGAGACCCGCGACTCCCTGGAGAGCGCCGGCGAGGACGCCCGTGAGGGCGGCATGACCGTGGAGATCGGCGGTGACGCGCTGATGGTGATGCCGGAGACCGGGATCACCGAGGTCATCGGCGTGGTCGTCGCGGGCATCGTCCTGGTCGTCACCTTCGGCTCGCTGGTCGCCGCCGGACTGCCGCTGATCACCGCGCTGATCGGCGTCGGCATCGGCGTCTCCACCATCACCGCGCTCGCCTCGGTCATGGACCTCGGCTCCACCACCGCGACCCTCGCGATGATGATCGGGCTCGCCGTCGGCATCGACTACGCCCTCTTCATCGTCTCCCGCTACCGCGCCGAACTGGCCGAGGGCCGGGAGCGCGAGGAGGCCGCCGGGCGGGCCGTGGGCACCGCCGGCTCCGCCGTGGTCTTCGCCGGCCTGACCGTGGTCATCGCCCTGGCGGGCCTGGCCGTCGTCAACATCCCGATCCTGACCAAGATGGGTGTGGCCGCCGCCGGCACCGTCGTGCTGGCCGTCCTCGTCGCGATCACCCTCATCCCGGCCTTCCTCGGCTTCGCCGGTGAGCGGATCGTCTCGCGCAAGGACCGCAAGGCGCGCAAGGCCGCCGCGGAGCAGGCCGCCACCACCGGCGAGGTCGTCGTCGGCGACGCGCCGCGCGACAACGGCGGCACCCGCTGGGCCCGCTTCGTGCAGCGCCGCCCGGTCATGGTGCTGCTCGCCGGTGTGATCGGCCTGGGCGTCATCGCGATCCCCGCCGCCTCGCTGGAGATGGGCCTGCCGGACGACGGCGCCCAGCCGCAGTCCAGCTCGCCGCGGAAGGCGTACGACCTGCTCTCCGACGGCTTCGGCCCCGGCTTCAACGGCCCGCTGGTCGTCGTCGCCGACCTCAAGGACAGCAGGGACGGCGACGCCGCCCTGAAGCAGATCTCCGGGGAGATCGCCAAGAACGAGCACGTCGTCGCCGTGACCCCGGCGCAGCCGAACAAGGCCGGCGACACCGCGATGTTGACCGTCATCCCCAAGGACCGGCCCAACTCCACCGAGACGGAGACGGTCGTCCACGACATCCGCGACCTGGGCGACGAGCTCAAGGCCGAGGACGGCGCCGAGGTCCTGGTGACCGGCGCCACCGCGATGAACATCGACTTCTCGCAGAAGATGAACGACGCGCTGCTGCCGTACCTGGCGCTCGTCGTCGGCCTCGCCTTCCTGCTGCTGATGGTGGTCTTCCGGTCGATCCTGGTGCCGCTCAAGGCCGCGCTCGGCTTCCTGCTCTCCGTGGTCGCCGCACTCGGCGCCGTCGTCGCGGTCTTCCAGTGGGGCTGGCTCGGCGGACTCTTCGGGGTCGAGCAGCCGGGACCGATCATGAGCGTGATGCCGATCCTGATGGTCGGCGTGGTCTTCGGCCTCGCCATGGACTACGAGGTCTTCCTGGTGACCCGCATGCGGGAGGCGTACGTCCACGGGGAGTCGCCCGCCCAGGCCATCACCACCGGCTTCCGCCACGGCGCCCGTGTCGTGACGGCGGCGGCGGTCATCATGATCGCGGTCTTCGCCGGGTTCATCGGCTCCACCGAGCAGATGATCAAGATGATCGGCTTCGGCCTCGCCATCGCCGTCTTCTTCGACGCCTTCGTGGTGCGGATGGCGATCGTCCCGGCCGTCCTCGCCCTGCTCGGCAAGCGCGCCTGGTGGCTGCCGCGCTGGCTGGACCGCGCCCTGCCCGACTTCGACGTGGAGGGCGACAAGCTCCGCAAGAAGCTGGACGGCCCCTCGGCCGAGGGGAAGGAGGACCGGGAGACGGTCTCCGTCTGATCCCGCGTCCCCTCGGGAGCCCCGCGCCGCTCGTCGGCGCGGGGTTTCCCGCGTTGGGGGCCCGGCGCCGGGGGTGGCCGGTCCGCCTGGTCAGCCGGGTGTGACGGTCGGGGCCGGACCCCCCGCCTTGGCGGGCGCGGTGGCGGAGCCGGTCTGGCCGGACGAGGGCGTGGTGGCGACGGGGGCGGCCGCCACCGCGGGCTCCGCCAGCGGGCCCTCCGCGTGCGTACGCCGCAGGAAGCGGATGAGGACCACCGCGTCGAACTGGATGACCAGCGGCTCGTCGCCGGGACCGTGGAACTCCACGACGGTCTGCACCCGCCCGCACGGCCACACCCGCACCGCGCCCTCCGTACAGGGGCTGCGCAGCCCCGTCTCCAGCAGGGCGCGCGCGATCTCCCGGTCCGGGGAGGCGAAGCCGCCGCCGGGGAAGTGGAGGACGACCGGGCACTCCTCGCCCGCCGCCTCGGGGGCGTACCGCAGCAGGACCGGGACGGCGAAGTGGTCGTTGCCGTCGGTGACGATGTATCCACGGGCGCGCTGCTCGACTGCGGCAGTCATCGGTTCTGTCCTCCTGGGGCGAAGGCGGCCGGTGGCCGGGCCGTCGCGGCACTCGTCCGGTGGGTTCCGGCCGCCCGGCGTGCGGGCCGGACCGGTACGTACGGTGCCGCCCGGTCCGTCGACGGCGTCGGAACCCCTGTACTCCTGTGCTGTTATCGCCCAGAAGCTCGGCCCTTATGCGACGAATATCCCATAAAAGGCTGAAATCCACCTGACGAAACCTTTACTTTCCCGCTCTCCGTGTGCTCCCGCCTGCCCACGGTGACCGGGCCGCCGAACCGGCCCTCCCGGACCCCCGTACGCCCCCACCTCCGCGTCTGTGACCATGGGACGGTGAACGAGACCGCCGAGGCCACCGGCCACCCCACCCCCGACGAGCAGGAGCCCGCGCCGGCCCCCGTCGCCGTCCACGGCACGGTCGCCCCCGGCTGGGAGCCGGTCCGCGCCGCCTTCACCCGCAACTTCGCCCAGCTCGGCGACCGCGGCGCCGCCGTCACCGTCCACCATTACGGCAGCCCCGTCGTCGACCTGTGGGCCGGCACCCGCGACCACGACGGCACGGCCCCCTGGGAGCGCGGCACGGCACAGGTCGTCCACTCCGTCACCAAGGGCGTATCCGCCGCCGCCCTGCTCCTCCTCCACCAGCGCGGCCGCCTCGACCTCGACGCGCCCGTCAGCACCTACTGGCCCGAGTACGCCGCCAAGGGCAAGGGCCGCACCCTCGTC
The DNA here is from genome assembly GCF_042723275.1 of Streptomyces sp. NPDC058373. Taxonomy (NCBI): domain Bacteria; kingdom Bacillati; phylum Actinomycetota; class Actinomycetes; order Kitasatosporales; family Streptomycetaceae; genus Streptomyces; species Streptomyces sp. NPDC058373. Next base: position 1,250 of record NZ_JBHXJE010000052.1, on the reverse strand, counting down.
CGGCACCTCCTCGCCCACCGCGCCGGCGTCCCCGTCCTCGACCGGCCGCTCACCCCCGAGGAGGCCGCCCGCCCCGGCACCGGCGCGGCGGCCGTCGCCGCGCAGGCCCCCGTCTGGGAGCCCGGCACGGAGCACGGCTACCACGCGCAGACCTACAGCTGGCTCACCGGCGAACTCGTCCGCCGCGTCACCGGGGAATCGCTGGGCCGCTACGTCGCCGAGGAGATCGCCGGGCCGCTCGGCCTCGACCTGTGGGTGGGGCTGCCCGCCGCCGAGAAGGACCGGGTCGGCCGCTCCGGGCCCGTGGACGCTCCCGACCACCCCGGGCAGGGGCCCCGGCTGCGGCCGAAGCGGAACGTCCAGGCCGCCTACCGCGACCCCGACTCGCTCACCCGGCGGGCCTTCGACGCCGTCCAGCCGGCGGCCGACGAGAACTCCCCGGCGTACCACGCGGCCGAACTCCCCGGCGCCAACGGGATCGCCACCGCGCACGCCCTCTCCCGCTTCTACGCCTCCCTCATCGGTGCCGTCGAGCACGGGCCGCGGCTCTTCGCCCCGGCCACGCTCGCCCTCGCCCGCACCGTCGAGTCCGAGGGGCCGGACCGCGTCCTCGTCGTCCCCACCCGCTTCGGACCCGGCTTCATGCTGCACGGCCCCGCCTCGCCGCTCCTCGCCGACGGGTCCTTCGGCCATCCCGGGCGCGGGGGGTCGCTCGGCTTCGCCGATCCCGAGAGTGGGGTTGCCTTCGGCTATGTCACCAACGGCCTGCAGAAGACCGTCACCAACGATCCTCGGGCCCAGGCTCTGGTGCGGGCCGTCCGCGGCGGGCCCCGGGGCGGCTAGCCGGCCCCGGGGCGGTCGGGCCCTGGCTGCGCCGCGGCGCGGCTGTGGCCTCAGGCGCCGGCCGGGCTGTCTTTGGCCGCGCCGCCGCTCGTCCGTGCCGGTCACCGATTGGCCTCAAGCGCCGGCCGGGCTGTCTTTTGGCCGTCTGCCCGTCTCGGCTGTGCCGGTCACTGCTGGCCTCAAGCGCCGGCCGGGCTGGGGTGTGGCTGCGCCGCGGCTCGCCCGTGCCGGCCCAAGATGGCCTCAAGCGCCGGCCGGGCTTGGGGTTCGCGGTTCGTTCGCCGGGTGGCGCGGGCGGGGCCGGTCCGGGGCACCTCCTCACAAACTGACAGCTCAAGGGTCAGTCGCTTCAAGGCGGCCGAGGTTGTCAGTTTGCTGCGGGGGCACCCCGGCCCGTCCCCGCCCTC